>JBMNOY010000016.1:0-38829 GCA_050943315.1 Syntrophomonadaceae bacterium
CTTTGATTGGTGTTTGCGTCACATTCATTATATCATAAGGGGGTTTTTCATTGCTTTTACAGAGGCATTTAATTGTATTTTTGCTATTTTTTATTATGCGTTTTTCAGCGGTCTCGAACCGTCCCCCGTGCCTCCAAAAATTTCATGTAACATTTTGGACCTCAATTTCGTTTTGATTTATGTATACAAAACAACCGGCCGGAAAGAAGGTGTAGAAATTGGGATAGCTGCTGATGAGTATAAGAAGGCGGCAGAAGGCGACCTTACCGCAATAGAAAAGCTATGTCTGGCCACCTGGGAGCCTATTTATCGATTTGTATATTATAAGGTGCAAAACCGGGAGGAAGCAGAGGATATTACTCAAGAAACATATGTGAAAACCTTGAGTTACCTGCAAAAAAACATGATTCCACAGGAAAACTTCCTGGGTTTTATGAAGACGGTATCTCTAAATGTAATACGGGATCGGTGGCGTCAAAAGAAACGCGGAGGGGTATTAGTGAATTTCCAGGAAATAATGCCGGAAGAAACAGCTGTTAGGGATCAGCAAAATGAGATTGAACAGCGTTTACTATTAGAAAGTGCATTAACCAAATTGAGCCCGGAACAGCAAACCATTCTTGATTTACGAATCATAAAAGGCTATTCGGTGGCTGAAACGGCAAAGCTGGTAGGGAAAACAGAAGGCGCGGTCCGCACCGCACAGTATCGGGCCTTGCAAGCTTTAGCCCAGATTCTGGATGATAAAGGCTGCAAAGACAGATTCAAATAAAAGGGAGGGAAAACGTTGAGTAAATATGATATTGAAGAACAACTTTCTGATTATATAGATGCATTAAATAAAGAACAGGAATTAGAATTTGCTGAAACTGCTAATGATCGGGAATTGGAAAAGCTGTTGGTAACCGCTCGATTGGTCCGTACTTTGAAAGAACCTACCTTGCCTGAAGAGGGGTATCCCCAGAGATTAGCTCAAGCTGTAGCCGGTAAAATGCAAAAAGAAAAGCAGGCTAGCTCGAGGAAACTGGGTAAATCAGCACCTAAATCTGTTAAATGGCTCATAGCGCCTATGGCAGCATTGGCAGCTAGTTTCCTGGTGGTTGTATTACTAAACTGGCTGGGCCTATTCAACCAGGATGTGGTGTATGCTATGGAGAAGGCGGTTGCCCAATTGTCCAATTATCATGGTATCCTGGAGGTACGCACAAAGAATGCAAGCGGTGAGGAATGGCTGGTACGCCGGGTAGAACTTTGGTCCGAAGGTGATAAATATGCTATAAAGCAAGATGATGGTACTTTGACTGTTAATAACGGGCAGCAAAAGTGGCAGATTAGTCATGAGAAAAAGGAAGTAGCTGTGTTGCCGCAATTGCCAGATCCAACCCGGAGCAGTTTTGACTTGCGGGATGAGGCCAAACGGGCAAAACAATATCCTCACACTATTGTCGGCTCCGAGTTGATTGCCGGTCGTCAAACAACAAAACTTGCAATTTCTCCGCCAGGAGGAATGAAGTATTATTTATGGGTTGATACCGAAACTAATTTGCCTATTCAACTGCAAACAGCTATGCAAAATGCACTACAAACAACATATACTTTTGTAAGTTTTAAACCCAATACTGAGATTAATCCCCAAGTATTTGCTTATCAAGTTCCGGAGGGATATCAGGTAGTAGACAACAATCCCGGGCAATTGGTAGCTTCCATTGAAGAAGCAGCCGCCATCAGCGGATTAAACCCTTTACTGCCAGAACAAGCACCAGCCCGTATCTTAGCCTTTAAAGATAGAATCGTCTTAGATTATGGTGATACTACTGTTATGGAAACCGTCCCTAAGGGAGATTTTAAGCTGGCTGCCAATGCCTGTCTTGGTACTGCTGCCGGCGGCCCGCTTGAGATACTGCAGGAACGTTTGCGGTGGAGACAGAATGGTATTGAGATTCAGGTCGAAGGGGCCAGGCGGATAAAACTCGCTGGTCAGATTACAGCCGATCTTACTATTCCCAATTCAGAGCAAGATCTGTCAAGTAAAGCTCAGGTGAAGGTACCCGTAGATAAAGAGGTAGTTGAAGCTGGCCAAAAACAGGTGGATAGAGGAAGCAGCCCCTGGCAGCTTGATCCTTTGCAGGTATCGCTTACTTTTGTAAATCTAAAAGTAACCCCTAAAGGAATTCAAGGCGAGCCGGAAATACCCATGGCGTCTTTTAAACTAGAGATAAACAACTCTGCTGAAGCAGTTGTGGAGGTAGCTAATGGTCCCATCGAGCGGGTCTATCTAAAGAGATTGGTTCGGCAGGATGAAACAGGCATTTGGTCGGTAGTAGGATACGATCCCCGTTAAGCTTGCTATGAGTACAGCAGACCTGGACAGCAAGAATTACTTGAGGTAGTATTATCCTTATGAGGGAGGCATCCCGGATTTTTCAGGCAGTGTATCTAACCGTAGAAAATTATTACTGCTTTGATTTATTGAGATAGTACTGTTACTGTTGAATTATCGGCTTTTAGGCCAAATTGACTAATAATGAAAGGAGGTTGCATATGGAAGCCATTTTGAATCGAAGAAGTATTCGCAGATATACTAACCAATCAGTTAGCGATGAGCAAATCAAGACCTTGCTGGAGGCAGCCATGTGTGCACCTTCGGCTGGAAATGAGCAACCCTGGCATTTTGTGGTGATTAAGGATCGACAATTATTAGATCAGGTACCCCAATATCATCCGCATGCCAGCATGCTCAAGGAGGCACCTGTAGCCATCCTGGTCTGTGGAGATACCCGGCTAAGCAAATATGATGTAGATTACTGGGTGCAGGATTGTGCCGCAGCAACAGAAAACCTTTTGCTTGCGGTACAGGATCAGGGTCTGGGAGCAGTATGGTTAGGGATTTACCCGAGGCAAGAGCGGGTAGAGAGCATGCGTCAGCTTTTCAATATTCCTGACCAGGTAATGCCTTTTGCTCTAGTACCGGTTGGCTATCCAGCAGAAATGAAAGGCCCGGAATACCGGTACCGCGAAGACCGGGTTCATCTGAACTATTGGTAATGAGCCATCTTACTGGGAAGACCAATAGATTAAAATATACAGTGGAAATTAGTCAGAAAGGCCTGGTGAGAACCAGGTCTTTTTAATTAATGAGGCTAACCTTAACAGATGAGTGTTTCTAGGGCTAGTGCCTCAGGGAGGCCAGCCAAGAACTGGCCCAAAAGACAGTACTGCCATCTTAATTACGGCATCACCTATAATAAGGGCGTAAAGGAAATATTCTCGATTGGTGATGCTGGAAATGTCTTCGGGTACAGTTGTTAAGGCAGCTTTCAGGCAGCCGGCGGAGGTTAGAATTGTTATCCAGAATACCGGATGAAAAAACCATACCCCTATAACTGCTAGTAGCAAGGCCAACAAAAAATAAACAGATTCTACCCAGATAGTTTTAGGCATGCCAAAAGTAACTCCCACCAGGGCCACTGAAGTCAATTTGCGTGGCGTGGACTGTAGATCGCTGCTGATATCGCTCAAGTGATGGTGCATCAATAAACCAATTGCCAGTAAGGCATGGATAGCACCAGCAATCACAACCATGCCATTGATATGATGGGTAAGCACATAGAAAGTACCTACCGCACATCCCCACACCGCCGGAAAACCACACAACCATTCTCCAGCTAGCGGATGATATGAGAGTCTTAGCGGAGGACAACTGTAAGCAAGCGCAGACCAAACCGCCAGGGCCAAAAAGGGCATAACTAGCAGCCCCGCCGACCCAATAAGGTAAATGGCAATAATACAGGCAGTCCCTAGTGCACTTTTGCCCACAAAGGACAGTTCGGCCAGGGTATACTGGCGCTTAAGGATAACTCCTGATCCGCCCGAAAGTATCCCCGGGCTGAGTTGGTCCGTACCAGACAACCAGTCTTCCCGGTCATTAATAGCATGTGACAATATCCCGTGAACAACAATTATAAACATAACAATGAGGCCATAGTCAAGCCAGTGAATAGTATTATTTACCGCATGGGCACATCCTAATCCCACCAGGCTGGAGGTAATGCCCCATGATAAAACCGGCAAAACCCGGGAGAGAGTATATAAGGCCTTAAATTGTTGTGGAATTGCACGAATAATCAATTCTGTCACCGTATGATTTCTCCAAAAACAATTGAGTTGTAAACTTAGAATATTGTTAGTTTTACCAATCTCAAGAAAAATCAATCACGGTGTCGCGTGGACGCGGGTTTTGTCACACTGCTAATAACCAGGGATCGAAACTGCGGAATCAGGCTGTATTCTTCCACCGTAACCACGGATCAATTGCAATGTCTTCACGCTGATTATGGCAGGAAGAAAAAAGCAACGATAAACTATAGAAATAAGTCACATTTTCACTGCCAGCTTCATATAGTATAAAGCGCTCTAACATTATGGAGGTGGTAGTTTGGCCATATTGGGTTGGGTTTTAGCCGTTGCTGCGGTGCTTCATGGAACCCTGTTCCTTTTTGCCTACCTTAATAATCAAGTATTTCCGCAGCCATTGAGTGAGGATGAAGAACGAAAATGCTTGGACGAGTTGAGGAAAGGTAATGAAGATGCCCGCAATAAGCTTATCGAACACAACTTACGATTAGTGGCCCATGTTGTTAAGAAGTATGAAAACCGGAGTGAGGATTTGGAGGATCTGATATCTATTGGTACCATAGGTCTTATTAAAGCTATCAAGACATTTAATGAAGACCGGGGAGTAAGGCTGGCAACATATGCCGCCCGCTGCATTGAAAATGAAGTTCTTATGCATCTGCGCAACATGAAAAAGACCAAACAAGAGGTTTCCATGTATGACCCTATCGGCTATGACAAAGAAGGCAACGAAATTTCACTGATTGATATTCTTACCACTGATAATGAGATAGTAGACCAGGTAGAAGCCAAATTACAGGAGGAGAAAATTAGGGAAAAGATGGAGGCTCTTTCCCAGCGGGAACAGGAAGTAATCGAATTGCGGTATGGATTATTCACTGGGTTCAAGGAGACCCAGCGGGAAATAGCCAAAAAGCTGGGTATATCCAGGTCTTATGTTTCAAGAATAGAAAAGCGAGCTGTAAAAAAATTAATTAGAGAAATAAGCCTTGAAGCCTAGAAAGTAAAATCAAGAAGGGGCTATCCGTAAGGAAAGCCCCTTTTAGCGCCTGATTAACTAGAACATATAAAGTACGCTAATTGTCGCTATCTTTTACTTCTACTAGCTTCCCTTCCCAGGTTTTCAACGTAAAATTATCACCTTCTATGTGTATTATGGAATTCGGTGCCAGGGGAATCTTACCCAGACCGCCGGGTGCATTATATACGTATGTAGGTACAGCCAGGCCAGAAGTATGTCCGCGTAAACTGCGGATGATATCCAGACCTTGTCTGATGCTGGTTTGCCAGTGTTTGGTTCCGATTACGTTTTTAGCATGGAAAATATAATAAGGACGAACCCGTATGCGCAGGAGTTCGTGGTTTAGTTTTCGCATTACAGCCGGATTGTCATTAATACCTCTGAGCAAGACCGCCTGATTACCCAGGACAACTCCGGCATCTATAAGCCGGGCACAAGCCTGCGCAGCTTCCGGTGTTACTTCCACTGGGTGGTTAAATTGAGTATTTAGGTAAATGGGTGGGTAACGGCGTAAGATCTTGCACAGTTGCGGAGTTATCCGCTGGGGCAGGGTAACAGGTACCCGGGTTCCAATCCGTTTTATTTCCACGTGTGGTATAGTCGCCAGTTGTTTTAGAATTAATTCCAGATTATGGTCGCTGAGCATTAGTGCGTCTCCGCCGGTAATAAGGACATCCCTGATTTCCGGATTTTCAGCTACATAGGCAAGAGCTGCGCGGATATCACCCAGGGAAGCGTTTTGGTCGACTCCTCCAATATTCCGGCGGCGCTGGCAATGACGGCAATACATAGCACACTGGTTAGTGACGTTAATTATCAGCCGGTCCGGGTAGCGCCTGGTGATACACGGTGCCGGTGAAGTAAACTCTTCACCCATGGGGTCAGCAACCCCGCCGCTCTGTAATTCCCTGATATCAGGAACGGCCTGTTTAAATATAGGGCTATTCTGGTAATCGGAATCAATCAGACTCAGGTAGTAAGGTGAAATTGCCCACCGGTAAAGCTCACCCACCTTTTGAATTTGCTTTATTTCCAGCGGAGTGAGATTAAGAATCTGGCTTAATAAGGAGGCATCTTTGATACGATTTTTCATATGCCATTTCCAGTTCAGCCAATCGTGTTCATTGCCCCCCAGAAGGGCGAGTATTTTGGCCTTTTGGGCGAGTGCCTGTTTATGCATAGACATGCCTGTTTTTATATGGGCGGACTTGGAGACATATGGTAAGACATCCTCGCGCAGTTCCAGAGCCCTTATCTTGGACTGCTCGTTGGGGCTGGCCACAACTTGACTTTCTCTCATGCCAATCACTCCTTTTTTAAAATAAGAAAGGGATGGTTCGCAATCGAAAGGCTCCGCGGGTTTATTATGTGATTTTGTTTGACCCGGTCTCCTTTTCACGCTTACGAGGTTAGCTGACGGGTTCGGGCCAAAGGTAGCCCTACTGTAAAAACAGATTCACCCCTTTAGTGGTTCCCCCGTTTTCTCCCCCCGGAGAAACTCAGCGGTGTGTATAAGCGAACTAACTAATATTAGAATATCATTTTCACTAAAGTATTCCAATAAGGTAATAACAATATATGGAAATAATTTCAAAAAGGTCAAAGATTATAATATGCAAAAGAGAAGGACTATGTTTCACAAAATCGAAAATAAAAAGTATTGTTTTTAGGAGGGGTGTTAACGGTTCTAAGAAGGTAAGCATAAATAAAGTTATAGCCGTACAGAGCCAGGTTAAACTAATGCTTAAGAATGGCATCAGTATTCAAGAGGAGGGTTAGCGTGGTCCAAAAATTTGTATTCCGGGGTATTATTGAGGAAGTGGGGACTGTGGGCCATATCGCCCCGTTGCCAGAAAAACCCGAGTTATACGCATTTAGAGTTCAATCTCACCAGGTTATACAAAAAATTGCACCGGGTGACTCAATAGCTGTAAACGGAGTATGCCTTACTGTAGTAGACATAGCCCGACAAGAGATAGTTTTTCATCTCTGGCCGGGTACTCAGAACAACACCAATTTACTTTCATTAAAGCCGGGTGATTGCGTAAATCTGGAGACTAACCGGATTCATAGCAGTAAGCAGTTGGAATGTGAAATGGCTTAATGTGTGCGCCGCCTCCGATAATAATAAGCGATACCGGCTATAATTGCTATTAGAATTATAATATCGGCATACTCAAAGTATTTACGTAAAATCATCCAGTGAGTGCCAAGTTGGTAACCCAGGTAGGTAAGAATCAAACTCCAGATCAATGAGCCTACAAAGGTATAGGCAATAAACTTGGCCAGGTTCATTTTGGCTGCTCCAGCCGGCAGGGAGATAAAGGTTCTGACAACCGGAAGCAGGCGCGAGAAGAAGACTGTACTTTCCCCGTGACGATTGAACCATTCGGTAACAACCTGCTTTTTCCGTTCCGGAATCCAGAATAGTATGGAGGAATCAATAGCGTAATAACCGAGGTAGTAGGATACAACAGATCCCAGTGTGCCGCCGACTGTTCCTGCCAGGGCTGCTTGCAAAAAAGTAATGCGTCCCTCAGAAGCCAGGTAACCTCCAAAAGGTAAGATTACCTCACTGGGCAGAGGAACATTGCAGCTTTCGATAGCCATGCAGATGCCAACCCCCCAGTAACCTAACCCCCCGATTATGTCGGTAATTATTTTGGCCAGGTACAGTATGATTGCTTCCATTACAAACCTCCTCTATTTTCGACCCCCCAGAACCTACATACTTTTACATTATACAGGCAAACTGTTGACTGGTAAACCCTTACAGAACGATTGTGTATTGTGTTATAGTAGTTTATTAATGATAATAGAATGTAAGAGCGGTATTAGATTATAGCAAGCAGTGTAGCAAAACCGTAAAAAAGTTTAATCTAATATTGGCAGATAATTTCAGAAGTAAAGGGGTCAGGTAGATGCCGGAATTAAGAAAGGATATGGTTAGGGATAGATGGGTTGTTGTAGCAACTGACCGGGCTCTAAAACCGAATGATTTTCCGATAAATAAGCAGGGAATGCAGAGCGCTGAATTTAATGGCTTTTGTCCGTTTTGTGAAGGTAACGAAGGTTTTACGACTAATGAAGTAGCTGCCTGCCGTCCCAATGGTTCAAAGGCCAATGCCCCCGGCTGGCAGGTTAGAACTATACCCAATAAATTTTCGGCCTTTGAGTTGACTGGGATTTTTAAGGAAGAAAACAAGGGCATATATTGTGCCTGTCCCGGATTTGGCAAACATGAGGTGGTTGTGGAAACCCCTGAACATGGGGTTGATATGTATGAGTATTCCCCAGAGCGGATGGAAATGGTGCTCAATATGCTTAAAAACCGGTATAATGAATTATCCCAGGACGAAAGGATTAAATATATCCATATGTACAAGAATCGGGGACTTTTTGCCGGAGCCTCACTCGGCCACAGCCACAGCCAGGTAGTGGCATTACCTATGGTTCCCGATGAAAACCGCGGAATTGCACGTTATTTCGAGAAAACTGGGCGTTGTTTGCTGTGTGATATGTTGCAGCAGGAAATTAAAGAGCAGCAAAGGATAGTATATGAAAGCGACAATTATGTACTTATATGTCCTTATGCTTCCAGGTTCTCTTACGAAACCTGGATTGTACCGCGGAAGCACACTGCCCATTTCGGTGCGATTAGCAGTGAGGAGATCAGTGAGCTGGGTGTAGTTCTACAACGTTTTATTAGTGCTATGCTGGAATGTTTGAATGATCCATCATATAATATGGTTATTGTTTCCTCCCCTGTTAATACAGGGTGTTCCTCTGAAGGTTATCACTGGTACATTGAGTTGAGTCCCCGCTTGATTGTAACTGCCGGGCTGGAAATAGGGACGGGATATTATGTTAATCCCGTTGCACCGGAAATATCGAGCGGAATTTTAAGAGAAAGCTTTATCAAAGCTTTCTCATCAACCGGCACAAAGTAGATATTTTATTTTGAGGTAAGTAACAGATATGCCCGGTATTTTATTTCCCGATATTTACGTCAAGTCTATTCTGGATATTCCGCTGGATCAATTGCAGCAAGCCAATATTCGTGCCTTTATTCTTGATTTGGATAATACTATAACTGAGTGGAACAGTAATAAGTTAAGCAAGGAAATTATAGCCTGGTTTGATCTTATTAAATCCCGTGGGTTTAAAGCCTGTATTCTATCAAATAACGGTGAGCAGAGGGTAATTACTGTTGCCAGGCGGTTGGACATTCCCTACATTTTTCGAGCTCAAAAACCTCGCCGCAGGGCTTTCCAAAAAGCGGTAGCTCTTATGGGATTGAATAATTCCGAGGTTGCGGTAATTGGGGACCAAATTTTTACCGACATTCTGGGCGGAAACCGCGCCGGGCTGTTTACTATTCTGGTGGTTCCCATTGCCAAACGCGAGTTTGCCGGCACCAAGATTTCCCGGTGTATGGAGTTCTTTGTGCTGCGCCGGTTCAAACATAAACTCTAACCTGTCCCGAGGGGAGTTGAAAATAACCGGCAATAAATGTAATAATTTGAGATACAGGCGAATGTAGTAGGCATTCGCCTGAATAATTAATGTGGGGATTAATTAATGTTAATAGATACGCAGACCAGAGTTATTGGTATTATTGGTAATCCTCTTAAACAAACCCTTTCACCCTGGATGCATAATTTAACTCTGAGAAAATTAGGCTTAAATTATGTTTACCTTCCTTTTGAGGTAAGCCGGGAAAGTTTGTCCCAGGTTATTGCCGCCGTACGCACCTTAAATATAAAAGGACTTAATGTTACCATACCATTTAAAGAAGCGGTTATTCCTTTACTGGATGATTTGTCGGCTGAGGCCCGTGCCTCGGGTGCGGTTAATGTAATCTGCAATGACCAGGGCCGCCTGATTGGCTACAATACGGACGGACGTGGTTTTGTCGCCAGCCTGGCCGAGAAAGAGATAGCGCTTAGGGGCCGGGTTCTGTTCATCGGAGCCGGTGGTGCAACCCGCTCTGTTGCTTATGAATTGGCCTGTGCAGGTGTTACTCACATCGACTTTTTGGACCTGGATGAGAAAAAGGCTATAGAAATGGCCAGTTTTATTGGAAGTCCCGACTGTTCTGCCGCAGGACACCGGATGACATCAGATAACTTTACCAACCTTGGCCATCGGGCGGATATTATTATCAATGCCTCTCCCGTAGGCATGTTTCCCCATACAGAACAAGCTCCGGTGGCTTCCCTCGATTGCGTACGTGATGATACGGTAATATGTGATTTAATATATAATCCTTTAAACACCCGGTTCCTATTAATGGGTCAGAGCCGGGGACTTAAGACGGTTTCCGGAGTTTCGATGTTTGTCTATCAGGGCGCATATACTTTGGAGATACTAACCGGGGTAAAACCACCGGTGGACTTTATGAAAGAAGTGGTTCTTCATAAGCTCAAGGCATAAAGGTTTTACGTTAATTGAACTCCTCCTGGTAATGTTGGTTATGGGAATCGTTGCATCCCTGGCGGTACCATCAATAACAGCTTCAATAGATATTCTTAAGCTTAAAGCCGACGCGCATCAAATGGCGGAAGCGCTTAGAGCTGCGAGGCAAGATGCCATAACCAGCGGACAGGTAAGCAGGGTAGTTTTTTATGCCGGCGGCAACCGGTATAAGGTTTATAATTCTTCATCATCCCTTCCGGTAACCAGGTGGTTAAACAAGGGCATTGTGGTGTTGGGTATGCCCACTTTTACGCAAAGAATGGGCGGAAACCCGGTGTGCGCGTTTTACCCTTCGGGGGCGCCAAGTTCAGGAGGAACGGTGATACTTAAGAACAGCCGTAATAAAAAGCTGTATATCATTGTCAATCCCGCCGTCGGCCGAATAAGAGTATCAGATACACCCCCAGAGCATTGGTAGTGGTGATCAAACCTGGATTAGGCCGATTTTGTAGGATTGCCGCGGATAACTTACAGAAACAGTAGAAAGGAAGAGTAGTTTGTTAAGGTTTCTTACCGCAGGAGAGTCACATGGCAGGGGCTTGATTGGAATAATAGAAGGTATGCCTGCCGGGGTACAGATAAGTGAAGATTTCATAAACTATCACCTGGTTCGCCGCATGAAAGGTTACGGTCGCGGGGGGCGCATGGCGATAGAGACAGACAGTGCGGAAATAATCTCCGGGGTAAGAGGGGGGTATACCCTGGGCAGTCCGATTAGCTTTATGATCTCTAATCGTGACCATAGCAACTGGAAGGAAGTTATGGCGGCAGGAGCTGAGGCCCACACTGACGAACGGGTGGTAAAAAGACCGCGTCCTGGGCATGCTGACCTGGCCGGGGCGATTAAGTATCGGCATGAAGATATGCGCAATGTTTTGGAAAGGGCCAGTGCCCGCGAAACTGCTTGCCGGGTAGCTGCCGGGGCATTTTTTAGGAAGATGCTGGAGCCCTTTAACATATATATTTATAGCCAGGTTATTGCTATCGGAGAGATTAGTTCCGTACCGGCGGTAGTTACACAAGAAAATCTAGCCGAATTTTTGAAGTTGAATGAAGAATCACCTGTAAGGTGTAACGATAAACAGAATGCTGAAAAGATGATCAAGCTGATTGACAGCGCCAGGGAAGCGGGAGAATCCCTGGGGGGATGTTTTGAGGTCGGAGCTTTGGGTGTTCCGCCCGGGTTGGGGAGTCATGTCAGCTGGGACAGAAAATTAGATGCTGATCTGGCAGGCTTGTTAATGAGCATACCGGCAATTAAAGCAGTGGAAATTGGCGACGGTATTAAAAATTCTCAACAGCCAGGGTCAAAAGTTCACGATGAAATACATTATAGCGAAACCACAGGAATATTTAGAGTAACCAATCATGCTGGCGGCACCGAAGGTGGGATTAGCAATGGAGAAACCATATGGGCCAGGGCTTATATGAAGCCCATCCCAACCCTGTATAAACCTTTGGTTAGTGTTAATACTTCTAACTGGACTGAGGAAAAGGCAGACATAGAACGCTCGGATGTTTGTGCTGTGCCGGCGGCGGCTGTTGTGGGCGAAGCAATGCTGGCTTTTGGTATAGCCCGGGCGATGGTGAACAAATTTGGCGGCGACAGTATTGAACAGATGGAGCAGAATTATATCTCATATTGCGATTACATGAAAAAGGTGTGGAGATGGGAAAGAATATAGTACTATTAGGCTTTATGGGTACAGGTAAAAGCTCGGTGGGATATCATTTAGCCAAAAAACTGGGCCGGCGCTTTGTGGATATGGACCGGGAGATTGAAAAAATAACTGGTATGTCAATCACCGATATGTTTAAGACCTATGGGGAACAGCGGTTTCGTTCCGAGGAGGAGCTTATGGCTCTTAAACTTAGCCGCTGCAGTGATTTGGTCATTGCCACCGGAGGAGGGGTAGTTCTTCGGGCTAAAAACATAACCGCCCTGCGGGAGAATGGAGTGCTAATTAGACTACACGCTTCTCCTGAGGTTATTTTCGAAAGAGTTAACCGTAAAAAAGGGGTGCGGCCCTTGCTCAAAAAGAATCTAACCATTAGCGATATTGAGGCAATGCTGCATAGCAGGGAAAAGTATTATGTTTGTGCAGACCAGGTTGTAGATACCACCGGTAAGGAAATCGGGGCAATAGTTAACGAGATTGCAGAATTATTCAGAAAGGATGCACTTGACGAATGAAAGAATTGATAGTAGATTTGGGCCAACGTTCTTATCCGGTGTTGATAGGGCGGGGGTTATTGAAGTCAAGCGGTAACCTGATCAGTTCCGTAATTAAAAAGGGCAAGGTTTTACTGATTAGTAATCCCACGGTTTTTCCGCTGTACGGGCCTGAGGTGGTGGCCAGCTTAAAAGAGGCTGGTTATGAGGTTATTGTCGGCCTGATGCCGGATGGCGAAAGATTCAAGAATATCGAAGAAGCTATGAAGATCCTCGATCTGGGGGTAAAAGCAGGTCTTCAAAGGGACAGTGTGGTTGTGGCCCTGGGCGGAGGGGTCACCGGCGATTTGGCTGGATTGGTGGCTGCCCTGTATATGCGGGGGATAAATTTTATACAAATACCGACAACCTTGTTAGCACAGGTGGACAGCAGCATAGGCGGAAAGGTTGGTGTTAATCACCATCTGGGTAAAAATCTGATCGGTGCCTTTCACCAGCCGCTTTTGGTGATATCTGACACGGATACCCTGGCCACACTGGAGAAAAGGGAATACTACGCCGGATTAGGTGAAGCTGTTAAATATGGTATTATATATAATAAGGAATTTTTTACCTGGATGGAGAATAACTGGGAGGGAATCGTAGCTCAAAACGATGACTGCCTGCAGGAGATTATCTACCAATCCTGCCTCTGTAAGGCTGGTATTGTTAAACAAGACGAAAAAGAGACAGGCATTCGGGCGATTTTAAATCTGGGACATACTTTTGGGCATTCTTTGGAAAAACTTACTGACTATACTTCCTACCGGCATGGAGAGGCTGTTGTGCTGGGAATTATCGCTGCCGGATACCTGGCCTGTTATCAGGGCTATTTGCAGGAGCAGGAAAGGAAGAGAATTGAAAACATTTTACATAACCTGGGTTTAATATATCCCTTTCCTGCCATAGATAGTGAAAAAATATATATGGGTATGTTAAATGATAAAAAAGTACAGGAGGGAAATTTGAGACTTATTGTTCCCCGGGGCATTGGCAATGCAGAGATTATTGCTAATGTTGCACGTGAGACAGTTATTAAGGCTATCGAAGCAGCTCGGGAAATAACTAATACAAAAGGGATTTAAGGCATGGTTATCGAAATATAGGTCTAAAAGGGGGCGGGTTAATTAATGGATAAATTTGATGTCATCATAGTAGGCGGAGGACTGGCTGGCCTGGCCGCGGCGTATACCGCAGCTCGGGGGGGATTGGAAGTTCTCGTACTGGAACGGGGCGACTACTCGGGTGCTAAAAATGTCACCGGAGGAAGGATATATCTTAACCCGGTACGGGAATTATTCCCGGATTTGTTCGACAGAGCCCCGCTGGAGAGGTTTATCGCCCATGAAGAGGCTACCATAATGGCCGGGGAAAGGTCTGTCACTTTACGCTATGACGGGCAGGAATTGACTAATAAGCCCTACCCCAGCTATAGTGTGCTGCGGGGAAAATTTGACCGCTGGATGGCCCAACAGGCTGAACGGCAAGGAGCTATGTTGTTGACCAAGAGCCGGGTCGATGATCTTATTATCGAAGCCGGCAAGGTTGACGGGGTTCGGGCTGAGGGGGATGAATTAAGAGCCCAGGTGGTAATCGCCTGTGACGGCGCTATATCTTTAATGGCAGAACAAGCTGGGTTAAGAACACCCGGTTTGCCGGAAAATTATGCGGTTGGGTTTAAAGAGGTCATAGAACTTGACCGCAGTGTTATTGAGAACCGTTTTCAGCTGGAAGGTGATGAAGGTGTCGCCCGGCTGTTTATGGGTGAAGTGACCAAAGGCAAGTTCGGGGGCGGATTCCTTTATACCAACAAAGACAGTGTAAGCCTGGGCATGGTGGTAAGTATTAAAGGCTTAATAGATACAGAACCTCAGGTTAAAGCACCTGACCTGTTGGATAGCTTTAAACAGCGCCCCGAGGTAGCCAGATTAATAAAGGATGGTCATACTGCCGAGTATTCGGCCCATGTTATTCCTGAAGGCGGTTTCAAGGCTTTATCTAAGCTGTATGGGGATGGTATTCTGGTTGCCGGAGATGCTGCCGGTTTCTCCCTCAACATCGGCATAACGGTAAGAGGGATGGAATATGCTCTGGCATCAGGTTACTATGCCGCCCAGGCGGCTATTCAGGCCAAAGAACGAAATGATTACAGCAGCAGCAGTTTATCCAATTATGTCCAGATGTTAAACGATAGTTTCGTAATGCAGGATTTTAAGAATTTCCAGGAAGCCCCGCATGTTCTGGACAATCCTCGGATTTTCGGATATTATCCCGAATTAATGGGCAATATAATGAAAGACCTTTATGAAATTCCAGCAGGAAGCAAAAAACCGCTCTATCAAACTATTAAGCAATATATGTCTTTTCGAGAGATGTGGTCCATGTTGGGTGATTTGAGGAGTGTGAGAAAGATATGAGTGAAACTGGAGGTCTTACTGTAAAACTCGGTCTGAACGTTTTTAAGCCTGATCGGGTCAAGCACATAGAAATAAAGCCAGGGATGGAAAAAGATCCGCGGCTTAAAAAAGCTGTTCTGGTATGTCCGGCAGGGCTTTACAGTGTGAATTCCCAGGGAGAGGTGGAACTAAACCTGGATGGTTGCCTGGAATGTGGCACATGTCGTATCGCCTGTGGGCCGGAAGTTCTCGAATGGCGCTATCCCAAGGGGGGTACCGGGGTCCAATTTCGTTACGGGTAAAATAATTTTAATAACTTCCCAGGGGTAGTGTTAATTAAAAGTATATACGAATTCATTACAGGGCGTTATACCCCTGTTTTTTTTTGCCCATAGTTAGAATCATCCCAAAATATAACATTATTTGATAAAAGTGTTGTCTTTTAATGAGCTGAATTTTATACTATAAACAAGGCAATGTAATCATTTGTAAAAAACATTAGATAAATGTAAATCTGGGAGATATACTAATATACCTGCCCAATTAAGAGGAAGTGAAGAAATCATGGCTCAGCCCAGGATAATAGGTGAGTTCCTGACTGGGCAGAAATCAATTTCTACCCGGCAGCTTAATGATGCGCTAAAGGAACTTAAGGAAAGCGGTGAAAACCCCACCCAGATTCCGGTAATTCAGGGGGCCTTAACTGAAGAACAGCTGGTTGGTACCATGGAATCATTTCTGGGCATTCCCCGGGTGCAAATAAGCCAGATTGGTATTGAACCTGAAGCGGTTGAATTAATCCCACCGCATCTAGTCAGACTTCATAAAATACTGCCGATCTCCCGAAATAAAAACAGTATTACCCTGGCTATGGCCGAACCGCTTAGCCAGCAGGCTCTTGATGATGTGAGAATGGCCACGGGCTTGGAGGTTATACCTGTTTGGGCAGATGAGCAAGAACTCGAAACAGCCATTTCACAATACCTGGCCTTTCAGTGTGACCCCGGAATAGAACGAATCCTTAGTGAATTAAAACTGGAGTCGGAAACCATATCCTCCTCTAAGTCATCCCAATCACTGCAGATTAATGATGAGGCTCCCATCATTCGGCTGGTCAATTCGATTATAACTCAGGCTGTCCAGGTACGTTCCAGTGATATTCATATTGAACCCCAGGAGAATAATGCCAGGGTGAGGTTCAGAATCGACGGAGAGCTGTATCCGGTGGTTAACCTTCCCCGTTTCTCAGTAGCGGCTACTGTTTCACGGATAAAGATATTGGCGGGGATGGATATTGCTGAAAAGAGGATTCCGCAGGATGGGCGTTTTCGTATTAAAATCAACAACCATGAAGTAGACCTACGGGTATCAACCATGCCAGTGGCTTATGGGGAAAAAGTAGTCTTGCGAATCCTGGATAGAAAGAACAGTCTCACCCATGTGGATCAGCTGGGACTGAGCAGCAGCAATCGCAAACTTCTGCAAGTCCTGTACAGGCGCCCTCACGGTCTGTTATTGGTAACCGGCCCTACCGGTTCAGGTAAGACGACCACGCTTTACTCAATATTAAATCAAATCAATTCGGTAAATAAAAACCAAATTACTCTGGAGGACCCGATTGAGTATACTATCAACGGCATAAACCAGGTGCAGATTAACCCTCGTGCCGGTCTTACCTTTGCCAATGGCCTGCGTTCTGTTCTGCGTCAAGACCCGGATACAATTATGGTCGGAGAAATCCGCGACAGCGAGACTGCTGGGCTGGCTGTCCAGGCAGCCTTAACCGGACATCTGGTGTTATCTACTTTACATACTAACAGTGCTGCTAGCTGTATATCTCGCTTAGTGGACATGGGTATCGAAAAATTTTTATTGTCCAGCTCGTTGGCCGGAGTTGTGTCCCAACGGTTGGTACGCAAGCTGTGTAAGAACTGCCGGCAGAAATATGTGCTTGACGAAATTACCGCTAACCGGCTGGGAATCCCAGAAGAAAGCGGCTATGAATTTTTTCACCCTCAGGGGTGTAAAATGTGCCGGCAAACAGGTTATCAAGGCAGAATTGCCTTGCATGAAGTAATGGTAGTGGGACCTTATGTTAGAGAAGTTATCAACCAGCGGGAATGGTCAGATACACTTATTGAGCAAACGGCGCTTAAAGAAGGCATGATACCCATAAGGCAAGACGGGGTGGAAAAGGCCCGACAAGGACATACATCACTGGAAGAAGTGATGAAGGCGGTTCTGCTGGGAGGGTAAGTATGATAACCGACATAATGCAAATATTAGCTCAGGGTCGGGAAATGGGGGCTTCAGATGTCCATATTACATCAAATAGTCCCCCGGTCTACCGCATTAACGGGCGGCTTGTGTTACCTCCGGATGCCAATCCCCTTACTGGTGAAGACACATATAGATTACTCCAAAGGTTAGTGACTGATACCAGGGTTTGGGAAAAGATAACTGAATATGGACAAGATGATTTTGCCTTATCCTTTCCCGGTATAGGAAGAATAAGGGTGAACATTTATTCGCAAAGAGCTGCTTATGCTGCTGCCATAAGACTGTTACCAACAGATCTGCCTGACCTGGAAACCCTGGGGTTGCCGCCGGTGGTAAAGGAATTAGCTCTGCGCGAGACCGGCTTGCTGCTGGTAACCGGTTCTACCGGAAGTGGAAAAACCACTACTCTGGCAGGGATGATTAATCTCTTAAATCACACTAAAAATCTCAATATTCTGACTCTAGAAGATCCCATTGAATACGTGCATGAACATAATACCTGCATAGTTAATCAGCGGGAAATCGGGAGTGATACCGTGTCTTTTGCTGCCGGTCTTAGAGCGGCTCTGAGACAGGACCCGGATGTGATAATGGTTGGGGAAATGAGGGATCTGGACACGATAAGTACCGCGGTCACGGCTGCTGAAACCGGGCATTTGGTTCTGGCCTCGCTGCACTCGGGAAACGCAGTCCAGGCTGTTGAAAGAATAGTGGATGCTTATCCCCCATATCAGCAACAGCAAATAAGAAATCAATTAGCTGCCACCTTGCAGGGAATTATACATCAAGAGCTTATTCCCCGCAACGATAACCGGGGACGGGTGGTTGCGGCTGAGGTTTTGGTTGCTACCCCGGCGGCTAAAAACCTCATCCGGGAAAATAAGATTAATCAGCTTTACTCGGTTATGCAAACTGGTTCAGCAGTAGGTATGATCACTATGGACAAGTCTTTAGCCATATTGCTGCAAAGCCAAATCATCTCTCCATTGGAATATGCGCAAAGGCTGACTGTCAAACCGGGTCTTATAGAAGGTGATTATAGTGGATTTCGAATACCGGGTAAGGGACAAGCAGGGGCATTTGAGAAAGGGCATACTGCAGTCGGACAACTATAAAACGGCAATTACAAGTCTATTGAGCCAGGGCTATTATGTACTACGGGTAAAAGAAACCCGCCGATATGCCAGGAATATACGATTTGACATTTCCTTAAAATCAATAAAAAGTCATGACCTGGTAATTTTAACCCGCCAGCTGGCTACTATGATAGCAGCGGGATTACCGCTTATAAGCTGTTTGACAGTCCTGCAAAAGCAAACCGCCAATAGAAGACTGCGAGAAGTAATCGCCAAGATTCAGAGCGATATTGAAAGTGGTCACACATTTTGGGAAGCCGTAGCCAGACATGCCAACGTGTTCTCACCAATTTATATCCAGATGATTAAGGCAGGTGAGTTGGGTGGTGTGCTTGACAAAATACTGGCCAACTTAAGCCGGTACCTGGAAAGGGAGCAGGAATTAAACGCTAAATTGCGGGCCGCTTTAATCTATCCGGCGGTTATAAGCTTGTTTGCCATACTGGTAGTCTTTTTCATGATTATTTTGGTAATGCCTACGTTTGTAGATATGTTTCGTTTCCACAGACTAGATTTGCCGGCACCTACCCGTATCCTGTTAAGTACCGGGAGTACACTTAGACAAGCATGGATATATATTATTCCCTTTGCTTTTGCTCTTATCATGGCTGGCAAAAGATGGGGCCAAACTGCTTCAGGCAGATTATTTTACGATTACTTATATTTGCATCTACCACTATTAGGCAGGCCCCTGTCCCGAATTAGCGTGGCCCGGTTAGCCAGGACCATAGGGACTCTAATAAAGGCAGGTATCCCAGTGCTGCAGGCTTTGGAGACAGCGGGAGAAGCGGTTGGAAACGTTATTATTGCCCGAGCAGTTAATAAAGCCCGACTAGCGGTAAGGGAGGGCAAATCCATAACTGTTGAGTTGGAAAAGACTGCTCTGTTTGAACCCATGGTTACCCAGATGATAGCGGTGGGGGAGGAAACCGGGTCACTGGATGAAATGTTTCTGCACATTTCTGATTATTATGAACAGGCGGCTATTCATATGATTGATTCCATTATGGCTCTGCTCGAACCGCTATTAGTATTTCTGGTGGCTCTTATCGTCGGAGGGGTGGTTTTGGCGACACTCCTGCCCATATTTGAATTAATAAATGCGGTAGGGGTTTAGAAAGGGGGGTATATTTGGTGTCACTTAAAAAGGACCAACAAGGGTTTACCTTAGTCGAACTGATTGTCGTTATGGCTATACTGGCATTACTGGTCGGGCTTGCGGTGCCCAGGTATACATCGGTTTTAACTAAAGCCAACAGCCAAGCTAATGCTGCCAACCTGAAGTTATTACAGGATGCAGTAGATTTGTATATAGAAAGTGAGCAAGTCGATCCTTCTGCAGTGGATAATTTTGAGGATATTGAGAATAAAGGTTATCTTAGGAATAAGGTTCCTGATCCGCCTAAAGGGTATAGCCGCTATGTAGTTTCGGACGGGGTGGTTGAAAACAGCGAAGAAGAAGCATCCGAACCGGAGACTTAGTATTAAGACAGGTGAGTAATGGCATGATTTATTTGGGGGTTATAGCTCTTGGCCTGGTAATGGGTTCATTTTTAAATGTAATAATTCACCGTTTACCTTATGGGGAGTCGATAATAAGCCCTTGCAGCCATTGTCCGGAGTGTTCTCACCCGCTTAAGACTTTGGACCTGGTTCCTCTTTTCAGCTATTTATGGCTCCGGGGCAGATGCCGGTACTGTAAGAAATCTATATCTTTGGGCTATCCGCTAGTGGAAGCACTTACTGCAGTGGCATTTCTGGCCATTTATAGTGAACATGGGTTATCGCTTATAGCTATATCCGGCTGGCTTTTTTCCATGTTGGTGATTGCCGCGGCCATGATTGATATCTATACAGGGATAATACCCGATAAAATAACCTTTCCGGGTATAGCTGCCGGTCTGGTGATGTCTTATTTTACGGTTGGAGTCCCCGGTGCTGTTTTAGGAGCGGTATTCTTCGGAGGAGTATTATTTTTGATAGCAGTAATTTCCCGGGGAGGAATGGGGGGCGGTGATGTAAAACTGGCCTTACTTATTGGGGCTTTTACCGGCATGCCGGGGGCTTTCCTGGCTTTGGTGATTTCTTCCCTGACGGGAGGGGCATATGCCCTGGGTTTACTGATATTGAAACAGGCCACACTCAAAACAGCCGTTCGGTTTGGCCCCTTTTTAGCTCTGGGCGGTTGGCTGGCTTTGCTTAAAGTAATTTGAATTTGCAGTCAGACTGACCAGAAGAACGGGTTGATAAAATGTCTGTAAATTTAGGTGCTAATAAGAAACAGGCGGGTTTTACCTTGATTGAGGTTCTGGCGGCACTGGTAATTTTAGCTTTATTGACCACAAGTATTATGACCATGTTTTCCGTGTCCGAGTTATGGATAGGGCGTGCCGGAAAACAAACCATAGCCTCTGATTATGCCATATCGATTATTGAAGTTATTCGGGCTTATTCCAGCGACTTGGCTGACCTGCCCCTGTCGCCTGATTTTGAAGTAACCGATGCTAACGTCTCCGACCAGGTGTTTAGTTTCAGATTACTTAATAGCAAACCACCTATCAATGTAGATGCCCCGCCCAACCTAAAGGCTGCCGTCACAATAACCCGATACGATGAGAGCAGCTGGTATAACCGCGGCGGTATGGGCAGCCAGGACATTATAAGCTTTCCGGATAATCTTTTTCAACTACAGGTGACGGTTTATTGGACTGAAGGGGGACATGACAAGAGTTTGCAGATGCTTACTATTGTGGGGGCCAAGTAATGTGGAAAGAAAAAGGGATGACTCTGGTGGAACTGCTTCTGGCCCTAGGACTTATGGGGGTTGTGCTGGCAGGTTTAATGTCGGCTTTTTGGTTCACCCTTTTTGCTTTTGAGCGGGGAATTGACCAAACCGATAGCCAATATGCGGCTAGACAGGGACGAGAGAGGATAATAAGAGACTTTCGCAGCAGCGAAGGTTTTTCAGTTCAGGACACGGCCGGGAACAACATGGCCATGGGCAGCACCGGTCAACGGCTGCACCTGGTGAGGGAAGGGGAAGAGATAGACTTTTATGCTCACAACAACCAGCTTTACCGGGACAGTACAATTTCCTCTCCGGAACCGGTGGCCGCTGATATTACATCTATTAAATTCATTAGTCCAGTACCAGGTCTGTTAATCTTAACCATTACAGCCAGAGCAGGCAGTGAGGAGTGGACAGCGAAAACGGCATATATGAGCCGGGTCAGTTATACTCGGGAGGTGCTGCCGTGAAAAGGGATTACCAGCGGGGAAGTGCTATACTGGTGGCAATAGGCGTTTTTTTGGCGGTAAGTTTGTTAGGTCTGGCTATAATCGACATAGCCGGGATGGAAAGCCAAATAGCTATAAATGATGTAAGAACGGAACAGGCGCGCCAGGCAGCTGATGCCGGTGTTCATTTAGCCCGGACGGTAGTCATTAATTATCTTCTGGCCGGACGGGAAACACCCGACATTGGGGAGGTTAAGCTGGACAACCATATAAGTGCTGATGTGACTGTTAACATGGACCGGCTATACAGCGAAGGAATAGTCTCTATAGTATCCCAGGGCCGGGTTAAGAATGCTCATGGAATACTGTTAACCAGCAAGACAGCTAAAGCCGAGATAATGGTAAACATGTTGCCGCGTTATCCCCTTCAGGCGGATAATCTTACGGTAATGGGCAGGTACTTTGCAGCCATATCTGATAAACCGGTATATCTTCAAGGTACAAGCCGGGATAATTTGAGGAACGTGCAAGACTGGCATCCGACTGCCTGGTATACGGAAAGCAAGCAAAACTTTCCTCTACATGGTTTAGAATATGGAGATGCAATTTTAAAGAATCCCTACCATCCTAATTATACCCCGGAAAATTCCAATAGTGACTGCCCCTATACCTGGTGGATAAACTATCCCGGGACGGCTCCCGACCCAGAAGTTGGCGGTAGTATACTAAACATTGCGCCTTATTGGAAACCGCTGGGAGTAGTAAATATATTTGATCGAGATTATCAGCCGGCTACCATGGCCGTTAGAAGTTGGTTTAATAATATCTCACCAGAACTGAATGATGAACTGTTTGAAAAGCCGGTGCCTCAACCAGTTCCTGATTATTATCCCCTCAAAGATTTGCTTAGCGGGCAAACCGGGTATTGTAATTATATTTATCCTCCGGCGGATTTTGAGTCCTTTGATTTCATGGGTCAATACAGCCTTGACAGCAAGCTTAGGGCTCCTCGTTGGCAAGTTGTGCATTCCGAGCGATTTAAAAAACTGGCTCAAACTGATACAGATTGGCTGTACATTAGCCCGGATTCATCCTTACTGAGCTACCGGGGGGAAAATTACTACGAGCTGGCTGTCAATGATCCGAGAATAACCTGCAGCAGGTGGTTTATTGATCTGCCGGATACGGCCACCCTGGTGCTGGATTTTACTGTTCCAGATTCTTTTACAGGAGAATGGGTAGAATGGGATACCTACAACAATCTTGCCGACGCTGTCCTAAACGATACCGCTACCTTTTTTAACCGGTTTCGCAATCGGTTGGAAAGCCTGATTGTGGTATCACCGGCTATACTGGAAATTGGCTTGGACAGCCGGCTAATCACCGCTGTCAACGATTTCACTTATAGACCGCCAGGCTTGTACTTTATTTCCCAACAAGACATTAATCTTTTTATAGATCCCCGGGCATTCAATTCTTTGACGCGTATATTACCTAACTATGATTCAAACCAAAAGATATACTCTTATATCCTGGCAGGGCGCAATGTTCGCATTGTTTCAACCCCGGAAAGACTTGCTGTAAAGGGCGTTTTATGTGCCGGGAGCAACATTATGATTAAAATGGAGTATTTTGATGAACATTACCTCAGCAGCCTGCCCAACCGGGAGATTGAAAAACGGTTTGATTTAATCCGGGATGATACCATAGTCAAGCAGTTTCCGGAGTCCTGGGACTACCTGGGTATTGGGCCGGTAGTGTCCTGCCAGTACCTTGATTAAGTATTACGGGGGAATTCGTGTTGTTAAATATAAGGCCAGGAATAGGCTTGGATATCGGCAGTCAGAAAACAAAGCTGATCGGCATAAGACAATGGAATAGACATGTTTCCCTGGTTACCTTTGGCAGCATACCTACCCCGGCAGGGGTAATCGAGGCAGGGTATATCCTGGACCCGGTGAGTCTGGGTGAAGAACTGGGTAAACTGGTTACCAGGCTAAAGCTTAAGGGGAAAAAGGTGGTTGCTGCACTGACCGGACCCCAGGTGTATACGCGCAGTCTGATTATGCCGCAGATGAAGTTGCGGGAAATGAGAGAATCGGCTTATTATCAGGCTACAACCTTCCTGCCCATTCCCATTGAGGAGTTGACCATAGACATATTTCCGCTGCGGAATTTCAGCGATGACGAAGGAAAAAAAACCGAGGTATTTTTTGTGGCGGTTCGTCGACAGCAAGTGGACAACCTGAGTTTAGCCTGCCGCATTGCGGGGCTAAAACTGGCTGTGGTTGAGATTGAGCCTTTAGCCTTGTTCAGGGCACTGGGCCGGAGTGTAGATATTCCTACCCAGGCCTTTTTGAACATTGGCCCGGCCCGGTCTTATTTTGCTGTTTTCTGGCATGGGGTTTTAGTATATTACCGCTCTTTTACCTGGGAATGTTCGGCACTGAAAGATTCTGACAGTAATAAGGCAGTTCCCGCTTTGGACGGGAAAACCGTTGCCGGCAACCGGGAATCTCTATTCAAAGATCTAACCTCGGAAGTCCTGCGCTCCTGGGAATATTACCATATGCAGAAGGAAAGAGATATCGGCAGAGTTGTCCTGTGCGGGGGTGGGTCCAGATTTCCTGGTCTGGGCAATGCTCTGTCGGTGAAATTGGGAAGAGACATAGAGATAGCCGATACCATTGCCGGGTTAAAGCTTACCGGCAATATAAAGGAATGGGAAATAAATGACCTTAAGTATGATTACCCGGTAGCTTTGGGTTTGGCACTGAGACAGGTGATTTGATGGCGAATCTGGACATACGTATTAATCTGCTTAAACCAGATAGTGATAAAGGGATTCCAGCAGAACTAAAATTCTTCTTAATTATTACTCTTATGCTGGTGGTTGTAATGTTGGTGCTTTATAGACACCAGGAGGATAAGTTAGTCCGGGAACAGGCGCAAAACTATACCCTGAGGGAAAAGGTTAATGATTATGGTTTCACTTCGAGCCCCCGGATGGCTGCCGGGGAACTGGAAAGGCTGGTTATAGAGAAAAAAAGGATAGCTGATTATACCCGGAATTCGGGTGTTCCCCTGACCAAACTGCTTTCTGCCGTGGAAAGCGCCCTGCCGGCAGGGTTGGTAGCGACAGAAATAGAGATAAATAGTGATACGGTGGTAGTGAAAGGTCATTCTAGCCAATTTTCTAATATTGCTCAATTTCTTACCAGGTTAAGCGACAACTCTATGTTAACCAATGTATCACTACTCTCTTCCCATTTTGAGGAAGGCCAAGAGATCATATTTACAGTGGAAATGAACTGGAGGTATAGATAAACGTGCAGTTGTCCAAACGGGAAAAGGTTTTGCTTGGTCTTCTGGTCTGGCTGACCGGGATTTACATATTTTACTATTATATTTATGAGCCTCTTAACCATCAGGTAAAAGACCTGGTTAGTGACAACACCAGGTTGCGGGCACAATTGATGGAAGTTCGACAGCTGGAACGGGAAAAAGATATGACAAACTCCAGATATAGTCGTTGTGAGGCGGAATTAGCCAGTTTGACCCGGCAGGTACCGGATTCTCCTGATGTTCCCGGAGTAATTGCCTTTTTAGAAGAAACTGCACAAAAGGCCCAGACCAGATTGAACGGTATAAGCTATGGGAATAAGACTAGTGAAAATACGACCAGACAAACGGAACCGGCAATGGCCATACCGGTTCATTTTGAGATAATGGCGGCAGGTAATTATTACGATCTCCTAACTTTTTTAAAGCATGTCGAACAGGCACCCCGTCTCTATGCCTTCACTTATGTCAGACTGGTTCAAAGCGCTAAGAAACAAATAGTTGCCGACGAATCATATTTGCCACATGGTTTAGCGACCGATGGGAAGGAGAGCGAAGCTGCCGGTCTTCATAGCAGTGATGTAAAAATGACGGTTAATTTTAGCAGCTATTACCATGGAGGTCGATCCAAAGAGCAGTAGCCCTTCAACCAGAATAACTTAAACCATAGCCAGACAGGCGCGAAGGATAAATACATCACTGATACAAAATTACCGTGCTGGAGCAAGTTTTAATATAGCTATTATTGCGGACAATAATATAAACATAGTTGAGAGTTCAAGAAGGGAAAAAGTTGGTTACAATGAATATAAATACTGGGGATAAAAACATTGCCTTGTACCGAGATTTGGTTTATGAGGGAGGTTTCTGATGTTAGAGAAAGACCTGTTAACCAGGGTTTTGAACCAGGCCCTACAAAACGGCGGGGACTTCGCAGAAATCTTTATTGAAAAGAAACAGGTAAATAATATTTTTTGTGAAGATGACAAGATTGAAAAAATCAACAGCGGCAGGGAAACAGGAGCAGGTATACGCTTAATTACGGGGGCCAACACCGCCTATGTATATACCAATGATCTCTCCGAAGAAGGCTTGATAAAAGCTGCTCAGGTCATTTCCCATGTTGCACGCACAACCAAAAATCTTCCATCCCGCGATATTACTCTGACCCTTCAAAAGCCTAGGTTACAATATAATTTTCACAGGCCGCCCGAAAATGTGGGCTTTGAGGAAAAAATAAGTCATGTAATGAAAGCCAACGCTGCTGCCCGCAGAGTAAGTAATGAAATTCGTCAGGTTACCGTGGCTATAGGTGATTTGCACAAGCAGACGCAGATAGCTAACTCCAACGGCGAATTGGTTGAAGATGACAAGGCACGGATCAGAGTTTTAATTAATTGTGTAGCAGCCCGGGAAGGTGTTATTCAAACCGGCTACGAATCTGCCGGTGGTGTTTGTGGGTGGGAGTTGCTGGACAACATTTCCCTCCCGGATATGGCCGAAAAGGCTGCTCGCCGGGCTATCACCATGCTGTCAGCCCGTCCTGCACCTGCGGGAAGAATGGCGGTGGTCATGTCCTCAGAAGCAGGAGGAACTATGGTACATGAAGCCTGTGGTCATGGATTGGAGGCTGATCTGGTGCAAAAAGGCATGTCTGTATATAAGAACCGGCTGGGGGAGAATGTTGCTGCCCCGTGTGTTAATGTGGTTGATGACGGGACACTGGCAGGACAATATGGAACCTCCGCTTTTGATGATGAAGGAACCTTAACAAGAAGAAACGTTCTGATTGAAAACGGGCGTCTGGTTCAGTATATGTATGACCGTCTTACAGCATTAAAGGAAGGCCGGGAATCTACCGGGAACGGCCGGCGGGAATCTTACCAGCACAAGCCGGTGGTGCGCATGACCAATACCTTCATTGAACCAGGCCAGGATAATCCCGAAGATATTATTAAGAGTACTCCCCGCGGCTTGCTGGTCAAAAAAATGGGCGGAGGACAGGTAAATACCACTAACGGGGACTTTGTTTTCAATGTGCAGGAAGGTTATCTGATTGAAAATGGAAAAATTAAGTATCCGGTACGAGGGGCGATTCTTTCCGGAAATGGTCCCCGGGTACTTATGGAAATTGACCGGGTGGGAAATGACCTTGGTTTTGCTATAGGTGTCTGTGGTAAAGACGGACAAGGGGTTGCAGTAGCTGATGCCCAGCCAACTATCCGCATTAAGGAACTTACTATCGGTGGTACTTTTAACAGTAAAGAGATGCAATTAAACCGGTTCGGTTGGAGGTGGGTATTTTAAGCATGGAAAGACTTATGCAGGCGGCAGGGCAAAAAGCCCTGGAACTGGCGGCGCGCAAGAACATAGCAGCCGAGGCTTTTATACTCTATAACCGGGAATTGAGCATTGAAGTTGTTAACGGCCAGGTTGAGAACCTCAAAGAAGCTGATGAGATGGGACTCGGCATCAGGGTTTTTAATCAGGGAAAAATAGGATTCGCCTATTCCAGTGATTTATCAGATGCCGCAGTTGAAGGAGCGGTTAATGATGCAGCAGCGATTTCTGCATTTACTTCCGCAGATGAGTATAACCGGCTAGTTAAGGGAAATTTTATTTATCCCCAACTAATGACTTATGATAACCAAATAGCTGTAACCAGCTTGGAAGACAAAATAGAAATGGCCCGGGAACTGGAACGAGCAGCAAAAAACTATGACCGCAGAATCACAGTGATAGAAAGAGCAGGATATGAAGATAGTGAATTTGCTTCACTGGTAATGAATAGTGAAGGGATTTATGCTTTTGGCCGGGCTAACTTTAGCGGCATATATATTTCCCTGGTGGCACAGGAGGATAATGATGCCCAAACTGGTTTTGCCGTTATGGTTAAGAAGAAGATAAGTGACCTGGTCACCGATGAAGTAGGCCAGGAGGCAGCCATGCGTGCGGTACGCAGCCTTAAGGCGAAAAATATCGGTTCAGCCAGATTACCTTGTGTTATGGAACCATATGTAGTAACCCGTTTTCTGGGTATACTGTCGCAACTGGTTAGCGCTGATGCAGTACAAAAAGGCAAGTCCATGCTGGCTGGCAGGCAGGGTCAAGTGGTTGCCGCACAGGTGTTTAATCTAGTCGATGATGCTACCTGTCAGGAAGGGATAGCCAGTTTCCCCTTTGATGGCGAAGGGGTTGCCGCGCAAAGAAATGTAGTTATCGAAAACGGAGTTTTAAAGGGATATCTCTATGATACCTATACCGCGGCCAAAGCCGGGGTTAAATCGACCGGAAACGGCTATCGCGATTCTTTTCGCAGTTTGCCTTCAGTTAATACTACCAACTTTATGGTTAACCCGGGAAATATACACCCGGATAAATTAATCGGCGAAATAGAAAAAGGCTTTTATATAACCGATGTGATGGGAATGCATACTGCCAATCCGATTTCGGGAGAGTTTTCAGTAGGTGCTGCGGGCATCATGATAGAAAAGGGACAACTTACTTATCCGGTGCGGGGAGTAACCATATCCGGCAATCTCGGCAGTTTTCTTAAGGATATTGAGGCGGTAGGCAGCGATGTGAGGTTTTATGGTGGCAAAGCAGCCCCTAGTATACGGCTAAAAAGTCTTAGTATTGGCGGGGAGTAACATTGGAGGAGGACACTTTGTATGCCCAGAATACTGGTTATAAATGGCCCTAACCTAAATATGTTGGGAATACGTGAAAAAAACATTTACGGACAGCAATCATTAGATGATATTAACCGGGAACTACAGCTGCTGGCTGACCAACAATCAATACAGGTGGAATTTTTTCAATCCAATCATGAAGGTGAATTGGTAGATGAAATTCAAAAAGCTTACCAGCGAGTAGATTTCATTATAATAAATCCGGGGGCCTTGACCCATTACAGCATCGCCTTGCTGGATGCGCTCAAAGCGGTTGACATACCCTATATTGAGGTGCATTTATCTAATATTTATCAACGGGAAACCTTCCGGCAGCATTCCCTGTTTTCTTCAACCGCCCAGGGAGGGATTTTTGGTTTAGGAGCATACGGTTATAAACTGGCTTTGTTAGCCGCATGTGATTTACTCCGGCAAGTACCTGAAGATGATAACAGGCTGGCATAAGCTATCTGGCTCCAATTTAACCGAAAAAACTGTTTTATTGTTATAGGTGCCTGGGTTACAATAAGAACGTGTTAAAATCTTGAAGAGGTGAAAATATATCGAGAAACGTCTGCAAAAACTCCGTGCTGTCATGGAGCAAAAAGGAACTGATGCCTTCTTAGTTACCAAACCGGAAAATATCCGATATCTATCCGGATTTACCGCAGGGGCCGATGCCAAACTGCTGATTACCCCAACACAGCAGTTATTGTTTACTGATGCCAGGTATTGGGAACAGGCAGATCTGGAGTGTCCGGATTGGGAATTGGTAAAGGAAACTACTGCGGGGCTTGACCGGTTAGTGGAGAAGGTAACTGCTTGTGAGCACCTGGCACTGGAGGGTCACTATACAACTATTGAACTGTACCGGAAACTGGAAGCCCATTTAGGCCACCGACTGGTTCCTATGTCTAACACCATTGAGGAATTAAGACAGGTGAAAGATGAAAGTGAGCTTAAGCGGCTGCGCCAGGCAGCGCAAATCGGTGATGAAGTGTTTACAGAAATAATTCCCTATATAAAAACGGGCGTAACGGAACGGCAGATAGCCAGCCGCATCGTATATCTGTTAAGAGAAAAGGGCTGCGAAAAAGAGTCTTTTGATACCATAGCTGTATCCGGGCCTAATGCGGCACTGCCCCATGGACAGCCCGGCGACCGGGTTCTAAACAAGGGAGATATGATAACTCTGGATTTCGGTGGTTTTTATCAGGGGTATGCTGGAGACATGACCAGGACAGTGGTGATTGGACCTGTTTCTGATAACCTGCGTGATAAATACCTGAGGTTATTAGAAGCTCAGCAACTCGGGATAACGGCAATCAGGTCAGGTAGGGAAGGTAAAGAAATAGACAGCATAGTCCGTAAGCGGCTGGAAAAATATGAACTGGCAGCTTATTTTACTCATGGAACCGGACATGGCGTGGGCTTGGAAATACACGAAAAGCCCAGTTTATCTCGTTTAAGCGACTCGATTTTGGAAGAGAATATGGTAGTTACAGTTGAGCCGGGCATATACATACCTGGTTGGGGCGGAATACGTATTGAGGACACGGTAATAGTAAAGGACGGGGGATGTGAAGTAATCACCCATTCTGATAAAAGCTTGATTATTTTGTAAATTGGAGGGATAAAATGATTTCGGTTAACGATTTTAAAACAGGGGTAACTATAGACCTGGATGGGCAAGCTTACCAGGTGGTAGATTTTCAGCATGTAAAACCCGGCAAAGGTGCTGCTTTTGTAAGAGCCAAACTTAAAAATATAAAATCTGGCGGAGTAATAGAGAAAACTTTCCGCGGTGGTGAAAAAGTATCCCGGGCTCATCTGGATAATAGAGAAATGCAGTATTTATACAACGATGGACAGGATTATGTATTCATGGATACGCAGGATTATGAACAGATAAACATTGACCGGGATACAATCGGAGATGGAGCTAAATGGCTGCTCGAGAATATGAATATCAGGGTATTACTTTACCAGGGCAATATTATCGGGGTTGAACTGCCCAATTTCGTAGAACTGGAAGTTGTTGAAACCGAACCTGGAGTAAAAGGTGATACTGCCACCGGTGCTACCAAAAACGCTACTCTGGAAACAGGAGCGGTTGTTCAGGTTCCTCTGTTTATAAATACCGGTGATAAACTGCGAATTGATACCCGTACGGGTGAATATATGGAACGGGCTTAATTTGCTTTCAATTAAGAATCAAAAAAATAAAGATAGGATTGGCTTAAAGTCAATCCTATCTTTATTTTGGTGTTTCCTGGGGAAAACCAACCATCTATATAAAAATTACGCTTACCAAGTATTAGAATATAAATAAATGAATAACTCTGTTCTTCATAATATGATTTTTGTAAAACTGTGCCGGATTTTCATGTCCATAAGTTTATTTCCCCCTTTTTATACAAATACTATTTTTGAGGCAATGCGCTTCAGTATTATGAAGGGGGATTTAAAGTTGAAACATATTTCGGAGAAGGTTAGTTATTTGCATGGACTAAGTGAAGGACTAAATGTTGCAGATAGCGGCCCACAGGGCAAAATAATTACTGGCATACTGAATGTTTTAGATGAAATGACTGATGCGCTTTCCACGATGCAGAACGACTTCGAGGAGTTTAAGGAATATGTTGAGAGTATTGATGATGACCTCAATGATTTGGAGGAAAGTATAGGACTGGGCGATGACATTGATGACAGTGATTACATTCAGTTGGAATGTTCACAATGTGGAGAAAAGGTCTATTTCGAAACAGACATTCTAGATGATGAGGATGTAATTGAGGTAATATGTCCCCGTTGCAATGAAGTGGTATTTGTAAATGACGGGTCATTTGACTACGAGCCCGCCTACATTGAAAATGATGAGGAATACTCGAGTGAGCAGAAAAAACCAGAGGACAAATAGTTTCATTGGCTGAAATAAGATCACGGCAAAACTTTCATTGATAACCTTTTCACCAGATGGCCCCTCACACTGAGGGGCCATGGTTTTTTTATCGTGTTGCCACGATGTTATTAATTATCAATATAGTTTTTGGGCTCCATTAAACTTGTAGCGGGTAATTTTTTAAATATATAATAAAACATATAGTAATGCTGTAGTATGAGTAACGTACCAGGGAGGTCAAACTATGTATAATGATATCGTGTTGGATCATTTCTCTGCCCCCCGCAATGTCGGAGAACTGGCTGATGCTGACGGAATAGGCAAGGTTGGAAACCCCAGGGATGGTGATACAGTTATATTTATATTAAAGTTGATAATAACGTTCTTACCGAGGTGCGATTTAAGACTTTTGGATGCGGGGCGGCTATCGCTGCCAGCAGTATGGTGACGGTTATGGCCAAGGGGAGTACTTTAGCTGAAGGTTTGCAGATTCAAAACGAGGATGTGGCTAAAGCCCTGGGAGGGTTGCCGCCCGAGAAACTGCAATGCTCAAACATTGCCGCTGATGCTCTGCGTGAGGCAATATTAGAATATCAGCACAAAACTACAAGTGAGAGGTAGAATGCCATGATAATATCAAAAGACCAGATTAACCGGTATTTGAGGCAAGTCATAATACCAGAAATAAGCGGAACCGGACAAAAAAAACTGCTGGAGGCATCAGTTTTAATCAAAGCGGAATCAGTGGAAACCAGTTCACCTCTTTTATACTATCTTGCTGCCGTCGGAGTTGGTAACATATGTTGCAGTTTCGAAGATCAGCAAGGCTATGAGAACTTATTTGCGCATATTAAGGATTTGAATAACGACATTTCTATAGAATTACAAGTCAAACCTGTATGCCCCCAGGCTGATGTTAAGATCCTTCTGGGTGATCCCGGGTTTGTCGCTGATGTGATCAATTCTGACGGTGACGGGACACCAGTAATAGCAGCTATGAACAGAGAATGGCAAGGCTTTATCCAGGTATTAAAAGGTGAGGAGGAAAAAACAACTTTTGCAGCTGAATTGCATAAGGTTTGCCAGCACGGGAAAGGATGGCGGGAAAGCCCTGAAGGCATTGGATATACCTTTTCTACTTGCCTGCTGGGGGCTCTTTTAGCAATAGAAGCTGTCAAATGTATTCTAAAAATCGGCACCCCGGTCAAGGATTTATTTAGTTTCGATCTGTTGTCGATGGTTTTTAGTAGCTATAAAGTAAATCAGCTGGAGAATATCTTGTTCTGCACCAATGAAACTTCTTCATCTCTGCCTGTAAGTACACGGATAAGTCCCAAACAGTTTTGCGACAGCAAAGTTCTAATCGTGGGGACGGGAGGATTGGGGTCTCCGGCAGCTTATGCATTGGTTAAGGCAGGTATCGGGACGGTTGGTTTGGTAGATAATGACACCGTGGATGTAAGCAATCTTAATCGCCAGATTCTTCATTCCAGCTCCCGCATAGGTTGGGCCAAAGTTGATTCGGCGGAAACATTTTTGCACCAGCTTAACCCTGAGGTCAAAATAATAAAATACCATACTAAATTTGACCGGGAAAATGCCCTGGAAATATTAAATGATTATGATGTGGCTATTGGCGGGGTAGATAACTTTCCCACCCGCTACCTGTTAAATGATGCCTGTTTCCTGATGAAAAAACCTATGATCGAAGCCGGAGTTTTAAGATTTGATGGTATGGGAATGACCATAATACCCGGTGCTGCTTCCTGTTACCGGTGCTTATTCCCCCATATGAAAGCCCCCGGAAGTGTGCCTACCTGCTCGGAAACAGGTGTACTGGGTCCGGTACCAGGGGTCATGGGTTTTATCGAAGCTTGTGAAGCTGCCAAACTGCTTACTGCCCAGGGGAACTTGCTTACTGATGCCCTATTAACTTTTGATGGCCTGGACCTAACCTTTGAGGTAATGCAGGCAGGGAAAAATCCCGCCTGTCCCCTATGCGGTACTAACCCATATATAAAGAAGCTTCAGGATTACGAGTTTAGCTGTGAAATCTAAAGGAGAATTTACCTTTAAATAACCTGAAACCACATTTTTTAAACCGAATAATTATGATCTTTAGTGCACCCGGATTTTATACCATCCGGGTTTTTCTTTGGGCAGAAATATCAAATAGCCTGCGGCAGGGCCGAATAACCCAATAATAGGTGGAATAATTTGGGCAGACAACCAATATCTATTTAAGGCAAGGGTGGTGGAATGTTGGCCTTAAATGATGAATCTATTATCAGAAACCAAATATTGCCGTACCTGGCACCGCGAATAAATCGCCTTATATCTGATTTGCCGGCGGAATATTTTCGTGGTATGGAAGAGATTCGTTTACGCCATGGCCAGCCACTATTAATGAAAATAGGTGATAAAGATATCACTATTGATAGCAGGGGTAAAGTTTGTACAGCTTTGGAACAGGGCTGCCGGATAGAGAAAGAAGACATCTACCGGACTATGGCATCAATAAGTGATAACTCACTATATGCCCATGAAGAGGAAATAAGACGAGGCTTTATTACTCTGCCTGGCGGGCACCGGGTAGGTCTGGCCGGTCAGGTAGTAATGGACGGCGCTCAGGTAGGGAGTATAAAAAGCTTTTCCAGTATAGCTTTTCGAGTAGCCCGGGAGGTAAAAGATTGTGCCCGGCCACTGATACCTTATATATGTAAGCACAATATGGCTGAACCAGTAAACACGATATTAATATCACCGCCCCGGTGTGGCAAGACAACGATTCTACGTGATATTGCCCGGATTTTGTCCCATGGCCGCCACCGTGAGGGAGGTTGTAATGTTGCTATTATTGATGAACGGTCCGAACTGGCGGGCTGTTATCAGGGAATACCGCAACTGGATGTAGGGCCCAGAACCGATGTGCTGGATGCGTGTCCCAAAGCACTGGGGATGATAATGGCGGTTCGCTCTCTGTCACCACAGGTAGTGATTACTGATGAAATAGGCCGAAGAGAGGATAGCGATGCCATCAGGGAATGCCTTAATGCTGGAGTTGCAGTAATTACCAGCATCCATGCCGGGAATACCCAGGAATTACTGAAAAAACCATCTTTTCAGGAACTATTAGACGCCGGGTGTTTTAAGCTGGGTATTGTATTGTCCCGACGCCAGGGGCCCGGCAGCATTGAGGAGATTATAAGGTGGGATGAATAATGTTGTTAAAAACAATAGGGATAGCTTTAACTATCGGCTGTTCGGGTGTGTATGGAATGATGGGGGCCAGGCGATTGGAAAAAAGAGCCGGTCAACTTAAGCAGTTGCGGTTGGCTATGAACTTTCTTGAGAAGGAAATAACCTGTATGAATACCCCACTCGCTCAAGCGTTGATGAGAACTGCCAAGTTTAGCCCATCCCCGGTTAATCTATTCTTTTTGGAAACCTCCTCCCAATTACATGGCAAACGGGGTTTGACTTCCCATGAAGCCTGGTCCCGGGGGCTGGAAAAGCTTCACCGGGAATCGTCTTTGCGGGAAGAGGACCTGGATTTACTTGGCTCTATGGTCGCACAAATAGGTCTGTCTCATACTGACGAGCAAAAAAAGTTATTTAATCTTATCCAGGAGGAGTTACGTATACAGGAAGGAAAATCTCTGGCCGAAGTCGAGGCAGGTCGAAAGTTATGGGTTTATGGCGGTTTTATCCTGGGAACTATGGTAGTAATTTTGTTGATTTAGCCAGGGGAGGTCAATAAATGGATATAGATATCATTTTTCGTATAGCGGGTATTGGTATCCTTATTTCTATTCTCTGTATTGTCTTAAAACAGTCAAAAAAGGAAGAATGGGCGGAAATGTTGACACTGGCCGGGGTAGTAGTAGTTCTCATTCTGGTTGTTCAGCTTATGAACCAGCTTTTTTCAACCGTAAGATCAGTTTTCAACCTGTAGTCGATGGGCAATAAGTCCTGTGAGGGAGCGGTGGTTATGGAAATAGCCCAGGTAGTTGGAGTAGCCCTGGTTACCACCATTCTGCTTATCATTCTCAGGCAGGAGAGGCCGGTTATGGCCGTGTTGCTGAGTATTGTTTTCAGTATTATGGTTTTTATGTTTATGATGAGCAAAATGGGTGCAATTATCGGAGTAATGAAGGAATTAATCCAGAGAGCCGGTATAAACTATTTTTTCCTGGCAACCATTTTGAAAATTCTAGGAGTGGCCTACCTGGGGGAATTTGCAGCTGCTATATGTAATGATGCCGGTGAACAGGCGGTAGCCAAAAAGGTTGAGTTTGCAGCCAAAATTATTATTGCGGTTCTGGCTCTGCCGATTATGGTTGCGATATTAGAGTCTCTAATGGAGCTAATGCCGGGATGAACCGGTGGTCATAATTAAAATCTGTGTTGAATTTACCTTACCATCGGCTGTGCTAAACAAGCTTTAGGGATTAATAGTTTGATTTTATGGGGTGAGCCCGTGGGTAGAAAGTTAAGCAAAACCATATTCCTGGTTGTCCTTCTGGTTATATGGCTGGCTCCGGTAGGAGATGGTGCAGCAGTAGAGGAATCAGGTGTAAAGTCAGAGGCTTCTGTTCCAGCTTTTTCAGTGGAAGATGCCATAGACAGCCTGGACATGCAGGTGTTGGAAGAATATAAAAACCAAATTGATGGAGAGCTAAACCTTGATAATGAAAAAAAAACGGTAAAGAAGTGGCTGACCGATTTTGTCACCGGAGAATGGGATTTTGATGTCAAACATATATTACAGAACCTTATACAATTCCTTTTTAAAGAGGTACTGGCCAATTCCAGTTTGCTGGGAAAACTTATTGTATTGTCAGTGCTGGCGGCCCTGCTGGTTAATTTACAGACGGCCTTTTCCACCGGAGTATCCAGGATAGCCTATTTGGCTTGTTTCCTGGCTCTGTGTGCTATTGCTATCGGTTCTTTCAAGTTGGTACTGGGTATTGGACAGCAGACCATTGATAATATGGTGTCGTTTATGATGGGGATGCTTCCCCAGATGCTAGTTTTAGTAGCAGGTATGGGAAATGTTAATTCCTCGGTTATGCTCTTTCCGATACTAATGACTACGGCCACAGCTTTCGCTAATGCTATTAAAACTATTGTATTTCCGCTTATTATCATGTCCGCTTTACTTAGCCTGGTTAATCATATATCAGATACCATTAAAATACAGCGCCTGGCTGCCGTTTTTAAGCAACTGGCACAGCTTTCCCTGAGCCTTTTGTTGACCATATTTGTCGGTATAATAACCATTAGATCCATTTATGCTTCCGCACTTGACAAGGTAACCCTGCGAACGACCAAGTTTATCACCGACAATGCTATTCCGGTAGTGGGTAAAATGTTTTCTGATACCATTGAGGTGGCGGCCGGATATGTAATGATGTTAAAACATGCCCTGGGAATACTAGGGGTTTTCATTATTTTTGGAATTATTATATTTCCGCTCTTGAAGATAGCCGCCATTGTCCTAATTTACCGGTTGACGGCAGCCACTGTCGAGCCTATGGGTGATGCCCGGACGGCTGCGGTTTTGGAAACCATGAGCAGCCATCTGCTGCTAATGCTGGCCGCTATTGCTTCGGTAGGGCTGATGTTCTTCATCATGATCGCTATTATAGCCGGAACATCTAACTATTCGGTAATGCTACGCTAATAGGAGGATAAGTTATGGCGGTATTGGAGGAGATAGTACGCAATTTGCTGGTAGTAGTAATAATTGCCAGCTTCTTCGAGATACTTATTCCTGATGGCAATACCAAGCCGTTTGTTAGATTTGCTATCGGTTTGTTTATCCTCATAACTATTCTGCGTCCGGCCTTGTCATACCTTTATGATAACCGAGATTTTAAGGTAGATTTATGGGATTACCAGGTTGACCAGCTAAAGCAAGAAGAAATATTAGAAAACGGATATGAGGTAAGCCGCAAGATAACCGAAGGTACCAGTTCGCAGCTAAAGACTAAAGTGGAGGGGCAAATAGGCGCCGTAGCTATGCTGGTAGAAGGTGTAGAGGAAGTAGATGTTAAAGCAGATATGAATGAAGACGGCTCGATAAGAAAACTGACCTTGATGGTGAATCCTGGCGAGGGCACTGCCGGTCAAGAAAATGCAGAACACATCAAAGCCTTTTCTGGAAACCAGGATAAAATTTTAGCAGAGCGTAAGGAGCAGATACGTAATAAGATTACCACGGTATTAAGAAACCTTTATGGGTTAGATAAAAGCGCTGTTGAAATAAACTTTGAGGGGGGTTAACAAATGTTGGATGAGTGGATTAGGGATTTTACCGGCAAAGGTCAGCAGGGTAGTGAAAGACTTAATGTGGGGGGAAAAAAAGGCAAGTACGTACTGGTTATCTTAATTTGCCTGGGCTTGTTGGCTCTTATCTGGCCCGATAGTGAGGCCGGGCCCCAAAAACCGGCTGCGGGAATAAGTCCCGAAGGTACCACCAGCAGTTCTACGATTAAGAGTAAAATGACAGCCGAACTGGAAACAATATTATCTGCGGTTAATGGAGCAGGAGTAGTAAAGGTCAGTCTGACCTTAACATCTGACGGAGTTAAGAACTATGCTACCAATGTGCGTGAGGAGAGGCGAGACACTGAAGAAAAGGATACTAAAGGGGTTCAGAAAAAAATAACCGAATTAAGTACGGTTAAGGATTTGGCTGTCTCCGGAGGGGATTCCTTAATGGTGGAGCAGAAATATCCAGAGGTGGTAGGAGTTCTGGTCGTTGCTGACGGAGCCAGCGACCCGGTTATAAAAGAAGAGTTGACCGAAGCTACCATAACATTGCTTAATATACCGCCCGACCGGGTAAAGGTCCTGGCTCGAGCCAGAAAAGAGGAGGGATAAAACATGATAATTAACGCCAGGCGTGTGGCAGCAGCGGTGTTAGTAATTACTGTTATTGTTACCGGGGTACTGATTTGGGGCTTGAATAACCAATCGTCAATTGACATGCCCTCTCCCAAGCGCGAGCTCCGC
>JBMNOY010000017.1:0-36799 GCA_050943315.1 Syntrophomonadaceae bacterium
CATGACCATGCTCTGCTGCTGGAGATGGGGAGTGATTACAATACTTTTGAGGAAGCCAGGTATGCAGGACGGTTATTTGCTGATGTTCTGGTGGAGGTTTTAAAGGAGGAAGTATAGCCGTTATGGCTAGAATAAACCAATTATTACTTGTATTAACGGTAATCATACTCGTGGTACTGGGCTTAAATACCAGTAATCAAGGTATTGGCAGTCTTACTGCCGAAACCCGGAAACCAGTTATTGGGCTTAATCATGACAATGGTTTCATAAAACTAACATGGACCGAAAAAACATATGAACTAGGCCGGGACGAGCTGTCCAGCCATCCAACCGTGGGTACGATTCTCGATAAGGTACGCCAGGGATATTACTATCTGTGCAGAATATGGCGTATATTCTATGCTGTATTTATATATTAATCAGATGGGGGCTGTTTTTTGAACAATAGTGGAAAAAATGTTGCCCGGGCCGCTATTCTATTAATGATAACCGTGGTAATATCAAGAGTACTCGGTTATGGACGAGAAGTTGCCCTTTATTCGTTATTTGGACAAAACTATATTACTGATGCTTACCGGGCTGCCTTTTCTATCCCGGATTTTATTTATTTAATGCTGGTGGGCGGAGGTCTTAGTTCGGCTTTCATTCCGGTTTTTTCCGGTATGATTGCTACCGGACATGAGAAAGAGGCATGGAAGTCGGCCAGCATTGTGTTCAACTACGTTATTGTATTCCTTTTCGCATTGATTGCCATAGCTTATTTTTTCACCGGACCGCTGATAAATCTTTTGGCCCCCGGCCTGCCTCCGGCGTATGCCGGTTTAGCTGTCAACCTTACCCATATTATGTTCATACAAACCTTCTTTATGGCTTTAAACGGATTAGCCATGGGGGTATTGAATTCTCATAACCGTTTTGCTGCTCCCGCTATGGGAAGTTTGGTTTATAATTTTATAATCATTCTAATCGGCCTGGGATTCTACCAGAAATTTGGCATTGCTGCTTTTTCCTATGGGGTGGTTATGGGTGCCCTGCTTAGTTTTGTGGTGCAAATACCTGCCCTCTCTAGATTAGGAATGAAATACTATTTTTCTTTTGATTACCGCAATGAAGGTTTTAAACAGATTATGGTTTTATTAGTTCCGGTGATAGCAGGTCTGGGAGTGGTGCAGATTAATCTTTTTGTAACCCAGAACTTGTCATCAGGCATAGGTCCGGGTATGATTGGGGCTTTAAATTTAGCCCAAAAGTTAATGAATCTGCCCCTGGGGATTTTTGCCGTTTCTATAGGTACGGCAGTTTTTCCGACTATGACCGCGTTAATGGCCCGGGGCGAGTTGGCGGCCTTCAAAAAAACTACGTCACTGGGTATACGCTCCGTGTTTCTGGTTACCATACCTGCTTCCCTCGGATTGATAGCAGTCGGTGCACCGGTGATCAAGCTGTTATTCCAACAGGGTCAATTTACTTCCTCCATGGTGGCCGCTACCAATCAGGCTTTGACTTACTACTGCATCGGATTATTTGCCTATGCTGTCTTGCAGATACTAAACCGCAGTTTTTACGCTTTAAAGGACACCTTAACCCCAGTAATTGCTGCCATTATAACTATTGGACTTAATATCGGGATGTCAATAATTCTGATTGGTCCCATGGGACATAAAGGCCTGGCTCTGGCTTATTCATTGGCAGGAATTTTTAATATGCTGTTTTTGCTGGTTATCCTGAGGTTAAAGATTGGCAAAATAGGTGTCTCCCGCATGATGAAAAGCTTCCTTATATCGCTGACCGCTGCTGTGATTATGTTCCTGACCGTGCGGGTTGCCATGGCACGGCTATTCGCTGTACTGGCCTGGCATGAAAAGATTAATCTTCTAGCTGGCGTAAGTGCTGCTGTTGCGGTAGGAATTGGTATCTATACCGTTATTGTATATATGTTCAGATTAGAAGAATTTCAAATGGTATGGCAAATAGCACGGAAGAAGCTAGGCAGAGCTTGAGTATAAAATGTACAGGTAGTAAGCGGTAATAGCAGTGGAGAGGGTTTGGCATACTGGGGCGTGTTCTTGGACCGGTGATGTTAAGATATTCACCAATTGTGTAGATTCTTTTAAATAAGGTATAATTTATGGCAATGATTTGTAGAATACAAGAATCCTGGAGGGTTAAGTTTGCAGAAGCGTATTAGGAATTTCAGTATTATTGCCCATATTGACCATGGCAAGTCGACCTTGGCGGACCGGTTGCTGCAGCTTACCGGGGCTTTGTCGGAACGGGAAATGAGGGAACAATTCCTGGACAAAATGGACCTGGAAAGAGAAAAAGGGATAACTATCAAATTACAGCCGGTACGTTTGAATTACACTGCCCGGGATGGACAGACATATATTTTAAATCTCATTGACACCCCGGGGCATGTTGATTTCTCCTATGAAGTATCCCGGAGTCTGGCCGCCTGTCAGGGTGCTTTGCTGGTGGTGGATGCCTCCCAGGGAATAGAGGCGCAGACTCTGGCCAATGTTTATATGGCCATGGACCTGAACCTGGAAATAGTCGGGGTGGCCAATAAAATAGACTTGCCTGGTGCCGATGTAGACGGTGTAAAGGCAGAGATGGAAGATGTTTTGGGTTTGGACCGAGACGAGATAATACCCATATCAGCTAAAACTGGTCAGGGTGTAGATGAAGTGCTGGAAGCTATTGTTGCCCGGGTGCCGGCACCGGCAGGCAATGAAGATGGACCTCTGCGGGCCTTGATATTTGATTCCTATTTTGACCCTTATAAAGGTGCCATATGTTACATTAGCATTGATTCCGGGACGGTTAAAAAAGGCCAGATAATACGAATGATGTCCTCCGGGAAAGAGTTTGAGGTCATAGAAATTGGGGTTTTTACACCTTATATGACTGAGGTGGAAAGTCTTCAGGCCGGAGAAGTTGGTTACCTGGCAGCGGGAATAAAGAATGTTACCGATACCAAGGTCGGTGACACCATTACCAGGGCGGACCAGCCAGCAACAACTCCATTACCTGGTTACCAGGAAGTTAAGCCGATGGTTTTTTGCGGACTGTACCCTTTAGAAAACAACGATTATGAAAAATTAAGAGATGCTCTGGACAAGCTAAAACTTAATGATGCCTCCCTCCATTATGAACCGGAGACTTCCGAAGCACTAGGTTTTGGATTTCGATGCGGATTCTTAGGGCTTTTGCATTTAGAAATTATTAGAGAACGTCTGGAAAGGGAATATGGCCTGGTACTGGTGGCCACCTCTCCCAGCGTGGTTTATAAGGTTCTATTGACTGATGGCAGTGAAGTAGAGGTAGAAAATCCCGCCTGCTGGCCGGAAACACAAAGGATTGACCGGGTCATGGAACCATGGGTAAAAGCCTCGATAATGGTGCCGGATGATTTTGTAGGTACAGTCATGGAATTGTGCCAGGATAAACGGGGTGCCTTTCAAAATATGGAATACTTATCCCGGCACCGGGTGATTATTACTTATAAACTGCCTCTGGCCGAAATTCTGTATGATTTCTTTAATAGCCTCAAATCAAGAAGCAGAGGTTATGCTTCCCTGGACTACGAATTGATTGGCTATGAAGCATCTGACCTGGTTAAATTGGATATAATGCTAAATGGAGAAATAGTCGACGCTTTAAGCGTTATTGTGCATAAGGAAAAATCCTATTACCGGGCTCGGGCTTTGGTGGAAAAGCTCAGGAAAATCATTCCCCGGCAGCTTTATGAAGTTGCCATTCAATCTGCCATCGGCGGACGGATTATTGCCCGCGAAACAGTCAAAGCTATGCGTAAAGATGTTCTGGCCAAGTGTTACGGAGGCGATATTACCCGTAAGAAAAAGCTTTTAGAGAAACAAAAAGAGGGTAAAAAACGTATGAAACAGATCGGCCATGTGGAAGTACCCAAAGACGCTTTCATGTCCGTATTGGATATTGAAAATGACTAATGACGGTAAACTGGGCATATACGTGCATATACCTTTTTGCCTCAGAAAGTGCAATTACTGTGATTTTTACTCGGTAGCTATATATGACCCGGAGTTTTTAAAACGATATGTCCAGTGCCTTACGCGGGAGATAAAAAGCTATGGGGAAAAGTTTCCCGGCGTTAGGGTCGAGACTATTTATTTCGGCGGAGGAACACCCAATGTTTTAGCTCCAGAGTTTATCGGCGAAATACTTCACGCCCTGGCCCATAATTTTGCTATCGACCACGATGCCGAGATTAGCATGGAGGCCAACCCTTACCAGCGTTATCGCGGGAACTGGAGGTTGGTACGGGATGCAGGCATTAACAGAGTATCATTGGGGGCCCAGAGCTTCAATGACCAGGATCTAAAAGTTTTGGGCCGCCTGCATACAACCCGTGATATATTGGAGTCTGTAGAAGCTTTGCATAGTGCGGGTTTTAAGAACTTAAGCCTGGATCTTATTTACGGAATACCCGGTCAAACCATAGAAAGGTGGCAGGAAAACCTCAAGACGGCAGTTGACTGTCAGCCCGGGCACATCTCCGCTTATCTCTTGCAACCTGGTGAGCGTACTCCTATGGCGGCGCAGTTGGCTAGAGAGGAGCTGCACCTTTTAGATGAGGATACCGAAGCAGCAATGTACTATGGTTGCCTTGAATATTTAAACCAACAAAAATTTCAGCACTATGAAATATCTAATTTCGCTAAATCCGGATATGAATGTCGTCATAACCTGCGCTACTGGCAAGGCCAACACTATCTGGGCCTGGGACCCGGGGCAGTCAGTTTTATTGACCGCCAGCGCTATATTAATGAACCCCAGGTCAAGGTTTACATGGACAGTTGGGAACATGACCGAACCCACCCGGTCAAAGTTTTGGAGAATATGTCTGATCATGACTTGCTGGTTGATGCGATAATTTTAGGCCTGCGGCTGAGCAAGGGAATTAAGCGCAGCGATTTTCTGGCTCGTTTCGGGGTGGATATTATAGATATGTACTGGAAAACTATCTGCACCGGTATTGATGATAAACTGCTGAGTCTTACTAATGATACCGTATCCCTTACTACAAAAGGATATTTCCTGGCCAACCAGGTATTGTGCCAGTTTCTTACCTGATATGGATGCTTGACAAAGATTTTTACAGGTGATATTTTTTTAGTAGCACCATTAGCACTCAATACGAGAGAGTGCTAACAGAGCGGGTGATAAAATGACTTTGGATGAAAGGAAAAAGCTATTATTAGAGTCAATCATACGTGATTATGTGGAGACCGCGGAGCCGGTAGGATCCCGGGCGGTAGTACGTAAGCATGCGCTCAAAATAAGTGCAGCTACGGTTAGAAATGAAATGGCTGACCTGGAGGAAATGGGCTATTTGGAACAACTGCATACCTCTTCAGGTCGCATTCCTTCAGAAAAAGGGTTTAGATATTATGTTGACTGCATGATGCATAAGGAAACCCTGAGCGACGAGGAAATCGAGCTTTTAAATAAGATCGTATTAGACAATATCCAGGAATGGAATGAAGTAGTGCAGGCTATTGCCCAGTTCCTGGCCAATATCACCAACTATGCTTCATTTGTTATTGTTCCCTCGGTAAAATTGAGCCAGTTCCAAAATCTGCAGGTCGTTCCGGTTAGTGATAACCAGGGTTTGGTACTGGTGATAACTGATGTAGGAATTATTTTGCACCGGAAAATAAATATTCCGTCGTCATTGAAAGCCCGGGATTTGCAATTGATTGGTGAGACCTTTACCAGGGTTTTGGGCGGCAAGAAACTGGTGGAAATGACCCGCAGTGAGTTGCAGGCTATCAGGGACAGCCTTAAAAACCGGCGTAAAATTATCAATCAGGTATTGGAAGTTATAGATAATTTATTAGCCGGATATGGTGAAGAGAAGGCAGTGATAAGCGGTGCCTTAAATATATTAAATGAACCGGAATTCAAGGACCTGGACAAGTTAAAACGTATTCTTGCCGTGCTGGCTGAAGAAAGACATTTAAAAGAAATTATTCCCGATAACATAGGGGAGAATGTAGATATTCGTATTGGTAGTGAGAATCTCAGTGAGGAAATCAGGGAGATGAGCCTGGTTTTTGCCGGGTATAGAATTTCCGGAGATATGGGGAAAATAGGTTTGTTGGGCCCGGTACGTATGGAATATTGGAAAGCCGCCGGTACTGTTGAGTCAGTACGGGACATAATAGAGAAGTTGATTAATGAACGCTTTAAGTAAGGAAGCATGATATAGGTCTTTGTAACAGGGGGTGAATAATCTATGGAAGATGTAACTAATCATGAAACTGAAGATCTTAAAGAAAACACCAATGCGAACATTGACTGCCAACCAGAAGTGCAGGGTGATGACCCGGATAGGGACGAAGTAACTGCTCTTAACCTGAAACTGGAGAAACTGCAGGAAGAAGCTAAAAGGAACTATGACCAGTATTTAAGAGCACTGGCTGAAGTTGAAAATATAAGAAAACGTAGTCAACGGGAACGCGAAGATTACATAAAATATGCCAGCTTACCAGTAATTAAAAAGCTGTTACCGGTTTTAGATGACCTGGAAAGAGCTGTTAATATGTCTACCTCCAGTGATTATGACAGCCTTTATAAAGGAGTAAAGATGATCACGGACAGGCTCCGGGAACTTCTTAAGGGAGAAGGAGTTGAAACCATCGATTGTCTGGGTAAGCCTTTTGATCCTCAGGTGCACCAGCCGTTAATGGTTGAACCCAGCGAAGACTACGAACCAAATATAGTAATGGAAGAGCTGCAAAAAGGTTATATCATGAAAGGCAAATTAGTTCGTCCCAGCCTGGTAAAAGTAAGTGGCTGAATCGTAGATCAGTTTAAAAGATAATTAGCAGGAATTAGGTATAGAAAAGTAATTAAAAGCCTGATTCCTTTCCTGTATTTTTTAATATTTTGGAGGTGTTATGAAATGGGAAAAGTTGTGGGAATAGACCTGGGAACAACCAACTCCGCTATTGCAGTAATGGAGGGAAGCGAAGCCACCGTAATAGTGAATGCTGAAGGAGAAAGAATAACCCCTTCAATTGTGGGTTTTTCCAAATCTAATGAGAGATTGGTCGGAAGGATAGCGAAAAGACAGGCTATTACTAATCCGGACAGAACTGTGGTATCTATAAAGAGGAAAATGGGTACTGATTACAGAGTCAGTATTGATGATAAAAAGTATACGCCCCAGGAAATATCAGCCATGATACTGCAAAAGCTTAAAACTGATGCCGAGGCTTACCTGGGGGAAAAGATAACCCAGGCAGTTATTACTGTACCTGCCTATTTTACTGATTCTCAGCGTCAGGCTACCAAAGATGCAGGTAAGATAGCCGGTCTGGAGGTCTTAAGGATAATAAATGAACCGACCGCTGCGGCTCTGGCTTATGGTTTAGACAAGGATGAAAACCAGATGATACTGGTGTTTGACCTGGGTGGCGGAACCTTTGACGTTTCTATCCTGGAGATAGGCGATGGGGTTTTCGAAGTTAAGGCTACCAGCGGTAATAACCGTCTCGGCGGTGATGACTTCGACGATAAAATCATTGAATGGTTAATTCAGGAGTTTAAAAAGGATAACGGCATAGATTTAAGAAATGATAAGATGGCCCTACACCGTCTTAAGGAAGCTGCTGAGAAAGCCAAGCACGAATTATCTAGTGTTATGAGTACCGATATAAACATACCTTATATTACAGCTACCCCGGAAGGGCCGCTTCATCTGGAAAGAACATTATCCCGGGCGAAATTTAATGAAATGACGGCCGATTTGGTTGAAAAGACCATGGGACCAACTCGTCAGGCCTTGAAAGATTCGGGATTATCAGCCAGCCAGATTGATAAAGTAATTTTGGTAGGGGGGTCAACCCGTATACCTGCTGTTCAGGAAGCGGTAAAAAACTTTATTGGTAAAGAACCCTTCAAGGGAATAAACCCTGATGAAGTAGTTGCCATAGGTGCTGCTATTCAAGGCGGGGTACTGTCCGGCGAGGTCAAAGACGTTGTCTTGTTAGATGTAACCCCATTGTCTCTGGGTATTGAAACCCTGGGCGGGGTATTTACCCGCATTATAGATCGCAATACTACTATACCTACTTCCAAGAGCCAGATCTTTTCTACTGCGGCTGATGGCCAGACATCGGTTGATATCCATGTGCTGCAGGGTGAAAGAAAAATGGCGAGTGATAACGTAACCCTGGGAAGATTCCAGTTGGTAGGTATTCCGGCTGCTCCCCGGGGAGTACCGCAGATTGAAGTTAAGTTTGATATAGATGCCAATGGCATTGTAAACGTGGCGGCTAAGGACTTGGCTACTAATAAAGAACAAAGAATAACCATTACTTCATCCAGCGGTTTAAAGGACGAAGAAATTGAACGCATGGTCAAAGATGCCGAGAAGTACGCCGAGGAAGATGAGAGACGCCTGAAGGAAATAGAAATTAGAAATGCCGCCGACAGCATGATTTATCAGGCCGACAAGACCCTTAAGGATTATAAAGATCAGATAGATGATGAATCCAAGAGCAAAATTGAAGCAGCCAAAGAAGATCTGACCACTGCTCTTAAAGGTGACAACTACGACGACATTAAGGCTAAGAGCGACAGTCTTATGGAGGCTATCTATGCCTTTACCGCCAAGATGTATGAAAAGACTAACCCCCAGGGGGATCAATCTGCCCCGGGCGATAATGTTTATGATGCTGATTATAATATTGAAGATGACGAGAAAAAATAAGATAATACTGAAAGTTGCAAATTGCTGTGCTTAATGCGGAATTAAAGAGAATTTTGGAAAAATGGGAAGTATTAAACCCGGAAAATTAAGATTTCCGGGTTTACCCCGTTTTTGGAAGGTGGGGGATAATGGCCGAAAAACGTGATTACTACGAGGTGCTGGGAGTATCGCGAAATGCTACCGCAGATGAAATAAAAAAAGCTTACCGGAGATTGGCCAGGAAATATCATCCTGATGTCAATAAGGATGATCCTAATGCCGACGATAAGTTCAAGGAAATAAACGATGCCTACGGAGTATTAAGTGATCCGCAGAAAAAAGAAGCTTATGACCGGTTCGGACATGATGCTTTTGACCCTACCCGCAATGCTGGTGCAGGTGGGTTTGGCTTTGATGACCTGAGTCAAAGCTTTGGGGACATTTTTGACATGTTTTTTGGGGGATCCGGCCGGCGCAGGAGAACCGGACCTCAGCGCGGGGCAGACCGGGAAATGCGCATGGAAATAAATTTCGAAGACGCTGTGTTTGGTATTGAAAAAGATTTTGAACTTCCCCGGGTGGAGGACTGTGATAAATGTCATGGCAGTGGTGCAGAACCAGGGTCTAATATCAAGACCTGTCCCCAGTGTAAAGGCACAGGACAAATACGTACTGTCCAGAGTACACCGTTTGGGCGTTTTGAAAGCTCGCGTCCGTGTACCAACTGCCGGGGCGAGGGTAAAATTATTGAAAAACCATGCAGCACCTGCAGGGGGACAGGAAAGGTTAAGAAGAATCGCCGTATTCATGTACGCATCCCGGCTGGAATTGATACCGGTTCCCGCTTGAGAGTAAGCGGTGAGGGAGAACAGGGTATAAACGGAGGTCCCCCGGGGGATTTATATATCGTTATTATTGTACGTTCTCACCCTGTATTTAGCCGTGATGGGTATAACCTGATTTGTAACTTGGATATTGATTTCGTTCAGGCGGCATTGGGAGCGGAGATTAAGGTGCCTTTGCTAGGGGGAGCTGAACATAGTATAAATATCCCCAATGGGACTCAACCAGGGGACATTATCACCGTAAAGGGCAAAGGTATTCCACACCTGCACAGCCACCGGTTTGGTGATTTGAAAGTGGTTATCAATGTTAAAATCCCAACCCGGCTGACAAGAAAACAGAAAGAATTACTGTCTGCCTTTTACGAGGACAGTGACGAAAAGCCCAACAAGAAAGGATTATTTGATAAGTTTAAAGATGCCATGGGGTAAACCCGGGGTTGCTTACAGGAGGGTTAGGACGTGAAATGGAAAGAGTTCAGTGTTCTCACTGAAGGAGTATGTGTTGAAGCTATAGCAGGTATTTTTCATAAGCTGGGTTCTGGCGGAGTTGTAATTGAAGATCCCCAAGCGGCACGGAGATATGTCAACACCGAAGTCTTCAATCCCGGCTCGGTGTCTCCGGATTTTTTAAAGCATAACTTTGTAGTAGTCAAGGCCTACTTTCCTGAAGACAAAAATATTATGGATGAGTTGGACTCCTCGCTTGAAAAGGTACAAGAGAACTTTGGTACCAAGTGTCAGCTGATTATCGATGAGGTAAGAGACGAAGACTGGCAAAACTCCTGGAAAAAATATTACCATACCTTTAAGGTTGGCAATCGTCTGGTAATAAAACCGGCCTGGGAGGAGTATCAGGCCGGGGATAACGAAGTAGTTATAGATATTGACCCGGGTATGGCCTTTGGAACTGGTATACATGCTTCTACGCGGTTTTGCTTGTTATTTATGGATAAGTATCTTAAGGGCGGAGAAAAAGTTATTGATGCCGGTTGCGGTTCAGGAATACTGTCTATCGCCGCGGCTAAATTGGGCGCAGCCAGTGTTTTTGCTATGGATGTTGATGATGTGGCGGTCAAGATAGCCCGGGAAAATATAAGACTCAATGGTACTGAGGACAGAATCCAGGTTGAAGAGGGCAACATTATTGAATTTCTGAAGGCTCACCAACCAGACCTGGTTTTCGCCAATATTACCGCTGAGGTTATCGTCCTGCTTATTCCTGAAGTAGCTAAATATTTACGCCCAGGTGGATACCTGTTCGGGTCGGGTATTGTAGAGCCCCGCTGGCCGGGAGTAAAAAAACAGTTGTTAGACCATGGATTTGACATTGAGGAAGTTTTGCATGATGTAGACTGGATAGGGGTTGCCGCTAGAAAATTATAAAATCTGTAAACTCGTGTAATTCAAGTTGGGGAGAAATCCCGGCTTGAATTTTTTTCGGCTTAATTACAGACTGGTTGGAGTTGGTTAAGTGCATCGCATATTTGTTTCTCCGGATAACATTGATACCGTTCAGTTCCTGGTGTCTATTGATGAGGAACAGGCCCACCACCTGGAAAAGGTTCTACGGCTAAAGACCGGTGATCAAGTGGTAGCTTTTGACGGTACTGGCAACGAATACACCCTTACCTTGCGGGGGCGCGTAAACGGAATTCTAATGGGAGCCATTAATAATACCCGGTGCATTGCGGACACCAGTGTGAATCTAGCTCTGGTGCAGGGAATAGCCAAGGGGGATAAAATGGATACTATAGTTCAAAAAGCCGTAGAGATTGGTGTCAGCACTATTTATCCGGTATCCACACAGTATTCAGTGGTAAAGTTAGATCAAGTCAAAGCCCAAAAAAAAGTCAGCCGCTGGCAGACTATTGCCCGGGAGGCTTGCAAACAATGCCGGCGTAACCGGGTGCCGGAAATTAAACCAGTTATGAGTTTGCAATCAAGTTATGCATATATGCAAAATTCCCTGGCGGTGATGCTTTATGAACAAGAAAAAGATAACCGTCTAAAACATATACTAAAGTCAAATTGGGATAATACCAAGCAGGAATTGTTTCTGCTCATCGGCCCGGAAGGCGGCTTTAGTGCTGACGAAGTAAACGAAGCCCGGGCTAAGGGCATATTAACGGCCAGCCTGGGTCGCCGCATACTGAGAACAGAAACCGCCAGTCTAGTCGCCGCCAGTATTGTTATGTACGAGCTAGGAGATCTGGGGTAAGGAAGCAAGGGGACGGTTCTTTTGCTTCCTTACTCTGCTTCCAGTAATTTATGGCGGATTACGCGGATTTGTATAAGATCCCCGCGGCTAGATACTAAAATAGTATAGTAGGAAATGTAACACAGATTATCACAGATTTAATTAGAAGGACACAGTTCTTTGTATGTTATATTTAGTAATACTATAATTCCGCATTAAGTTTATAAAATAAATCCGCGTCAATCCTTTTTAAATCTGCGTAATCCGCGTTGAATTATGCTAACAAGGGGTCGGTCATGAGGGTGTGCGGTTAATCATATGGAAGCACGGGAAGGAAGCACGGGGACGGTTCTTTTGCTTCCTTATTAGGGTGTAAGGTTAATTATTTGGAAGCAAGAGAACCGTCCCCGTGCTTCCATAATAAGGAGTCGGTCATGAAAACGGTGGCTTTTTTTACCCTGGGGTGTAAGGTTAATCAGGTGGAAACGGAACAATTGAAAGAGGATTTTATCCGGCATGGTTATCAAGTGGTTGATTTCAAGCAGGCGGCGGATGTTTATATCATAAATACCTGCACGGTTACACATGTTAGTGATAAAAAATCCCGGGCTATGATTCGCAGGGCAGCCCGGGCGAACCCGGCAGCATTAATTGCGGTCACCGGTTGTTTGGCACAGACCGACCCGGAACAGGTAGCAGAAATTGAAGGTGTTAATCTGGTAGTCGGCAACGCCCGCAAACATGATATTTTCACAATAATAGACACATATGCTTTTGACCCTAACGGGGCACAGATTCTGGCGGATAAGATAACCCGGCAGGATATACCGGCTCCAGTTATTTATTCTAAGCACCACCAACGTACCCGTGCCTTCATTAAGATTGAGGATGGCTGTGAGAATTTCTGCTCTTATTGCATAGTGCCCCACGCTCGCGGGCCGGTGCGGAGCAAAGCACCTGATGATGTTCGGGCGGAAGCGGAACAATTGTTGCTGCTAGGTTACCGGGAAATAGTACTAACCGGCATAAATACCGGCATGTATGGGCGGGACCTGACGGATTGGAATCTGACCCGTCTGCTGGAATATCTTGTAGAAAGTCTGCCAGGGGAGTATCGCATTCGGCTCAGTTCGGTGGAACCTCCACAGCTAACTGATGGTTTAATCGACCTGGCGGCATCTAGTGAGCATATCTGCCGCCATTTTCACATACCATTGCAAAGTGGCAGCGATCATGTTTTAAAATTAATGAATCGGCGTTATAATCGTTCCCAATACATTGGTCTGATTACCCATATAGCCGGGAGAATTCCCGATATAGCCCTTACTACTGATGTCATGGTAGGTTTTCCGGGTGAATCGGAAGCAGATTTCTTGGCAACTTATAACCTTATTGAACAAATGCCGTTTCTAGACCTGCATGTTTTTAAATATTCGCCCCGGCCGGGTACTCCAGCAGTTGACTTCCCAGAACCGGTAGCAGAAGAGGAAAAGCAAAAACGCAGTGAGTTACTGATTAATTTAGCGGCCCGTAAACATGAGCAATTTCTGAAGGATATGATTGGTAAAAAGGTTAGTACATTGATAGAAAAAAAATTAGATAATAATACTTGGTCTGGGATCAGCGACAATTACATAAATATAACTGTCTCTGGCAAGAACCTGAATGCGGGGGAGATGGTAGATACTACCATCAACGGTATCAGTAATGGTAATGCTACCGGAACTGTTAAGTAAAACCACTTATTAAACTGTACAATTATGTATATCTAAAGTAATCACCTTATACTTAGCTGGCAGTTTATCGGAATAAAACGAAAAAGGCTTGCACGTACCCCATATATTGGCTATTATAGCAGGTAGTGATTAAGATTACGGGCCATAATTCTTATGGAAAACAGTTTTTGTTAAGGCTATTTTTTGATAAAATGAATAAAAATATTAAATCATTAAAATAATGATTAGTAAATCCATTGGTTGTTTTAAGGAGGTGATGCAGTGACCAAGTCAGATTGCCTATTTTGTAAACTCGTCACTAAAGAAATACCAACCAAGGTAGTTTATGAAGACGACAATTTGATTGCCATTGAAGATATAAATCCCGCCGCTCCGGTTCATTTACTGATAATTCCCCGGGAACATATTGCTGGTTTGAATGATATTACCGAAAGTCATAAAGACTTATTGGGACATATCCAATTAGTGGCATCTAATCTGGCCAAAAAGTTTGGGCTTTCTGAACAGGGTTATCGCCTTTTAACCAACTGTGGTAAATGGGGTGGACAAGATATTCTACACATTCACTACCACCTTCTGGGTGGACGAGAACTGGGTTGGCCTCCCGGCTAATCTTGACTGTGAGCCGAAAGAGATAGTACAATAAGATGGCATTTAATAAGTCACAGTCGGACGAGGGGAGGGAAATAATGAGCGAAGTTAAAGTCGGAAAGAACGAATCCCTGGATAGTGCCTTAAAAAGGTTCAAACGTTCTTGCCAAAAATCAGGGGTTATGCAAGATATTCGTAAACACGAACATTACGAAAAACCTAGTATTAGGAAAAAGAAAAAGTCTGAAGCTGCTCGTAAAAAGAAAAAGTTCTAAGGAAGTGCTTTCTAGTGTCCCTGTCTGACAAACTACTTGCTGATATGAAGGAGGCAATGAAACAACGCGAAAAAACCCGGCTGGCGACTATCAGAATGGTGAGAGCCGCGATTAAAGACGCCGAAATCAATAAACACGTTGAGCTGACTGATGATGAGATTACGGAAATTATTAGTCGGCAGGTTAAGATTCGTAAAGATGCTATTCCGGATTATCAAAAGGCCAACCGGCCTGATTCAATTCAGCAATTGCAGGATGAAATAAAAGTTCTTCAGAGTTACCTCCCCGAGCAACTCAGTGAAGACGAGTTAAGAAGTGTCATTAGGGATACAATTATGGAAATTGGTGCCCAAGGGCAGCAAGATATAGGTAAGGTAATGAAAAACCTGATGCCGAAATTAAAAGGGCGAGCGGATGGTAAGCAAATAAACCAGCTGGTAAAAGAGATGCTTAATTAGGAAAAAGTAGCCTGGCAGGCCTGATGACTTGCCAGGCTATTTCTGTTTTAAAAGGTCACTTGAAATGGGAGGTGTTGTACCTATGTCGTTTATGAACCGGGGGATGCAAAGCAAAAAACAGCGCAAGTTAGTAGCGGCAGTTATCGGAATTGTGCTGGTGAGCTTTTTGGTTAGTATTGTAGCTGTAGGTTTTTATTAAACTGTATACGGAAGTTGATTGCTTTTTACCTTTTTACACCAATCAGTGCCAGATACCTGTTAAAAAACCAGGTATCTGGCACTTTCTTCTTAAATTGCCCGGGTTAGCATATATATTGGTCAAAGATAATTATTTAATGCCAAGTGGAGGAAAGCCTATGGACAAACGCAGGGAAGTAATAAGCCGGGCAATGGCTGATTTCTTAGAGATTCCTAAAGATCTGGTCCTCGATTTGCCCAAGGTCACAATTGTGGGCAGAAACGAATTTTATCTGGAAAATCACCGGGGTATTATAGAGTACACCTTAAACCTTCTGCGCATTAATTTAAGCCGCGGCTTTTTAGAAATTGAGGGAGATAACCTGGAGATAAAAGCCCTTATGCCTGATGAGATTAGTGTTACGGGGACCATCAAATCCATAAAATACCACGACTAAAGCGGAGGTGAACGATGGCTAACAAACTTTTCGACCAGGTAGGAGGCATAATCACAGTAAAACTTAGAGGAAAAAATGAAGAGAAAGTAATAAACATGGCCCTGACACGAGGCATCTTTCTATGGGATATTAAAAAAGATGCCGACGGGATGAAATTTAAGGTTAGAACCAGTGGCTTCAAGGCAATTAAAAATATTGCTGACGAGAATAATTTTGAGTTAACCACCGTGGCTAGTGAAGGCTTACCATTCTATCGCAATCTGTTCAAAAGACGCATGGGCTTTTTTGGCGGAGCCCTTATATTTGTTCTGGCGCTGTATCTGGTCACATCCTTCGTATGGTTTGTTGATGTAAGCGGTAACCATAATGTTGACACCAAACGAATTATTCTGACCGCCGCTAAATATGGCGTATACCAGGGTGCCGCAAAATGGAATTTTAGCTGTAATGAAGCAGAAGAAGGGATGCTTCGTGATATTAGCCAACTATCCTATGCAGAAATCAATGTTAAGGGAGTAAAAGCACATATTAAAGTGGTAGAAAAGATACTGCCCAAAAGAGAGACTACTGGTCCTTGCCATATGGTTGCCATTAAAGACGGGGTTGTAGAGGATGTTTTAGTGCTGGAAGGGCAGGCCAACACCAAGAAAGGTGACGTGGTGGGCAAGGGTGATATCCTGATTTCTGGAGTTGTGTTTCCCCAAAAGCAGGAACAATTCATAGAAGATGACAGCAGTGAACCGAGATTGCCCTATGAAGTAAGAGCCCGGGGAGTGGTTAAGGCCCGGGTTTGGTATGATGGATACAGCGAATGTAAATTGAGGTCAGAAAAGACGTTATTTACGGGTAGAAAAAAGACTGTTGTATATCTTCAAACCCCGTGGCAAACCATAACCATATTGGGAAAAGGGGACACTGATTACCGCTTATATGAGAAAAAGTTTAAAAAGCATACCTTGACGACTCCGGTAGGAGAATTCTCCATTAAACGATTAACTTTACTGGAACAGACACGCAGTGTTAAGGAATACACAGAATCTGAGGCTGTTAATATAGCCCGTAAAAAAGCTGAACAAGAATTAAGGAAAAAGTTGGGGCCTTCACAAAAGATTACGGATTCAAAGGTTGAAGTGGTTTCCTCACCTAGTGATCCTATTATCAGGGTCAAAGTATCTGTTGAAACTATTGAAAATATAGCCATCGACCAACCTATTAATACTTCCGGAAATGGTAATTAGATGACCAGGTGTGGTATAATAACCTCCATAAAATGCTAGTAAGCGGGGGATAAATATTTGACCGAAAAAGAACTTAAAATAGGCATCGGTGATAATACCAGTGCAGCTATCTTCTTTGGTACCGGAGATGAGAATTTCAGGTACTTGCGCAGTATGTGTGAAGCAGATATATCTGCCCGCGGATTAGACATATATATTAAGGGCGATAATGAGCATGTTCAACAGGCTTTTGACTTAATTAACGGTTTACTGGATATTGTGGAACATGAAGGACAATTAGGAATCAATGATATAAATTACGTTTTCAATCTGGTGAAGAAAGGTTCTAAACCAGGTCACAAAGACATTGTTTATGGCACTATTCTAACCAGTTTTCGCGGGAAGGCCATAAAAGCCAAAACTATGGGCCAGAAGAGATATATTGAAGCCATTTTGAGGGATGACGTTGTATTTGGGATTGGCCCGGCCGGAACCGGCAAGACTTACTTGGCGGTAGTAATGGCGGTACGGGCGTTGAAAAATAAAGAAGTGGAACGCATTATTTTAGTTCGGCCGGCTGTTGAAGCCGGAGAAAAACTGGGATTTTTGCCTGGCGATATGCAAGAAAAAGTTAACCCTTATCTAAGACCATTGTATGACGGGCTTTTTGATATTTTGGGCCTGGATGTAGCCCAGCGGTATATGGAAAAAAATATAATCGAAGTGGCTCCTTTGGCTTATATGAGAGGCCGTACATTAAACGATGCCTTTATTATCCTGGATGAAGCCCAGAATACAACTCCTCAGCAGATGAAAATGTTTCTGACCAGACTGGGTTTTGGGTCCAAGGCAGTGATAACTGGAGATGTCACCCAGGTAGACCTGCCCAAAGAAGAGTATTCCGGGTTAATCGAGATTCAGAAAATCTTAGGTCATGTTAAGGGAATGTCTTTCGAATATTTAACTAAAGAGGATGTAATCAGACACCCGCTGGTGCAAAAAATAATTGATGCCTATGAAGCTTACGAATTAGCTAATAACAGCTAATCTAGAAATGGACAAGTTGGTACTTTTGGAAGGGCAGTCGTCAACCTTCTAAGGAGAAGTTACTAAAATGAAGCTTTCCAATCTTTTAAGAGATTTTGTATGGAATAAAATAGGAGACTTTTTTAAAAATTCAACAACACAGAAGGTTTTGGGTGTTCTTATTTTCTTTGCTATAATGATTCTGGTATTATTTAGCAGTTTTAGCCCCAAGCAGGTCATGCTTAGACCTGATGAAGTGGCTAACCGTAACATTGTATCTAACATTACCGCCGTGGTTATTGATTACAAACAAACCGAGGAATTGCAGAAGCAAGCTGCCAGCAAGGTCCAGAAGGTTTATCAGGAAGATAAATATGCTCTGTCTAATGCCCAGAGTGAAATAAACAGCTTTTTTACCAATGTTAAAGATATTAACAATTCCCAGGGTGCTGACCGGGCCAAACGGCTGGAGGAACTTATAAAAAGTACAATGCAGCAAAAGCAAACCCAGGGTATACCAACTTCTAGCACCGTTTCCGCCCTGACTAAATATATTATCAACTCCAGGCCTGAGGACCTGGAACAAATGAACCAGGCAGCCCTGTTGGTTGTGGAGACCGTTATGAATAGTCCCATCACCCGGGAGGCTTTACCTACCGTATATACCCAGGCCAACAATCAAATAAAAACCATGGCCTATGCACCCGAAGCCAGGGAAATAATCAGTATTGCTACTATCAATGCCATTAAACCGAATTTAGTCTTTAACAAGGAAGCCACTGATAAGGCTATTAAAGAAGCCCAAGACAATGTCAAACCGGTGCAAAAAACTATAAAATCAGGGGAAATTATAATCCGTGAAGGCGAACGGGTAACAGCCGAGCAAATTTCCGTTTTGGAACAATTAGGAATACAAAGGAGTAGGAGTTATTTCCTCACCTTAATCGGTTCAGGAGTATTTATAGTTATTGTATTCTGGCTGATTGTAGAATTTCTAAGGCGCTATTATTATGAAATTTATAATAATGATAAGTTAATAGTGCTGATTGGTATTATATTTATATTAGTTTTATTAGTTACCAGGTTCTTAAGCATAATAAAGATAAGCGACCAACCGGAGATAAATTCATTAATAGGTTATCTGGCCCCGGTAGGAGCGGGATCGATGCTCTTGGCTATATTAATAGACAACCGGCTGGCTTATTTCCTGACAATGATTATGGCCCTCTTTGTTGGCTTGTTAACCGATGGCAACCAGCTGTTCTATGCCATTGTGGCCTTTGTCGGCGGAACCGTTGGAGTATACCAGGTTTCGCGGCTGAGCCAGACTTCCGATTTAGCCAAAGCCGGATTATACATCGCGGTGGCCAATATTCTTACCATAATTACCTTGTTATTAATAGCAGGTAATATTACGCTCAATTTGGCTTTAACCGGTATTTTACTGGGTGCTATTAACGGAATTCTTTCCGCTATTTTAATGATAGGCTTGCTTCCGTATCTGGAAAGTGCTTTTTCCATAACCAGTATGATAAAATTATTGGAACTGTCTAACCCTAATCATTACCTGTTAAAAAGATTACTGCTGGAAGCTCCGGGGACTTATCACCATAGCTTAATGGTGGGCAATCTGGCCGAAGCGTCGGCAGAATCCGTCGGGGCCAATCCTTTGTTAGTTCGGGTGGGAGCATATTACCATGATATTGGCAAGCTAAAAAGACCGGAATACTTTGTGGAAAACCAGCGCAATTTTGATAACCCTCATGAGAAAATTGCCCCGGCCTTAAGTGCCCTTATTATTACCTCCCACGTTAAAGAAGGGCTGGAACTGGCCCGTGAATCTCGTTTACCCCGGATTATAAGTGACTTTATTGCTCAGCATCATGGCACCAGTCTGGCAAAATATTTTTATAGCCGGGCACTAGAGGAAGATATTGATGGTCAAATCAGTGAAGAAGGCTTTCGTTATGAAGGCCCTAAACCGCAGACCAAGGAAATAGCACTGGTTATGCTGGCTGATTCAATCGAAGCGGCAGTTAGGTCATTACAAGAACCTTCCAGCGAAAGTATCAGAGAAATGGTACGGTTGATTATAAGGGACAAACTGGATGATCGCCAGTTGGAAGAATGTGACCTTACTTTTAAAGATTTAGATATCATTGCCAACTCGTTCTGTAAATTGCTTGAAGGCGTTTACCATAAACGTATCGAGTATCCTGAGACTATAGCTAAAGAATTACAAAAAAGGAGAGAAAGCTATGGAGACCATGATAATAAATCAACAGAACAAGGTTAACTATAATAAGGAAATGCAACAGGTTATCATGAATGTTGCCAATGCTGCTGCTAAAATTGTTAAGATACCTAAGAATTCCGAATTGAGTATATTACTGGTAGATAACAGTTACATAAAAGAGCTTAACTTTATTTACCGGAATCAAAATACACCTACAGACGTTCTTTCATTTGCCATGAATGAGCTAACTGAAGATGAACCAGATTACGACTCAACTGATGAGGTTAATGTTTTGGGGGATATAGTAATATCTCTGGAGAAAGCAGTTGAACAGAGTGAGGAATATGGGCATAGTATCTCCAGGGAACTGGGTTATTTAGTAGCCCATGGCATGCTTCACCTGATCGGCTATGACCACGAGACAGAGGAAGAAGCAAAAGGAATGAGAACCCTGGAAGAAAAGATTATGCAGGCGGTCAAGCTGGAAAGGTAGCCGGACACAATGACGCCAAAAAAGTTAGCCCGCAGTTTTGCCTGGGCCCTGGCGGGGATTAGCTACGCTTTTAAAACGCAAAGAAACATGAAAATACATGGCCTGGCGGTTATAGTGGTGGCGAGTGCGGGTTTCTACGCAGGGCTGACCCGCATTGAATGGGCCATAATTTCGGTTACTGTTTTTATGGTGTTAAGTGCCGAAACTATCAACACAGCTATTGAGAAGACCGTTGATTTGGTTACTGATAATTACCATCCGCTGGCTGAGCTGGCCAAGAACCTGGCTGCTGGTGCCGTTCTCTTGACTGCTATTAATGCTCTGGTAATCGCCGGGTTAATTTTTGGGCATCATTTCAGGTAGAAGGTAGCTGTTATCAGAATCTAACCCAGATGGACACAGTTTAGTTATGAAGACATAGAATTACCTCTGAGGGGTTAGAATTATCATGCATTATTTGGCTTCTGTTGGGTGTAGTTTCTTTCCAATAATAACACTAAGGAGAATGTAATGGATATAAATGGGCTTATCGGTGTGGCTCGCAAAGCCTTGAATAACTCATATTCACCTTACTCCGGATTTAAGGTAGGAGCAGCACTGCTTACCGAAGACGGCAGAATCTATAGCGGAGTTAATGTAGAAAACGCATCTTTCGGGCTGACTGTTTGTGCGGAGAGAATTGCGGTATTCAAAGCTGTTTCTGAAGGGCAGCGCGAATTTGTGGCTTTAGCGGTGGCCAGCAGCGGGGATGCATTTATATATCCCTGTGGTGCCTGCCTGCAAGTTTTAGCAGAATTTTCGCCCCAAATAAAAATATTTGTTACTAATCAACAAGATGAATACCAGGAATACCATCTGAGCGATTTACTGCCCAGTATTTTTGTATTAGATAAATAGATATGGTTTTAGTTTATGCTTCTGTATCAGGAGGGGTAATTTAGTGAAATCCGGATTTGTAAGTATTGTGGGTAGACCTAATGTTGGGAAATCTACTTTAATGAACTCCATCATTGGGGAAAAGATTGCCATAGTATCGGAAAAACCCCAAACCACCAGAACCCGTATTCAAGGGATTTATACCTGCGATAAAGGTCAAATAGTTTTTGTAGACACTCCCGGTATACATAAGCCCAAACATTTACTGGGGGAATACATGGTGAAGGTTTCCACCAGAACTTTGGAAGAAGTTGATCTGATATATTACATGACTGATGTCACCAGACCCCTGGGCGGGGGGGAAAAGTTTATACTTAATCAATTGATAGGGGCCAGGGTGCCGGTATTCTTACTGGTAAATAAAATTGATCTGGCCAGTGAAGATCAAACTAAAGAATTTATTCACTCTTTTAACGGGGAAATGAGTTTTGCCGAGATTATTACTCTGTCTGCGGTCAATGGTACTAATTTACCATTATTACTTGAAAAGACTTTTGACTATCTTCCTGATGGACCGCTGTATTATCCGGCTGACAATGTAACCGACCAGCCAGTGTCCCTTATTGCTGCGGAGTTAATCCGGGAAAAGGCTTTACTGCTAACCCGGGATGAGGTCCCCCATTCCCTGGCGGTAGAAATTGAGGAATTCCGGTCTCAGGCCAATGGCAAAGTATATTTGAAGGCAGTTATCTACACGGAAAGAGAGTCGCAAAAGGGGATCATTATTGGCAGACAGGGCCAGATGCTGAAACAAATAGGAGAACAATCCCGTATTGATATCGAGCATCTCATTAATGGCCCTGTATATCTTGATTTGTGGGTAAAAGTGAAAAAGAACTGGCGTGATAGTCAGAACAACTTGAATCAACTTGGATATCGGCTGTAGGCAGGAGGAGACAATGTGATAGCAAGACATATCGACAGTACTAATCTGCGGCCGGAAGCAACCGCAGGCGATATAAAAAAACTATGCCTTGAGGCAGCAGAATATAAAATGGCAGCCGTTTGTGTTCATCCCAGCCGCTTGCAGCTTGCTCGTCATTATATTAGAAATAGCGAAGTAAAACTATGTACCGTAATTGGTTTCCCTCTGGGTGCAGAAACTTTGGCCACCAAAAAATTTGCGGCCCGGCAAGCGTTAGAACAGGGTGCCGAGGAACTGGATATGGTGATTAACCTGGGTGCCGTTAAAGATCATAATCTTAATCTGGTTGAACAGGAAATTCGGGATATAGTAGAGCTTAAGAAGAACCAGGAGTTTATCCTCAAGGTGATAGTAGAAACAGCATTACTTGATAAACAAGAACTAATTAATCTAACTCATCTGGTGGGTGATACAGGTGCCGATTACATTAAAACATCCACCGGCTTTGCTGCCCGCGGGGTAAGCCTGGAAGATATTGAAACCATACAGGCGTCTAAATCGGACCGGCTGAAAATCAAGGCGTCGGGCGGAATCCGGACTCTAGAGTTTGCACTGAGTTTGCTCGCGGCAGGTGCGGATAGACTGGGAACCAGTAATGCGGTCAAAATTGTGGAGGAGTGCAGAAGGAAATAACTCATCTAAAGACATTATGCTTTATTATCACTCTTATTTTAGCCTATACTTACATAATGGTTAATTATCCTTCCGATCTTGTCAAATCACTGGGATATAACTACCTGCTTAATATATATGCCTCCCGGGTATGTTCCCTAACTGATGTTAATTTTATATATAATCCGGGTTTAAGAAAACTTGACTTTGACCTGAATAATATGCAGATACAGACAGTAATGCCGGGCAATCATAATTATGTGCAGGAAGTAGAAAAGTTCATTACTGGTAATGGCCAGGCGCTGGTAGAATGCTCCGGACTTGATGCCTGGCATACAACCCGGGAGGGTTCGAAATATCTAACCTCAGTTAAGGCTAAAGGATACCGGGTAGTTGTATTTGATGGGGGACATCATCTGGCTACTCTAGGACTTGAACCTGATTTAATCATGATTCCCCAGATGGGGGGATATGCTGTGCATGCTTATATGCTGGATGGCATCAAGGTCAGTACTATAAAGAAGATAGCCGGTGAAATCCACTCCAACTCGGTAATAGTTACTGTACCCAGATGGGCACTGGTCAAAAACTCCGTTTCCCTTAGTGGTTTAGCGGGAAAAATCTTTAAAGAATGCTATTATAGAGAAAAATCCGGTGAAAATTTCCAACCTGTGGGCAGACCGGGAATGAGCAAATATAATGGAATAATTCTAACCTATGTAAACAGCCGCCATAGTTTAGACCAGACCCTGGAAAACTGGCGTTTGCTAAACCTAAGCGATGTAAATAAAATTTACATCGCGTTTAATTACAGTTCCATAAGTGAACCTAAAGCAGATGAATTCTGTGCCAATATGCAGAAATCGCTGGGAATACCGGTTCAAAGGGTAAATGAACCGGTGAAAACATTTAATGTGCTATTTAGGTGACCCTTGGAAGAAAAATACCGGGTGGGTATGGATATGCCTCACCCCGCGGGTTGAACCACAATAAAACTTTAGGCGGGAGACAGATGTATTATCGCACACGGGCCATTGTTCTGAAAAATACGGATATACGGGAAACAGACAAATTAGTCACCATATTTTCCCAGGACAAAGGCAAAAAACGAGTAGTTGCCAAAGGTGTAAAAAAACCGGGCAGCAGTCTGCGAGCCTGTGTGCAGCCTTTTTGTCATTCACTCCTGTTTTTACACAGCGGTAAAGAACTGGACTTGATAACTCAGGGCCGTTTGTTGGATTTTTATGGCAGCTGCCGGGAGAATTTAAATGCTACTCTGCATATCATGTATCTGATGGAATTATTGGATAAAAGTCTGCTGGATAATCTACCTCTCCCCAGTTTATTTACAGCTACACTCTCCGTCCTGGACCTGTTTAACCACAGCGGTTTTAATCTGATGGTGGTAAGGTATTTCGAAATGGTACTGATGATATCTCTTGGCTACCGGCCACAAGTTGACCAATGTGCAGTTTGCCAGCGCCAGGAAGCAGAGATAGCAGGATTCGATTTGGCAGCCGGGGGACTGATCTGCCCGGGCTGCACTAAGGAAAACGGCCATTTGTTGCCGGTGAACGGTGAAACCATAGGTCTGTTAAGGCTGCTGGCTAACGGCAATCTCAAGGTAATTAACCGGGTTAAATATTCCCCGTTGGCTATGCGGCAACTGGAACGATTAATGGAAAAGTATATGGAGTACTATCTGGATAGGAAATTCTACATGAAAAACACCATAACCGTCCTCAAAAAGGCTATGGGTATCGCTGATTGACAAGCCCTGGAGCGGTTGTTAAACTTATAATACTCGTAAATAAATATTAATAAACAATGAAGAAGAGTAGTAGAAAACGGATGTCTCTTACAGAGAGCCGGGGGGCTGGAAACCGGCAGGGACACCTTTCGAAGGCGCTTTGGAGTTATCGGGAGGAAAGCTTTGCTAAGTGAGTAAAGCCCGGAAAGTATGAGTGGGTCTTAAAGGCCAATCAGGGTGGAACCGCGGGTAAACCCGTCCCTGTCCAGGGATGGGTTTATTTTTTTCCCCAATTATAAACAATAACTCTGCCCGGGTACTTTAGAAATATACAGGATAATAAAATCCGCGTAAATCCCTGGTAGATCCGCGTAATCCCCGTTGAATTGTTGCCTTATAAACAAGAAGGAGGTAAAGAAGTGAATTTTCAGGAACTGATATTAGGCTTACAGGAGTACTGGAGTAAGCAGGGATGTATCTTACAGCAACCTTATGACATGGAAAAGGGTGCGGGAACCATGAACCCGGCTACTTTTTTACGGTCCCTGGGACCGGAACCATGGAATGTAGCTTATGTTGAACCATCCCGGCGGCCTACTGACGGCAGGTATGGAGAAAACCCCAACCGGCTACAGCACTATTACCAATTTCAGGTTATCTTAAAACCTTCTCCCGACAATGTTATAGATTTATATCTGGATAGCTTGAGATTCCTGGGAATTAACCCTGATGAACACGACATCAGGTTGGTAGAAGATAACTGGGAATCACCTACCCTGGGAGCCTGGGGCCTGGGTTGGGAAGTCTGGCTGGACGGTATGGAGATTACCCAGTTTACTTATTTCCAGCAATGCGGGGGCATAGATTGTTATCCTGTGTGTGCGGAAATAACTTATGGAATTGAAAGAATCGCCATGTATATTCAGAACAAGGAAAATGTTTATGATATTGAATGGGTTGATAATATTACTTATGGTGATGTACATCATCAGGCAGAAGTCGATTATTCCCACTACAATTTTGAATCGGCGGATGTCTCCACTTTAACCACCATGTTCAATCTTTGTGAGCAAGAAGCCAAAAATATTGCCGCCCTGCATCTGGTTCAGCCTGCCTATGATTATGTTTTGAAGTGTTCCCATCTGTTCAACCTGCTGGATGCACGTGGTGCCATTAGTGTTACGGAACGGACTTCGTATATAGGAAGAGTCAGGAACCTAGCCCGTTTGGTGGCTGGCGAATATGTTGAACAAAGAAAAAAACTGGGCTATCCCCTTCTCAAAGACCAGAAACTCAGACAAGAATTACTGAAAGATACGGAGGTGTTGTAAATCGTGGCCCAGGAACTTCTGTTAGAAATCGGAGTGGAAGAAATACCTTCCGCCTATATGCCCAAAACTATTGAACAATTAAAGAATATAACCGCACAGAAATTTAAAGATGTGCGTCTCCAGTATGGAAATCTTAATGTTTGGGGAACTCCGCGCAGGCTAGTGTTGTTGGTTCAGAAACTGGAAGAGAAGCAGCCCGATGCCATTGTCGAAAACCGGGGACCCAAAAAGGATATTGCGGTTGATAAAGATGGTAATCCCACTAAGGCGGGATTAGGGTTTGCCCGCAGTCAGGGTGTGGAGTTTAGTGACCTTCAAATAAGAGATGTTGCCGGGGTGGATTATATTTTCGCAGTGAAAAGAGAAACCGGCAGTGCCACAGAAACTATATTACCTGGTCTGCTCACCAATATAATAGAATCCATAGGTTTCCCCAAGTCGATGCGCTGGGGGTATCACCACACACGTTTTGCCCGTCCCATAAGATGGCTGTTGGCCCTTTACGGCACCCAACCAATTCAAATCAGCATTGAAAATGTCATTAGCAGTAATGTTACCTATGGACACCGGTTCCTCTCCTCGGGTCCGGTTAAAGTCAATACCATAGCAGATTACTTCCAAGCGCTTAAGGACAACTATGTAATACTTGACCAGGACGAACGCCGGGAAATGATTAGACAGCAGGTCATTAAGGCGGCGGCTGCTGCCGGCGGGGTACCGGCCGATAATCCGGAACTACTGGAGGAAGTGACCTTTTTGCTCGAGTATCCTACGGCTTTTTATGGTGAATTTTCGCCGTCTTATCTGGACGTGCCACCTGAGGTGCTTACCACTACCATGATTAATAACCAAAGGTATTTCCCGGTATTTAATGACCAAAAACAGCTTCTGCCTGGATTTATCGGGGTTAGAAACGGAACCGACTACCGTATGGACCTGGTTAAAGCCGGCAATGAACGGGTTCTTAAAGCCCGTCTGGAGGATGCTTTGTTCTTCTGGAAGGAAGACAATAGAAAACCTTTAGACGATTTTGTGGACGGATTAAAAGAGGTCCTCTTCCATGAGAAATTAGGAAGTGTTTATGATAAAGTGATGCGGCTTAAGAATCTGGCTGTATTCATCGGTGAGCAAAACCGGCTAAGCGACCCCAAAACGGTAAGCCGGGCAGCTTACCTGTGTAAGGCGGACTTATTAAGCTCCATGGTTTATGAGTTTACCGAGTTACAGGGAACTATGGGCAGATACTATGCTAAAAATAGCGGTGAAACGGAAGAAGTCAGTGAAGCCATATTTGAACACTATTTGCCGCGGTTTGCCGGTGATATACTTCCTTCTACACCGGCGGGTATTGTTTTGAGCCTGGCAGAAAAGATAGATAACCTGGTGGGATGTTTTTGTATCGGTATTAAGCCTACCGGTTCACAAGATCCTTACGCTTTACGCCGTCAAGCTCTGGGGGTGGTGAATATTATTCTGGATAAAGGACTGCAATTAGATTTGGAGACAATTGCAGACCATGCTTATTCGGGGTTCTTAGCCATTAAACCGGATTTTGGCCGTAAGGACACGGTAAGAGAAGTTATGGAGTTTATTCGCCAGAGGCTGCGCGGAATTTTACTGGAAAAAGGAATAGCCTATGATGTGATCGATGCCGTATATTCCCTGGCGGAAAGCGATGTCAGAGACCTTGCTACCAGGGCCCGGGTCATACAGAATTGCAAAGAGAAGGAATGGTTCGGTGATTTTATGGTAGCTTTTAACCGTACCAACAACCTGTCAAAAAAATGGCCCCATGATGATGTTAATGAAGCGATACTGGCAGATGAAAGTGAAAAACAACTGTTAAGCGAATATCTGAAGATAAAGAATCAGGTAAATGAAGCTTTAGCCCGGCAGGACTATGTGTCAGCCCTGGAAATATTGGCAGGACTAAGACCATTTATAGATAGATTCTTTGAATCAGTAATGATTATGGTAGATGACCAGGAACTTAAAGCAGCCCGGCTGGGTTTGCTAAAATCCATAACCAATTTGTGCAATCGGGTAGCTGATTTCAGTAAAATTGTTATTTAGTGGCTGCACAATAATACAGGCTAATAAAGGCCAGCAAAAGTAAGGTCAAAATAATGACAAAATACTTTATACAGGATTTTAATTTATGATATAGTATATATGATTGAACAGATTTTGCCCAAAAAGTATAGCATAATTGGGTGGTGGATAGTATCGAACTGAATGAGAGACAGGAAAGGATATTGGAAATAGTCAAGACTCATGGTCCAATTACCGGTGAACAAATAGCCGAACTGTTGAACCTAACCAGAGCTGCTCTACGGCCAGACCTGGCGGTTTTAACCATGTCAGGTTTCCTGGAGGCAAAACCGCGGGTAGGTTATACCTTTAAAACTGAAGGGGTAGAAAACGAAGTTCGGAGAATTCTTAATCAATACCGGATAAGAGATATACAGTCTATGCCGGTGATAGTAAAGGAAAGTTGCAGTATATATAATGCAATTGTTACTCTTTTCGTGGAGGATACAGGCAGTATCTTCGTAGTAGGAGAAGATAATTTTCTGGTGGGAGTAGTTTCCCGCAAGGACTTTTTGAAGACTACCCTGGGACAGGCAGATATTCACAAAGTACCGGTAAGTGTGATAATGACCCGCATGCCTAATATTGTAACTACCACTATGGATGAAACTGTAGTGGAGGCAGTAAAAAAGATAGTCGAACATGAGGTAGATAGCTTACCGGTGGTTAAATGTTATATCAACGAGAGCGGTGAGGAGAATTTGGAAGTTGTAGGCAGAGTAACCAAGACTAATATTGCCAGGCTGTTTCTTGATTTGGCATGTAACAGAATGGAGGAGGTTTAGATTTGTCTAATCACTTGCCAGGAGTCTTTATTGTCTCTGACTCGATAGGAGAAACTGCCGAGATGGTGGTCAGGGCTGCTGCCAGTCAGTTCAACTCGGGTAAAATGGAAATAAGAAGAATTCCCAACATTACTGATAAAGAGACCCTAGCGGAAATTGTTAACCAGGCGGTCAAAAACAAGTTTCTAATAGCCTATACACTGGTGGTGGAGGAACTTGCTCAATTTCTGGTAACTGAGTGCACCCGGGTGGGAGTGGTATGTGTTGATATACTGGGACCTCTTGTAAGCGCATTTAGAAGCGTTAGCCACATTGAGCCTAAACGTGAACCAGGGTTGCTCAGGAAAGTAGATGAAATGTACTACCGGAGAGTTGAAGCAGTCGAATTTGCAGTGCGCTATGACGACGGCAAAGACCCGCGGGGTATAAACCTGGCTGACATCGTTCTGGTAGGGGTATCCAGAACTTCCAAAACTCCTCTTTCCATGTATCTGGCCCACAAACAGATTAAAGTTGCCAATGTACCGCTTGTACCTGAAGTATCCGTGCCTGAGGAGTTGTTCTCGGTAAAAAAAGGTAAGGTAATTGGATTGGTTATAAAGCCGGAGCAGCTTAATCACATTCGTATGGAAAGATTAAAAACACTCGGTTTACAAGGCCAGGCCAGTTATGCTCATCCGGAACGAATTATTCAGGAATTGGAGTTCTCTGATAAGGTAATGAAAAAGTTGGGGTGTCCGGTAATTGATGTAACCAACCGGGCTGTTGAAGAAACAGCCAGCAGAATACTGGAAATATACTACAGGAGGTTAAGCAACGTTTAAAAAATATTACAGGGTAGGTTTTAATAGCCACGAATTCCCTTAATAAGGTGGCAGTATATAAAGGTTTGTGGAAAATAATACAAGCCCGTGATCTTCTCTATTATAGTATTTGTGAGCAAAAGTGATTCTATACATTGTAGTTTTTAAGAGGAGGATCTGATTTCAATGGGTTACCGTTTTATTAAATGGTTCGAAGAATTGTCCAAGCAAGATATAGCCATGGTGGGCGGCAAAGGAGCCAATTTAGGTGAACTTACCCAGGCAGGTATACAAGTACCACCAGGATTCTGTGTAACCGCCTATGCTTACCAACATTTTATTAAATCTACAGGTTTGCAGGAAGAAATTCGTGCATTAATTGCGGAAACTGACATAGAAGATACCCGGAAGTTGGATGAAAACACGGAGAAAATACGTCAATTAATTACTTCCACATCTATGCCCATAGAAATAAAGGATGAGATTATATCCGCCTATGGGAAACTAACCGGTACAGGTAATAATCCTCGTGTAGCCGTGCGAAGTTCAGCTACAGCAGAAGATCTGCCGGATGCATCCTTTGCCGGACAACAGGATACTTACCTGAATATTATGGGGGCCCATGACGTAGTTTCCTATGTTCAAAAATGTTGGGCGTCTTTATGGACATCCCGGGCTACCTACTACCGCCAAACGCAAAAATATGATCACTTTGATGTTTACATTTCAGCAGTGGTGCAAAAGTTAGTGTCGGCGGACAAATCCGGAGTAGCCTTTACCTCTAACCCCGTATCCGGAGCCAGGGATGAAATCGTTATCAACGCCAGCTGGGGATTGGGTGAAGCTGTAGTCTCAGGCATAGTTACGCCTGATGACTATATCGTGGAAAAAGAGAGCTGGAAGGTTAAAGAAATAGAAGTTTCCCACAAAAAGGCAATGGTTATAAGGGATCCCGCAAATGAAATAGGTACTATCACCACATCCGTGAGTGAATATTTGGGGAATGAATATGTTACCAGTCAATGTCTACCCGAGGAAGATATCATTCGCCTTTCAAAAATATGCGCCCGGATTGAACAACATTATAGTATGCCCATGGACATAGAGTGGGCTTATGATGAGAGTGACGGGCAGTTTTATTTACTACAGGCTCGTCCGATAACTACACTAGAAGAGGAGAAGGTGCCAATGAACACAGCTAAAAAAGAAGATTTGCAAGTACTAGTTAAAGGAATGCCTGCTTCTCCCGGAATTGCTTCCGGCAAAGTAAATATTATTCGTGATAATGATATCTCCACCGTCAAAGAAGGGGATATTTTGGTTACGGTTATGACCAACCCGGATATGGTCCCGGCTATGAGTAAGGCCCGGGCCATTATAACCGACGAGGGAGGACGAACCTGCCATGCTGCTATCGTTTCCCGGGAGCTGGGAGTTCCCTGTATTGTTGGTTGCCACAATGCTACTGATATACTGGAAACCGGACAGGAAGTTACCGTAGATGCCACCCGGGGTGTTGTATATAAAGAGTTGGTCGATCTGGGCCAGGAAAAAAATGAGACCGTCGGACTGGGATTAACGCCTGATGTCATGCGGCAATTGTTCCCGGTTACGGGAACGAAAATATATATGAATCTGGGTCAACCGGCACTGGTTGAAAAATACAAAGATTTACCCTTTGACGGAATAGGCCTGATGAGAGTGGAGTTTATCTTTACTAATTTAATTGGTGCTCATCCTATGTATTTGATTAAAACCGGTCAGCAGCAGTTTATGATTGACAAACTGGCCGAAGGACTGACCACCGTAGCTCAGGGCGTTTATCCCCGTCCCGTAGTAGTAAGGATGAGTGATTTCAGAACCAATGAGTTCCGCGGTCTAAAAGGCGGCGAAGAAGTCGAGCCCATTGAGAATAACCCCATGATTGGCTGGCGCGGTGTTTCACGCTATATTTCCGAGGAATACCTGGAAGGATTTCGCCTGGAATGTAAAGCAATGCGTAAAGCACGTGAAGAATACGGCTTAAAGAATATTTGGGCCATGCTGCCCTTTGTGCGTACCACCTGGGAGTTAAAACAGGTTAAAGCGATTATGGCTGAAGAGGGACTGCAGCAGGGCTTGAATTTTAAACTATGGATTATGGCAGAAGTACCTTCGGTTATATTTATGGCTGATGAATTTAGCCAACTGGTTGACGGTTTTAGTATTGGCAGTAATGATTTGACCCAGTTAACCCTTGGAGCCGATCGGGATTCCGGAGTACTGGATGGTATGGGCTATTTCGACGAACGGGACCCGGCTGTTAAACGGGCTATTGCTCATTTAATTAAAACTGCTCATAAATATGGCAAAACAGTTTCCATATGTGGTCAGGCACCTTCTCTTTATCCCGAATTTACTGAATTCCTGGTTAAAACCGGGATTGACAGCGTAAGTGTGAATCCAGACCGGGTCATTCAAACTCGTGGTCTGGTAGCTTCGGTTGAACAGAAAACCATACTGGAATTACTCAGGGAAAAGAGATAGGGTTATTGGGGTTAGTATCGCCCCGTCTATACGCAAGTTTTATTGGAGGTGATGATTGGCAACCCTTTATCTTAATGTCTAGTTTCTAGTAATCACAGCAGTATAGTATTGGTGAAAAATGTATAACAATACCTCATACAAATCGTCCCTTAAGATATCCAAAAAGACAAACCATGATGGCTGTATACACCAATAATATATATTCGTGGCAAATAACCATCTCTTAATTGTAAATTGTTTTGTTTTGTTGCTCTTTTATTGCAACACCGGTGATAGGAGGTTAAAAATAATTGTCTAGCCGAAAGTTTGTCTATCGATTTGAAGAGGGGAATTCGGGTATGCGATCACTGCTGGGAGGTAAAGGAGCTAATCTGGCAGAGATGACCAATATCGGGTTGCCCGTCCCGCCTGGATTTACAATAACCACCGAGGCCTGCAATGAATATCTGGCCCGGGGCAACGAATTCCCTGAGGGGATGCTTGAGGATACATTAGCTGCGCTGGCGCAGTTAGAGGATAAAACCGGCAAAAAGTTTGGCCAACAGGATAACCCATTACTGGTATCGGTTCGTTCCGGAGCTGCCATTTCCATGCCGGGTATGATGGATACGATTTTAAATCTGGGTCTAAACGATGAGTCTGTAAAGGGCCTGGCAGACCTGATGGGTGACGAAAGGTTTGCCTATGATTGTTACCGTCGTTTTATTCAGATGTTCTCCAATGTAGTTATGGAGATTGAACACTGTGAATTTGATGAAATTGTTGAGAAATATAAACGCAAGCTGAGTCTGATTTTTGATTATGAAATACCAGCCAGTGAATTGAAGTCAATAATCAGCGAATATAAAGATTTGGTTAAACAGGTCAAAGGTTTTGAGTTTCCGCAGAATGTTCAGGAACAGCTTATCCTGGCCATTAAGGCGGTATTCGATTCCTGGAATAATCACCGCGCTATTGTCTACCGGCGTTTAAATAAAATACCTGACGATTTGGGTACAGCGGTTAATGTTCAATGTATGGCTTTTGGTAATATGGGAGATGACTGCGGAACCGGGGTTGCCTTTACACGTAATCCTTCCACCGGAGAAAAAGTACTCTACGGTGAGTTCCTGGTAAATGCCCAGGGAGAAGACGTGGTCGCTGGTATAAGAACACCTATGCCGATATCAAAATTGCAGGAGGAATTGCCTTCGGTATATGAGCAGTTCGTTGATACCTGTAATAAGCTGGAAAAACATTACCGGGATATGCAGGACATAGAGTTTACCGTGGAAAAAGGCAAATTATATATGTTACAGTGCCGTAATGGCAAAAGGACTGCCCGGGCAGCCGTTAAAACAGCCGTAGATATGGTAAGTGAAGGCCTCATAACCATAGAGGAAGCTATCATGCGGGTAGAGCCGGAACAACTCAGCCAGCTGTTGCATAGACAAATAGATACAAGCGTTAAGCTGAATATAATAGCCAAAGGATTGCCGGCATCACCGGGTGCGGCCTGCGGCAAAGTGGTATTTAATCCTGATCAGGCCGAAAAAATGGGTGAAGCCGGGGAAAAGGTGGTACTGGTTCGCAATGAGACAACCCCCGATGATATACATGGCATTGTATATGCGGAAGGGGTTCTGACTTGCCGGGGAGGGATGACCTCTCATGCGGCAGTTGTCGCCCGGGGAATGGGGAAACCTTGTGTCTGCGGGTGTGAAAGTATTAAGATTGATGTCGATGCTAAATCCTTTACGGTGAATGATATCGTTGTTAAAGAAGGCGATATTATCTCCGTGGATGGTGCTACCGGCAATGTCATACTTGGCGAAGTAGCCATGGTTGAGCCCACTCTTTCGGATGAATTTGAAACCCTTTTAAAATGGGCGGATGACATTAAAATGCTGGGTGTGCGGGCTAACGCAGATACGCCTTATGATGCAGCCAAATCCAGGGAATTGGGAGCTGAAGGTATTGGACTGTGTCGTACCGAGCATATGTTTATGGCCACAGAAAGGCTGCCTATTGTTCAAGAAATGATTCTGGCTGAAGACCTTGCCGATCGGGAGAAAGCACTGGCTAAACTACTGCCGTTCCAGAGAGAAGATTTCTACGGCATATTAAAAGCGATTGCTCCTTATCCGGCAACTATTCGCTTACTGGATCCGCCCCTGCATGAATTCCTGCCCCATGCGGATACATTAATGCTGGAAATAGCTGAAATGAAGTTCAGAAATGAGACTGGTACTGCTCTGTTAGAAAAAGAGGAGTTACTTAAAAAGGTTCGTAATCTGGCCGAAGCTAATCCCATGCTGGGTCATCGCGGATGCCGGCTGGGATTAACCTATCCGGAGATTTACTGCATGCAAGCCCGGGCCATTTTCGAAGCCATGGCCCAGCTTAAGGCGGAAGGAATTGAGACGGTTACCGAAATAGAAATACCATTGGTAATAGATTTGGCTGAATTCTCCTATTTAAAAGAACAGATCCTTACTGTCTATGAACAGATAAAGAAGGAGAAGGGGATTGAACTTAACTTTACCATGGGAACAATGATAGAACTTCCCCGTGCCTGTATCGTAGCTGATGAGTTAGCTGCTGAAGCAGAGTATTTCTCCTTTGGCACCAATGATCTAACTCAGACTACCCTTGGCTTTAGCCGTGACGATGCCGAAGGTAAATTTATTCCTGTTTATCTGGAGAAGAAAGTAATAAAGGATAATCCTTTTGCGGTTATCGACCGTAAAGGAGTAGGAAGTCTCATGAAAATAGCCGTTGAAAAAGTAAGAGGCACCGGTAAGGATATATTAATGGGCATCTGTGGCGAACATGGCGGAGAACCGAGTTCGGTAGAGTTTTGCCACCAATTAGGACTCGATTTTGTAAGTTGTTCCCCGTACCGTATACCCATTGCCCGTCTGGCAGCCGCCCAGGCGGCAATTAAGAACAAGGCGTAAGAGATAAATAGTTCACCAAGCCTTGGGCATCAATGGTTGGGGAGATTCTTAATAAAATAAAGTAAGGGCATTATCTATTAGTCATGTTAATAGATAATGCCCTGTTTTTGTTTGTCGTAAAGTTGGGTGGGTCTGCTAATAGAGATAAAGCATGAAATAGCTTTTATTTAAAGGAGAAGGAATATCCAAGAAAGTTGACGAATAAGAAATAAAAATTGGAATATCTGATGAAACTACGTCGAGAGAGTTATTATGGAACTGTTTATTGATCTATGCGAAGACTCTTTAAAGGAAAATGGGTCTAAAACTGTGATAGTGGCAATGGGAACTAAGTAAAGGTGCAGACTACACAGAAAAAATGACTGGATATTAAGTATTCAATCAAAGAAGCAGCATAAAGTAGAGTTTTAATATAAACGTTATAAACAGCAAATCATAGCGTAAATATGATATAGTAAAGAAATGCCGTATTTATTAAGGAGGAAAAATTATTTGACAATCCAAAATTTTGAAGAACTGGGTCTTAAACCTGAATTGCAGCGCATGATTGAAAAGAAAGGATTTAAGGAGCCCACTCCAATCCAAATGAAAGCTATACCTCCTGGACTCGAAGGCCGTGACATAATGGGTCAGGCTAAAACTGGTACTGGCAAGACGGCTGCTTTTGGACTTCCTATTTTAAATCAGATAATTCCCAATCATAGTCTGCAAGCTCTGGTTATTTGTCCTACCCGGGAATTGGCGGTACAGGTAGCAGATGAAATAGCCTTCCTGGGGCGTGAAGTAAAAGCGTTTGTTCTGCCCGTCTATGGTGGACAATCAATAGAAATACAGATAAGAGCATTGAGAAAACGGCCGGAAATAATACTAGGTACCCCGGGTCGTTTAATTGATCACATGGGACGGGGTTCAATAAAATTGTCTGATTTAAAGTATGTAGTTTTAGATGAGGCCGACGAAATGCTGGATATGGGTTTTCTGCCGGACATTAAGAAAATACTGGAGCAGTGCCCTAAAGACAGACAAACCTTTTTGTTTTCGGCTACTCTGGATAAGGAAATTCGTGAATTAGCCTACGAGTTTTTACGGGAACCAGAAGAAATCATAATCAAGTCACCAGAACTGACCGTATCCCTTACCAAACAATTGTATTATGAAGTGCATCCTCGCCATAAGTTTGAAACCATATGCCAGTTGATAGAAATAAATAAACCACCGGTCAGTCTGATTTTCTGCCGTACCAAAAAAGGTGCGGACCAGTTGGCCCGGCTGTTAACCAGGCGCGGCTATGCCGCCGATGCTTTGCATGGAGATATGTCCCAGCGGGAACGGGACCATGTAATGGATAGATTTCGCAAGGGCAAACTGGAAATACTGACCGCCACTGACCTGGCCGCACGCGGATTAGATATAGATGTGGTTACCCATGTATTTAATTTTGATATTCCCGAAGATCCCGATAGTTATGTTCATCGAATCGGCCGGACTGGCAGAGCGGGAAGAACAGGGACTGCTATTACCCTGTTAGAACCGGGGCAGCTCAGAACCTTAAGAATAATCGAAAAGCACATCGGGACCAGGATTCATCGGCAAATGCTGCCTGAATTGCGGGGGGTCGTAGAGCACCGGCAGGAGTCTATGATTAAAAAAAT
>JBMNOY010000074.1:0-7536 GCA_050943315.1 Syntrophomonadaceae bacterium
GTAAACCTAAAAACAAATCTCCTTGGTTTGGTTATAACAAAATGTTCTATTCCAAAAGAAATAGGGGTGACATTTCTGCTGCTCAGTTATCCAGGTAAAGGGGTGACATTTTCGCTGACTATTGACAAGTTAAGCAGAAATATCTTTCTGGAAAGCCCTCCCTGGTACCATTTTCTTATTCAGAGCGGAAAGCAATAAGGCCAAAAAAGTGGTTACAGCGGCCAGTCGGTAAACTGAGCTGTTGGCCTGGACGTAAGACAGTGCAACGGACAGATGCTTTTGATTAATAGAATATAAATAAGTAAAAATACTTACTGATAAAGCGATTCCCAGCGAAAAACAAAGGTTTCTCACTGTAGAAACAAAGCCACCTGCATACCCGGCTTTTTCTTTAGGAAGTGATCCAAATATAGAGCTATTGTTGGGAGAACCAAACATTCCCATTCCCAAACCCAGAAAAATCAAACCGCAAATTACTTTGAGATTATCCATTTGAGGACCTAAGGTGGATAGAATTAGGTAAGCGGTGGTAAGCAACGCCAAAGCAGTTGACACAATTCGTGCTGATCCCAGTTTATCGGATAGGGTACCGGCCAGGGGTGCTGTTATAGCCATGGTTACCGGTGGAATAGTCAAAAACAGCCCGGATTCAGACGGGGATAAATGATATAACCTTTCCATGCAAAAGGGTAATAAAAAAAAGACTGACATTTGAGTTGTATAAACAGCTGACGCCATTAAGTTGCCGCGTAAAAAAATAGTACTTTTAAAAAGGCTAAAATCCAGCATTGGGCAACGGGTGTTTTTTTCGTAGATATAAAAAACTATCACCATTGTGATAGCCAGAACGAATAGGTATATGTTAATTCCTTCATCCCCTGTTAATGACAAAATCAGAGCCGCAGCTGCCAGTGCAAAGAGGCTTATGCCTGCAGTATCATAACCCTTTATAGTAGAGTCTTGGGGTTGTGGAATCAGATATTTTTTAGCCAATAGAAAACTTATAACACCAATGGGTATGTTTATTAAAAAAATGACTTGCCAGGGAAAATTTGCTACTAAAACTCCCCCCAGACTAGGTCCTACCATATTGCCAATGCCTACCATACTACCAGTCAGACCCAATGCTTTACCCCGTTCGGTTGAAGGGAAGGTATTCGATACAATTCCTATGCCGGTAGCCATCATCATGCTGGCACCAAATGCCTGAATGATACGGGCGAAAATGAGAAAACCCAGTGAATGGGATAAACTGCATACCAACGAGCCCAATCCGAAAACCAGGAATCCCCAGCTATAAACCTTTTCACTGCCAACTTTGTCACCCAGTCGGCCAAAGAAAAGCAAGGATGAGGTGATTACCAGCATATAAGATGTAACCACCCACTGTACCTGTGACATATTAACCTTTAAAGCACCAGCAATAGTAGGATTGGCGATATTTAATATGCTTCCATCCAGGGTAGACATGAAGATACCGATCGAAATAATTATAAGAACCTGCCATTTTGCAGTGATGGCCAACCATCTCCCTTCATCCCCGCATCTATATATAATTATTGAACAAATAGTTGTAAGATGTCAGCAAAAAATGAAATAGTTGAAGGGGAGTTGCTATAAGGATGGCTATTTAGCCCAGGTTAGGCTGATGATAGCATCGGTGAGTAATACGCCTGCTTTTTGTGCTGCCTGAAGTGAATTATGTTCACTGCCAATTTCGAAGAGCAAGCTAGTTGGATAAAGGTCCTGGTTGTAATCACCGCGGCCGATAAAAATACCTCGCATAAGGCCGGGATGCAGATAATCAGCCCGTTTTTTTATGGAACGGGCATAATTTAAATTTGTTCGTACATTCGGGTTGGAACGGCCAACAACAATCATTACCCGGGCGGTATCAATACCATTAATCGTGGTGGCATAAGCCCGAAGGGGTGCAGAGTCCCGGTGAATATCAAAAGCGGCATCAGGTTGTTCTTTCAGCAACCGGGCTAATGTGCGCCGTGAGCGGTGGTAAGCATTAATATCATGAGGACCATGGTTGGCATAACTATGGGTTACACTTATTCCGGCTGTTTTTAACGAGTCGGTCATGGAGGCCCCGATATCATATATGTCACCATTACCTGGTTTGGCGTCTGTCCCGGAGGTGGGGATATATGACTCATCAGAGTGGGTGTGATAAATGACTATATGGTGACCATTATCAGGTTTGGCGGGATTATATTTAGTGAAGGCAAAATGATTGGCCATATTGGCATATTTAAAAACCGCCCTGGTGTCCTGGGCGGTTTGCTCTTGCTTTTGCTCAGCTATGGCACTGTTGCCGTTTACCTGGACTATTTTATAATGGATATCTTTTTCATTTATATACTCGTCATCGCGGTGAACTGGTAATCCAGTCTGTAAGACTACATTACCTGCAGTGTCCCTAATGGTAGTGTAGGAAGATTTAGCTTCTTCACCTGGTGCAAAAATACCGGGTATGGAGTAAGGAGCCGGCACTATGGTATTGAGAATGTAGGACGCAATCATGATGGCGATAAGAATACCAAAGAAAATAACCATGTATTTCTTATTAATATTACTCATACAGAGGAACCGCCCTTTTACAAAATGGTATTAATATTCTGTGAAAAGGGCGGTTCTTATATTCAATAAAATACCTAAAGGTTGGTGTCCCAACTGGATAAGTATTCCTGCTGGTAAGCGGTTAGCCGGTCAATTGATATGTTATCCGCCTTAAGCTTAAGGAAAGCGACCCTTTTATCGATTTCCTCGGGTACTTTATAGACATGGTTGCCTAATTGGGCATGATTTTGAATGACATAAATCAATGATAAAGCCTGCAGGGAGAAACTCAGATCCATAACTTCAGCAGGATGTCCGTCCCCGGCGGCAAGGTTTACCAGTCTGCCTTCGGCCAGAAGATATAATTTTCGGTTATCAGGCAGCACAAATTCTTGCAGATTATTCTTTAACATCCGGGAACTGACCGCCAAACTATTAAGATCTTTTTTAGAGATCTCCACATCAAAATGACCGGCATTGGCCATAATCGCATTATCCTTCATTACCATAAAATGTTCTTTGCGGATAACATCAATATTTCCAGTGACGGTAATAAAAATATCCCCGATTTTGGCGGCTTCCTGCATAGGCATAACTTGAAAACCATCCATGATGGCTTCATTAGCTTTAATAGGGTCAATCTCAGTAACTATTATTTTTGCTCCGAGACCTCGGGCCCGCATTGATACCCCTTTACCACACCAACCATATCCGGCTACTACTACGGTCTTGCTGGCTACCACCAGGTTGGTGGTGCGGTTGATTCCGTCCCAAACGGACTGACCGGTACCGTAACGGTTATCAAAGAGGTATTTCATATAAGCATCGTTAACCGCCATCATGGGAAAAAGCAATGTTTTATCCTGGTCCATGGCGCGAAGTCGGACAATACCGGTGGTAGTCTCTTCACATCCCCCGATAATCTTTGCGGCCTGGCTGGTCCGGCTTTTATGAAGCTCGCTAACCAGATCCGCCCCATCATCGATAATCGCGTCAGGATTACAATCCAGAGTCATCTCCAAAAACTTTTGATATTGTTCGGAGCTTTCGCCGTGAATGGCAAAAATAGTGATACCGGAATCAACCAGAGCGGCTACTACATCATCCTGAGTTGACAGGGGATTGCTGGCACAGCCGACAACCCGTGCTCCGGCTTCTTGCAGGGCCAGCAGCAGGTAACCGGTCTTGGCTTCCAGGTGAAGGCAGCAGGCAATGGTTTTACCGGCCAGGGGCTTGTCCCGGGCAAATTCCTCTCTTAACATGTTCAGTACCGGCATGTGTTGACTTACCCATTGCAGTTTATTATAGCCGGAAGGAGCTAGTGAAGGGTCTTTAATTATTGACTGTACAGATATGGCAGTACTCATATTATGCCTCCCAAAATATGATTTTTTTAGTATAACATAACCAGGCCGGTTTTCTAAATTCTAGAAGTCAAATGTAGGGGCGTTTAGTCATTTTTAGGTTCAAATAATTAATAACCTGTTAAGCAAGTTCATAGTGAAAGGTTCCTTAATATTATAAATCATAACGATTGCCACGGTATATATCGAACCAACCGGGATAGTCAGGCCAGAGCCGATCATAACTTAGCATAACTCAGCATAACTCACCTTTCTCCCCGCGAAGGTTTACCGGCTTATCCGAAGAAAACTTCCATCCACAGGCGACAACAGGGTTACTCCTTGTGCTTATCTTGCCCGGACACTAATGTGGTTATTTATTTACCGGTAAGGCAAATATATAACTGTTAGTTATAAAATATGGCAGATAAATTATGGTATAATAACATAAATGATGAATTATAAGGAGAATGAAACTATTATGCCAACGAACTCAGGTTTGGATGATCAATTATTTACAAAACTACTGGAGTCTATAAGCCATACTCCATTTTATCAGTTGCTGGGCATGAAAGTTAAAGAATTAGGCCCCGGTTATGCAGAGTTCACAGTAATGCCGGAAGAAAAACATACCAACCCCCTTGGTATTATCCATGGAGGATTACTTATGACCATTGCTGATGCCGCCATGGGAAATGCCATAAGAAGTTTAGGTATTCGGGCTGTCACGGTGGACTGTTCAACCGGCCTGGTTTCCTCGGCTACCTTGGGCACAGAGATTATTGCCCGCGGACGGGTGCTTAAGGCTGGCCGTAACATGATATTTACCGAAGCTTTCGTTTATGCCGGGGATAAACTTATTACTACTGCCAAAGGTACGTTTTTTAGGACTGGTGACATTACTTAGGAGGAAAAAATGAGTAATAACCTGATAAACGCCGTTGATTATTCGCTGTTTACTTTTGGTTCGACTTCACATGCTCTTAAGGCGGAGAACATTTTAAAAGGGTTAAAGGCGGAATTTATCATTATACCTACCTTAAGAGAGATATCTACCAGCTGCGGACTATCCATAAAGATAAACCCTGATAATGTAAACTCCTATTATGACATACTTAAGACCCACAACGTTGAGGTTGAGGCTATTTATTATGTGAAAAAAGTTGACCGGAAGAACCTGATAGAGAAAATTACCTGATTGCCTATCAATTAAAACACCTATCTCTCTCGCTCGAATATTGATATTATCTTAATTAGATACCATCCTTTAGCAATAGGCATGGTATTATATTAAAAGCCGCATAAATTCTAACAGATCAGCGTATTCCACTTTAAATTTAAAGTGTTAAAAGGAAATACCACATGGATAAATCATATTTTGACCAGGTAATGTACTACATTGGCTCCGGAGGGCTTATGGAAAAAGCTATGCCGGGCTTTGTCAACCGTATGGAACAGGTGCATATGGCCGGGGAAGTATCCCGGGCACTAAATGAAGAAATGTTTTTAGCAGCTGAGGTGGGAACTGGCGTAGGCAAGACTTATGCCTACTTGGTGCCGGCCATAATATGGGCGGTTAACCAAAAAGAAAAGGTGGTTATATCCACCCGCACTAAAGCATTGCAGCAACAATTAACTGAGCGGGACCTGCCCGATCTGCAAACAGTTTTAGAGTTTGAATTTAAGTTTGCCGAGGCCAAGGGAAGAGAAAACTTTTTATGCTGGAATAAGTACCAGAGAATTATCAGTGGCCGCCAGAAGCTTGATAGCCATGAAGAGCAATTTATTACGGCGGTGTTGAGCTGGGCAGAAAGAACCCGCACCGGTGACAACAAGGAATTAGCCATTTCCGGTGATTTAATGGCCCACTGGCCCATCCTGGCCTCTGACCGCAGAAGTTGCATGAATACCGAATGCCGTTACCGGGACAAGTGCTTCCGCCTGAAGATGATGAAACGGCTTGAAAAAGCTGATATCATAGTTGTCAATAATGCCTTATTGTTGGCGGACATGATAGTTGATAATTCTATTCTGCCCGAATATCATTACCTGGTGCTTGATGAAGCCCATTCCTTCAACCGCGAAGCTTTCGATAAGCTGTCCAACCGTTTTTCGCTTAATGAGACAGTGGAGTTGTACTACTGGCTGCATAACCAAAAGGGCAGGAGCTATTTATACTATCTTAAAAACAGATTTCCTCAATATTCCAGTGAAATCAGCGAAATTAACCACCTGGTAGAGCGCGGGATAGAGCTTACCCAGAATTTTTTCACATCTATTAATCAAGTTATAAGCTACCCTGGTGATTTTAGCTTCACACATATAATTGAAAACCGCAGCCGGGATAATAAATGGTATGAAGAGGCTTTTCCGTTATACCAAAACTGGCGTGATAATAATTATCTATTGATAAAAAAGCTGGAGGATCTATCCCAGGGTTTAACCGGAGAAGAAGAATCCGAGCTTACGTCTGCGCAGACCGCACTGTCGGACATAGGGGATAAATTGTATTACCTGATGGAAGAAGACATTGGCGGAAGTGATAAGATTGCCTGGATTGAATATATTAAGGGCAAGGCCATCTCTGTTTGTTCATCAGTTATCAATACCGGTGAACTAATCGATAACCTGCTGTATTCTAAACTTAAAAGCTTAATAATGGTCTCGGCTACGTTAACCGTGGAGGATCAGTTTAACTATTTTATTGACAGGAATGGGTTATCTTATTACGCTCAAAACGGACGGTTCCTTTTTCTCCTGGAAAAATCACCTTTTGATTATGAAAAGAATGCCTGCCTTTATGTGCTCAGCGATATGCCCGACCCGAACACGGAGAAATTTGATGAAGCAGTAAAGCAGACTCTTGATGATATTATTTCATCGCTAGGCGGGCGCATTATGATACTATTTACCTCTCGCAAGCAGCTTAATGATGTTGCCTCATACCTCAGACCCCGGTGTGAACAGAATAGCTTAAAACTGCTGGTACAGGGTGAAGACGGTAGCTTTGGCACCTTGATAAATGAGTTTATCTCATCCCCTAACGCGGTTTTAATGGGGGTGGAGACATTTTGGGAAGGAATCGATCTAAAAGGGGACGTGTTAAAATGTCTGGTAATAGTTAAGCTCCCGTTCCGGGCTCCCACTGAACCCTATTGCAGTGCCGCCGACAAGTACTGCCGGGCGAACCGCCAGAGCAGTTTCATGAATTTTACTCTTCCGGATGCAACCGTACGATTCAAACAGGGGGTGGGAAGGTTAATAAGAAGTGAAGCAGACAGCGGTATTGTCATTGTACTGGATACCCGGTTAATCAACCGCCCCTATGGGCCAACTATGACGAACAGCATTCCTATCCAAAACATAAAAACAGCTACCAGAGCCAGCCTTAAGCAACTGCTGAAGTAGACGGGGACTGATTTTGGAAGCAGAGGGGATGTGACAGGGGGACGAACCGTCCGAGACCGCTGAAAAACGCATAATAAAAAATAGCAAAAATACAATTAAATGTCTCTGTAAAAGCAATGAAAAACCCCCTTATGATATAATGAATGTGACGCAAACACCAATCAAAGGGGGTTTTCATGTGCTCAGGACGGGTCCCAAGCAACTTAGTTTGTACTCA
>JBMNOY010000075.1:0-7193 GCA_050943315.1 Syntrophomonadaceae bacterium
AAAGCGTTTGGTTTCACCCTTGGCCAGCAGGCGAACTTTAAGTTTTGCAAAGCCTGGGGGCAAGGAAGCTTGGCATAATAGCGCAGCGTTTTGCAGCGACCGCGGTCTTTGCACTAGTATTGGCAAGTAGTGTTCTAAAACCAGGCTGGTCTCACCTTGTCGATAGATCCGATGGTGGACGGCTGCCTCTCGGGCTCGGTAATAGATCTTAACTTCATAGGGGTAACCCTTTACCGTTACTGGCTTACCTACCAGGTCCACCGGCACAGAGTAACGGTTACGGTCAGATTTAACCAGGCTCATATTGTCTACGTCTGCCATGGAGGTAAGAGCGTAATCAAACTGTCTGGCTGGTAAGGGTGTCAGATATTTTTGTTCTATGGCCAGAGCATCTTTTATCTTGGCTTGGTGATAGCGCAGTGGTTTTTCCTGGTAGCGCTGACACCTATATTGCAGCACGGTTGCAACAATCTAAAACCTCAGAAAAAAATATGGACTCCCTTATTTTAGGAAGTCCTATTTTTTGCCTTATAAAATGGTCGGAGTGACTGGACTTGAACCAGCGGCCTCTACGTCCCCAACGTAGCGCTCATACCAAACTGAGCTACACCCCGACGCAAGGAATATTGTATAACAGAATGGCTGTCTCGTCAAGGCCATGTAGCATAATAAGTGAACTTTTAGGAACCAGGTTCCTTAAAGTTCACTTATTTTTATTCTGCCTCGTGAAGATTAAATTTTTTGTGCAGGGCTTTTACAGCGTCTTCTATTCGGTCTTCGTCTATAATACAGGATACTTTTATTTCTGAGGTGGATATCATATGAATGTTGATATCTTCGTCGGCCAGAGCCTCAAACATATCTGCGGCGACACCGGGATTGCTCTGCATGCCTGCGCCCACGATAGACACTTTAGCAATGTCATCACTATAGAACATATCCGATGCACTTATTTCTTTTACCAGTTCTTCAACTACCGGTACTGCCCTGGCAAGATCATTTTTTTCTATGGTAAAAGCTATGTCATTGCGATTGTCGCGCATGGTACTCTGAATAACCATATCCACATTAATTCCATGTTTGGCCAGGGTTTTAAAAAGGGTTTTGGCTATACCGGGCTGATCCGGTACGTCGAACAGACCAAACCGGGCGCAGTTCAGGTCATGAGCAACTCCGCTAACTATTCTGCTTTTTTCCATTTTAGTAACCTCCGTAATTATGGTTCCAGGATTATTGTTAAAACTGCTTAATACTTCTACATCTACCTTATAAAGCATGGCATATTCACAGGCCCGGGGCTGCATAACGACAGCTCCCAGACTGGCCATTTCCAGCATTTCTTCGTACGAAATCATAGCTAATTTGCGGGCATCTTTTACCACCCGGGGATCAGCAGTATATACCCCGTCAACGTCAGTAAATATTAAGCACCGGTCGGCGTTCAAGCTGGCGGCCAGGGCAACGGCGGTAGTATCAGATCCACCCCGTCCCAGGGTAGTAATATCCCCGTCGGGTGATAGTCCCTGAAAGCCTGCGATTACCACCACATTATCTTTATCCAGTTCATTCTGAATACGAGTCGGGTGTATGCCGCTAATTTTAGCCTTGCTGTAAGCAGCGTCACTTTCAATACCTGCCTGCCATCCAGTCAGGGAAATCGCTTCACATCCCATGCTTTTTAATGTAAGAGCCAGTAAAGCAGCCGATTGCTGCTCGCCGGTAGCCAGGAGCATATCCATTTCCCGGCAGTAATCACTGCCACCTGTTGCTGCTGCCATTTCAATCAGTTCATCGGTAGTGTCCCCCATAGCAGATACAACAACTACTATTTTATTACCCTCATCCCGCTTGTTTTTTATTCTGGTAGCAACATTCTTTATTTTATCAATTGATGCGACGGAACTGCCGCCAAATTTAAGAACCAGTAGTCCCAAAACTCTCACTCTCCTGCAATTACGGTATTTTCCTTAAGGTATGATTTATCTAATGCTGTCGTTCCCTTCCAGCCTTATTACGTTGTTGATTTCTTTTACAATACTCATTCCATCAAGAACGGCCAGGGCATCCCGCAGATGTTTTTCTTTTACACAATGAGTTATCATTATTAATTGCGCCATATCTTTTTCACTTGATTTTTGTACCACTGTGGCAATACTCACATCATTATTGCCAAAAACTCCTGATATGCCGGCCAATACCCCGGGACGGTCGGTCACCGTCATGCGAATATAAAACTTGGCTTCTAATTCACTAATCTTTAATATTGGCTTTTCCCGGTAACAGGTGCAGCCAATACGGGCACTAATGTTGTGCATTATATTGCGGCCAATCTCTATTATATCACCAACCACTGCACTGGCTGTAGGCATTTGCCCTGCCCCGCGTCCATAGTGCATTATCTCCCCGACAGCATCTCCCTTTATAAATACCGCGTTAAAGACATCATTAACTGACGCCAGGGGGTGATTTACGGGAATAAAAGCCGGGTGTACACGAGCCTGAATCTGTCCCTCCTCATTCTCTTTGCCAACTGCCAGAAGCTTCACCACATAACCTAATTCACCCGCATATTTTATATCCACGGGAGAAATAGCAGTAATGCCTTCTACATATACATCATCAAGGGTTACCCGGCTGTTAAAGGCTATGGATGATAGAATAGCAATTTTTCTAGCCGCATCATAACCACCTACATCAGCAGTAGGGTTTGCCTCCGCATACCCCAGTTTCTGAGCCTCAGCCAGTACTTCAGCAAAATCCCGGCCTTCTCGGGTCATTTTGGTCAATATGTAATTAGTAGTTCCGTTTAATATGCCAATGACTTCCTCTATGCGATTACCTGCCAATGACTGTTTTAGAGGATAAACAACCGGAATCCCACCGGCTACACTAGCTTCAAAATAGAAATCAACATTATTCTCACAAGCTGATTGAAAAAGCTCCTTACCCTTTATGGCTATAAGGTCTTTGTTAGCGGTAACAACGTGTTTGCCTTTTTGCATAGCAGCGGTAATAAAACTGAATGCGGGTTCAATTCCCCCTATTAACTCAACCACTATATCTATTTCACTGTCGTTAAGAATATCATCAAAATCCCCGGTTACCTTATCTGGTTCAATTCCCAGCGCTAAGCATTTTTCCTGGTCCTTATCCAGAACTTTCTTGATGGCAATGCTGGAGCCGGTTCGTTCTCCGATTATCTCACTATTAGTATTTATTAATTTGACTACTCCGGACCCTACTGTTCCACATCCGAGTAAGCCAATATTAATCATTCTACATTACCTCCTAAACTTAACTCTTTCCAACAATTTCTACGTTGATAACTCCGTTTAGCCTCTTAAGCGCTTCCAGCAAGTCATCAATCGATACGGTCATATCTTCTACACTGATTGATAAAGTAACATAGGCTACCCCATGAATAGGCAGGTTCTGATTTATGGTAAGTACATTAGCCTCCAGGGCCGCCACACAGTTTAAAACCCCGGACAGAACCCCGGATACATTTTTTAGCATCATGGAGATATTTATAATATTGAGATTTTCAGCGGTAAAAAAGGAGTACACCCCATCCCGGTATTTATAAAAAGTACTTCTAGCCATACCTATCTTGTCCACAGCATCCAGAATGTTCTCCGCTTCACCTTTGGCTAACATTTCTTTGGCCAGGGCGGTATTTAAAATTGATTCCGGGAGAATATCCTCACTAACCATATAAAACTTTTTATCACGTTTGGGCATAAAAAAACCACCTCTATCTACGTAGGGCGGAAATTTATCTTTCCATAACGGACATTATAGCACGAGTAATCTCATGTGGCAATGTCCTTACGAAAAATCATTATGTCATTGTATTCACAAGCCTTGATAATATTACGCTTAGACACAACTTCATAACAGAAGCCGGCGGTAGGGCCGGCTTTCTGTTATTTCTATGTCAAATTGACTTTATATTATAATACAAATTAGGCCACCGCTGCCTTCGTTAACAATGCGCTGCAGGGTGTCCTGGAGCTTTATCTGCGCATTTTCGGGCATGCGGTGCAGTTTGTTTTGAATTCCTTCCCGCACCAAATCATGCAGGGATTTGCCAAATATATTAGATTGCCAGATCTTAGACGGATCTTCCTCAAATTCCTCTAACATATACCGTACCAGTTCTTCACACTGTTTCTCCGTGCCGATAATAGGAGTAATTTCTGTGGTAATATCGGCCCGGATTATATGCAGTGATGGAGCTTTGGCTTTTAATTTAACTCCAAAACGGCTTCCCTGTCTGATTAGCTCCGGTTCTTCTAAAAACATTTCTTCCAGCCGGGGGGTTACCACACCATAACCGGAATCTCTAACTTCTTCAAGAGCGGAAGAGATTTTATCATATTCTCGTTTGGCTACACTGAAGTCCTTCATCAGCCTCATGATATCCTGATTGCCGGTTACTTCAAAGCCACTGACATCACTCAGGGACTTATAGTAAAGCTCTTCCGGAACAGTAACATCTATGGCTGCTATTCCCGTACCGAGGTTCATCTCTTCCAGGGTAACATAATTGATTTGCTCTATTTGTGATAGTTCTTCGATAGCCCGGTCAATGTCCCTGACCTTCTTTATATCATTAAGTATACTGCGAATAGCTGATTCCAGGGTTTCTCTCAGCCAGTACTCTTCATCCAGCTCATCTACCCAGAGCGGTAATTTTATGTTTACTTCCTGTACCGGGAATTCGTAGAGAACTTCTTCCAGAACCCCATATATCTGTTCGGTGCTCATGCGGGCAGTGTCCAAAGGTATTACCGCTACCGCATATTTTTCGGACAATTCATCTGCCAGAGCCATGGTCTCTTTACTATAAGGATTAACAGAGTTAAGAACCACAATAAAAGGCTTGTTCAGTTCTTTTAACTCCTGAATAACCCTTTCTTCAGCCTGGATATAGCTTTCTCGGGGTATATCGCTGATACTGCCATCGGTAGTCATTACTATACCAATGGTCGAATGGTCGGCAATTACCTTCCTGGTTCCTATTTCGGCCGCTTCCTCGAAGGGAACCTCATAGTCAAACCAGGGAGTTTTTACCATACGAGGCTCGTTGTCCTCTTCATAACCCAATGCTCCTTCAACTGCATAGCCTACACAATCCACCAAACGAACTTTCATGGATAGGCCGTTGGTGGTGGTTATCTCTACAGCTTCATTGGGAACAAATTTGGGCTCGGTAGTAGTAATGGTTTTGCCGGCTCCACTTTGGGGGAGCTCATCATTTGCGCGCTCCCGGTCATAGATGTCTTTTATATTTGGGATAATCATTAGTTCCATGAATCTTTTAATGAAGGTTGATTTTCCTGTTCTTACGGGGCCCACTACTCCCAAATAAATATCGCCCCCCGTTCTTTCGGCGATATTATTTAAAATATTGTTTCCTTCCACTTCTCTTTATCCCTCCCTCGGATTAGACTCTAAAAGGTACCTTCCCTTCGATATTGGCACCCTTAACTCATAACTATTTATAACAGTATAAATATATTGAAGATAATTCCGTATTATAACCAGAAAAGAAAAAAAGTGTGATTTTGCATCACACCTTCTTACCATTCTTTCATGTCTTGAACTATTTCTTCGATTTCGTTTTTCTTTCGTCGCTGCATGAGCACATTAACTTCATCGCGGGGAGGCCGATGGCAATATAAAACATTGTAACAGGCATTAGTAATAGGCATATCTATTTTCATTTCCCGGGCCAGTTTATAAACCACCCGGGTAGTATGAGCACCTTCTACCACCATGCCAATCTGTTCCATGGCTTCCTCGAGAGTGTACCCCCGGCCTATCAGGAGGCCGGCTTGGAAGTTCCGGGAGAGCTTGCTGCCGCAGGTTACGACCAGGTCGCCGATTCCACTCAACCCGGCAAAGGTTAATTTCCTTCCTCCCAGGGCCTCACCCATTCTTACTATTTCTGTCAGTCCCCGGGTCAAGAGGGCTGCCGTAGTATTATCTCCGTAACCTAGTCCATGGGCAATTCCTGTTCCCAGGGCAATTATATTCTTTAGGGCCCCGCCCAGTTCAACCCCGGCTACATCGGGGTTGGTATATACCCTGAAATAGGAGGCCATAAAAATGTCCTGAACGAAGAAAGCGGTTTCTTTACAGGTACTGGCTACAGTTACCGCAGTAGGCAGTTTCCGGGCTACCTCCTCAGCATGACTCGGTCCGGAAAGAACCGCATAACGTGTTCTAATGTCCTTACCAAGTACATCCTCCACTACCTGGCTCATGCGCAGGCCAGTTGATATCTCCAGCCCTTTGGCCACATTGACCAAATAGCTGTCTTTTTCCAGGTGATCTTTAATATTTTGTGCAACTTCGCGGACAGCCTGAGAAGGTACCGCCATTACCACCAGGTTCGCACTCTGAAGGGCATCATTCAGATTGCTGGTGATTGCTATACTGCGAGGAACAGCGACCCCGGGCAGAAACCTTTTGTTTTCCCCATCAGTTATTATATTTTCCAGTCCATCTTCCGGTCTCCCCCATAAGCAAACCGTATATCCGTTATTATGCAGCAATAAGGCCAGAGCAGTACCCCAGCTTCCTGCCCCCAGGACGCAAACCTTTTCCACTTAAAACATACCTCCCGAACATATGATTACCATAATTATAGTCTTTCCGTAATCTTTGCTTCGGTGCCATTTCTTAATTTGGTAATATTGCTATGATGACGGGCAATTACGGTAACGGCTAAAATCAGACTAAACACCAGATAGAATCGTGGTTCCCCCATTATCAGGGCAATTACCGGCAATAGGGCAGCCACAATGATTGATCCCAGGGATACATAGCGGAAAATTGCAATGATTAAGATAAAAATTAAGACCAGGGGAATGATTACTTTGGGCATCAGAAACAGAATAGCCCCCGCAGAAGTTGCCACCCCTTTGCCTCCTTTAAAACGCAAAAAAACCGGCCAGCAATGTCCCGCTACCGCAGCTGCACCGCATGTGGCCGCCAGGATGTGTCCTCCCTGCGCATAACCCAGCCAGGCAGGTATGAAACCTTTGGCAACATCCCCCAAAAGGGCCACCAGGGCAACCTGCCAGCCCAGGGAGCGCAAAACGTTGGTTGCTCCAACATTACGGCTTCCTCTAGTTCTAATATCGACGCCGCCTATAAGCCGGCTAAAAATAAATGAGAATGGA
>JBMNOY010000076.1:0-7029 GCA_050943315.1 Syntrophomonadaceae bacterium
AGCAATTGTTGACCCGGATAGTAAAGCCGAAATCGCTTTTGCCCTGGCTGCTGTCCGTTCCGAAACCGAATTAACTTCAACATCACTTACTGCAGCGGTTGGTACAACACCTACTTTTACCATTAAAGTTATGGGTATGGATGCCACTGATTTTGTTGGCTTTTATACCAGTACTGCAGATGCAGCCAAGCTAGCGGTAACTAAAGATTCCCAGACAGGGAATTTTGTCTTTAATGCCATAGCCCCGGGAACAGCACAGGTTATAGTATATCGCGACTATGAGGGGGCAGCCCCGGATAAAGATTGGCTGTTAAAGTTTAATGTAACTGTAACTGATTCTAATGATGCCTTGCTGAGTGCTCTCAGTGTTGCCGGTAACCAGTTAAAACCAGCCTTTGATCCGAATATTACTGATTATAGGGTGGTATTGGCATCAGATCCCCAGGGTAATTTCCCGGTAGTCTCTGCAACCAAGCACGATGAAAATGCCAATGCCGTTACTACGCAAGCAACCAGCTCGAATCCTATAGCCAAAGTAGTAGTAACTGCTGCCAATGGCACTACCAAGAAGACTTATACAGTAACGTTCTCAGTGGAAACACCTATTCCTCAGGATGGCGGTACAATAAACGTTGGTACAGTTCCGGTTACCATAAAGCCCGCTGTGACTCCTTCGGGAAGTCAACAGGTAGCTACCCTTCCTGCCCTGCAGGTAACCGGTGGTGCGGCTGAGGTCACCATACCGGCTAACGTTACAGTTACCGGGCCTGCCGAGTGGGATGGCACCATTACCATGCCGGTCGTCAAGGAGACCCCCAGTGCAGCGGTAAACGGAAGTTCAGTAGTAGTATTGGAAGTCGGTGCCGGTAAAGATGCCGGTGGTAACGATATCGTGCTAACCTTCGACAAGGCGGTCAGGTTGGTTATGGCCGGACAACAAGGCAAGTCAGCAGCTTATACCCGCAATGGCAATCTGGTATCAATAACCAGAACAATAAATACGGATAGCCAGGAAGTAGCTGATCGTGACATCCCAGCCGGAGAGGAAGCTTATATTGATGTCGACAATGATAAAATCATATGGACCAAGCACTTCACCGAATTTGTAAGTTATACTCCTGCACCATCTGGAGGCGGTGGTGGTGGAGGCTCCAATACTTCCGGAACAACAATAAAAGCTTCTACCGGTGGTACGGTTACATCCAACGGAGCTACGATAGTTGTACCTGCCGGCGCTATTAGCAGCGATATAAAGGTAACTGTGGAAAAAGTTACCAACGTTGCCAATCTGCCTATGAACACCGGGGACAAATTAATCAGCGATGTTTTAGAAATAACCAAAGACAAGTCAGAAAACTTTAGCAAGCCTGTAACCATATCCTTAACCTTTGATAAATCCAAGGTCGATAATACCAAGTATGACATAGCTATCTACTGGTTAGATACTGCCACTAATAAATGGGTAAAACTTGATAATGTAAAAGTAGACAGTGCTGCAGGTAAGGTAAGCGGTGATGTAAACCACTTCACGAAATTTGCAGTTATTGCCACTGAAAAGGCTACCGTGACCCCGGAAACACCGGATGTGTTGACCGACATTGCTGGAAACTGGGCTGAAGCAAATATTAAATCATTAGTTGCTTCGGGTGCTATTGCCGGCTATCCGGATAAGACCTTTAGACCAGATAACACTATAACCAGAGCCGAGTTTGCAAGTATCCTGGTTAAAGCCTTCAAACTGGAGGCGAAGAGCGGCAAAGTATTTGAAGATACGGCCAACCATTGGGCAAAAGATATTATATCCACTGCCAATGCCTATGGAATAATAAATGGCTACAGCGATACCAGGTTCGGGCCTGATGATCTGATTAGCCGTGAACAGATGGCGGTAATGGTTGTAAAAGCAGCCAATTTGACTGCTGCCGGGAACAGTACAGCCTTTACGGATGATTCCCAAATATCTGCCTGGGCCAAAGATGCTGTGGCCATAGCCAGATCTACCGGTATCATTTCCGGATATCAGGACAACACCTTTAGACCACAGGGTAAAACCACCAGAGCTGAAGCAGCGACGGTGATAGTAAAGGCTATAACCAAATAGCAGAGACGGAATAATAAAACCGGAAAGCTCCCCGGTAGATAGAATCTGCAGGGGAGCTTTTTAATAACGATCGTAATTTATGTTTATAATAATCAGTGCAAGAAAGAGAGGAGAAAAGGTGTTCGCAAACAGAACTAAAAGTCCGCGACCATGTAGTATAATTTCCATTATAATTCTAACTTCTCTATTGATTTATTCGCCGCCTAACCCCTTATATGCGGCTGATCTTACTTCCAGTTACAATATTCTAAAAAATGAGTATCCGGAATACGTTCAGAAATTAGTTCAGGGTGGGGCGACAGAAGCGCAAATTGAATCGTTTCTCGTTGATTTGGATAACGAGGTTGCTACGCTGGGGACTCTAAACGAAGCTAATTTTAATGCGGTATTATACGATGCATTACGAGAGGTATTAACCTGGCGGAATAACCGTGAGGTTATGCAAGCTATGTTAACCAGTTTCGCGACCGAAATAGAATACACACTAACTAATAAAGAACTCCATCCTAATCTGCTCCCCTTAAGAAATGCAGTCATGGAAAGTGTGCTGGAAGATGACTCCTCAAGCTCTTCAGGCGGTGGTGGCGGCGGCGGCGGAACACAGCCGAGCGATGACAAAGTTCTCGATGAAGTAATTACCCAAATCAATAAAGGAAATTCGGTAATATCTCTATCGCTAAGCAGCAGTACTAATTTAATCAGTTTAAATGCAGCTACCCTGAAAAAAATCAACAAAGAGGGTAAAACTTTAGAGTTAAAAGGCAACGGTATCAGCTTCCGTCTGCCGCCCGGAGCAATAACGGAACCCACAGATTCCGACTTTTCCATTAGTGCCCAGCAAATTAGCCAGACAGCTGCTGCCGATTCTTTAAGCAAGCTATCATCGGCATATAAACTGATGGGCTCAGTTTATGAGCTTAGCGCTACGACAGATGACAGTGTATCCGGGTTTAAGTTTAATAAGCCTATAACAGTAACGATGCAGTATACTCTATCCGAAGACATACCAGAAGATGATCTTGATGTCTACTATTACGATAAAGACCAAGGAAAGTGGATCGCCATGAACGGTACTGTGGATAAAAGCAAGAAAACGATTACCTTTACTACCACCCATTTTAGTAAATATGCGGTGATGGCGTATTACCCGGCTGAAGTTCAGCCGCCGGCAGTTACGACCACGCATTTCACCGATCTAAACGGACATTGGGCCCTGGACCGCATAAACCAACTGACTGCTCTGGGGGCTATATCCGGCTACCCGGACGGAACCTTTAAGCCTGACAAAACTATAAGCCGGGCAGAATTTGCGGTCATACTGGTTAAAGCCTTCAAACTAACCCAGAAACCAGGTAAAGTATTTATTGATACCGCTGGTCATTGGGCAAAAGACTACATTTCAACCGCCAACGCTTATGGAATTCTTAATGGCATAAGCAATGACAGGTTTGCCCCGGATGAGTTAATCACTCGAGAGCAAATCGCTTATATGGTGGTAAAAGCAGCCGGCTTAACCCGGGCTGACGGTGGCAAAACATTCACTGATGCCGATAAAATATCCCCCTGGGCCAGGGAAGCAGTTGATATTGCCAGTCAGAACGGTATAATATCCGGATATGCGGACAATACCTTTAATCCCAGAGGCAACGCCTCCCGGGCGGAAGCAGCAACCATAACCGCCAACGCCCTGAAATAACAACAAATAAGTGAACTTTTTGGAACCTGGTTCCCAAAAAGTTCACTTTTGGAGGTAAAGATTTTGCTGGACTTGCACATCCACATACTCCCCGGCTTTGACGACGGAGCCAGGACAATGGAAGATTCTCTGGAAATGGCCCGGGTGGCGGCAGATGACGGAGTCAGCACCATAGCGGCTACTCCTCATGTCATGACCGGCGTTTATGACACCGCCAAAAACGATATCGTAAATGCGGTTAAGGAGCTAAATGCCCTGCTTACCGAAAAGCAAATGCCCTTAAGCATCCTGCCCGGGGCCGAATACTATCTGGAGCCCGAATTATCCCGCTATCTGGCTCAGGGCAACCTGTTAACCATAAATAATACCGGTGTCTACCTGCTGGTGGAACTGCCCTCAGCCTTCATCCCCCAGTATACCGCAGACCTGCTTTACGAGCTGCAGCTGCAGGGGGTAACCCCTATAGTGGCTCATCCAGAAAGAAATGCCGGGATTATAAGCAAACCCGGCCTGCTCTATGATCTTGTCGAACGGGGAATACTGACCCAGATTACCTCGGCCAGCATAACCGGAATGTTTGGTTCTACAGTACGCAAAACTGCTCTGCGTTTCGTCAAAGACGGTATTGCCCATATCATTGCCTCTGATGCCCATTCTCCCCACGGCCGTTCCCCGGTGCTATCGAAGGCTTGGACCCAAATAGAAAACCATTACGGTCAGCAGCTGGCTAATCTTCTTTTTATAGAAAATCCCCGGCAAATAATAGCCGGCCAGCCGGTAGAAACCGATCTGAAGCCAAAGACTTATTCCCACCGCCAGTCCTTCTTCAAAAAGCTGCTGGGCCGTTAACTTAAGCTAATCTATGGGCACATTCGGGTCTAAGATTAGCAGGTTCTTGCCGTACTTACCCCCCAGGGCCCGTATTTCCTTCAGTTCCTCCGGGGTAAGCTTGGTAAGTAAAATATCGCGAGCCTGCTGCAGCTCTTCTGCTGAGTACTGATCCTTACTACCTACATTATATAAAAAAGTAATTTCATCCCAACTAAGCCGGCGCACAAAAATCAGGCCCGCCTTCATCAAATCCTCCTTCTGTATCGGTCGGTTGACTTTCTCCTGAACCCCCGAAACAATCTGGCTGCTCTTCGCCTTTTCCACCTTCTGTCCGGGCTGCGGTGACTTGGTATCATCCGACGGCGCCGCACCAGCTGCGCCATTTCCCGTTACCTGGGGAGACGGAGCATAACCATCCCCACCCGGTTCCAGGGCGCCTTCCTCCAGAATATCTACCTGGGCGCCTGGTTCTTCCGAAACTGCCTCAAACGCAGTTAACGCCATATTAATCTCTCGGGTCAGCTTATTAAGCTGATAATTAATAAACAACCCAACACACAGCACCACATTCAAAAGTATCCCCACAGTGATAAAAATCACCTTCTTACGCCGCATACGTGACAAAAAAAAAACCCCCTTATTAATAACTAATCATTAATAACCATAATAACAGGCCAGAAGACAAAATAATAACAAAATGGAAAAAGTCCGCGTAAATCCAAAGAAAAATCTGCGTAATCCGCGTTTCTATTAATACACTTCGCCCCAAACCCCCTATCTTCCTGCTGCATCTACATAATTACCTCCCACCCAACTGAAAAACTCCACAGATAAAGAAGGAATTACGCCCATTTTGTAGAAGTCCTAAATTTACGGCACAAATGTGAAAGGAGCTTCCCAATGACCGAGCCTAATTCCTATAACTATCCAGTAGAAGATGAAATGGAGATTGACCTGCGGCAAATATTTAAAGTTCTAAAAAAATGGCGTCGCCTTATCGTGGCTATGACATTGCTATGTACCTTTACCGCCGGAATCATCAGCTTTTTTGTACTGCCCCCTATCTACCAGGCCCAGACCCTGCTGATGGTTAACCAGGCTACCGATAAACTCCAAACTGCACCAGTTCAGCAAGGTGATGACCTGGAAAATGTGGTCGGTACCGTGTCGAATCTGCCTGTTTTGACTATGAGTACCTACCTGGGACAAATGCAAAGCGAGGTGCTTATGTCCCGCATCATTTCCCGGCTGGGCCTGAGCCGTGATGAGTACACGCCCGCCAGCCTGGCTGGTATGATAAATGCCGAAGTAGTAAAAGACTCCAACCTAATTCAGGTCAAGGTTACTAACGCTGATCCCGTCCTGGCCGCCAAAATAGCCAATACCCTGACATCGGAATACCTGCAGCTGATGACCGATAAAAATCAGGAGCAGATGAATAGATCAGGTTCATTCCTGAATAAACAGGAAAAGGCGACTAATAAAGACCTGGCCGAAGCCCAGGAAAAACTCAAGCAACTGCAAAGCCAGCCCCGGGGTGTGGCGGTACTGGAAGCCGAGTTTAACAAAAAATCAGAAGACCTGGTTAATTTCCAGTCCCAGTTAAAAACCGCCCAGGTGGAAGTGCAGCAGTTAAATTCCGGGGTTAACAGCCTGGAGAAGGAATTGGCTGCTACTCCCAAAATGATAGATGTAGAAAAATATAATGAAACCGACGGCTCCACAACCAGAACCCAGGAGAGCAATCCCCTGTACGTAGCCCTGGCCCAGCAACTGGCCGAAAAAAAATCAGCCCTGGCAGAGAAACAGGCTGCCAGCGGCGGCTTGCAGGTTCTGGTGGGTTCACTGAGTCAGGAACTTGATGCCCTACAGGCGGAATTAGCCCAAAAGAAAATGCAGCAGGATGATCTGCAGCGGCAGGTAGACCGTCTCAAGGAGACCTCCAATACCCTGGCGAAAAAAGGCACCGAAGCCCAGATAGCTAAATCAATCGATCTGGGAGATACCAGGGTTATGGTAGTATCTGAAGCCTCCGTTCCTACCGACCCGGTAAAACCTAATAAAAAGCTGAACATTGCCATAGCCTTTGTCCTGGGCCTAATGCTGTTCACCTTACTGGCCTTCTTGCTGGAATACCTGGACAATACCCTAAAAACCGCTGAGGATGTAACCAATGAGCTGGAACTGCCGGTTCTGGGCTTAATCCCCAAAGCCAACAAACGTAATGTCCAGCAGAACTCATATGGAGGTTAACATGGCTAAAAAATCAACACGGGAATATGAATTGTTTACGAATAAAAACCCTAAATCAGCTATTGCCGAAGCTTATCGCACCCTGCGCACCAACCTGGGCTTTGCCGGCATCGAGCAGTCCTGCCGCTCTATTTTGGTAAGCAGCTGC
>JBMNOY010000077.1:0-7028 GCA_050943315.1 Syntrophomonadaceae bacterium
GTATCCCGGGCTTCGCATTCATACTCCTCTATATGAATTGATGTAAAAACATCTTCCTTAACCAGTTTTTCCGAAATAAGAATAGCATCTTCATAGTTATAACCTTCCCAGGTCATGTAAGCCACCAGTACATTGCGTCCCAGGGCCAATTCGCCGTTGTCCGTACTAGGTCCGTCGGCAATTATAGTATCGGCCTCAACTCTTTCCCCTACGCGGACAATAGGTCGCTGATTATAACAAGTCCCCTGGTTGGAACGAACAAATTTAAGTAACTCATAAGTTTGGTTGTGGCCGTCATCTTCAGTAATTACAATCTTATCAGCACTTACTTTTTTAACAATACCTGATTTTTTTGCAATAACTACTGCACCTGAATCTTTGGCCGCCTTATATTCCAAACCTGTTCCTACTATTGGAGCTTCGGTTTTAATAACCGGTACTGCCTGCCTCTGCATGTTCGCACCCATCAAGGCACGGTTGGCATCGTCATTCTCCAGAAATGGGATTAACGAAGTGGCGACACTGAATACCTGTTTCGGTGAAACGTCCATGTAGTCTACCTGACTAACCGGAACTTCCAATATATCTTCAAAATATCTTACTTCTACACGACTGTCTTTAAAGTAGCCGTTTTCATCCAGCGGAGCATTTGCCTGGGCAACTATATATTCGTCTTCCTCATCGGCAGTAAGATAAACAATCTCATTAAGAACCCGGCCCGATTCCTTATCCACCTTTCGGTAAGGAGTTTCAATAAACCCGAAATCATTAACCCGGCCATAAGTAGCCAGAGACCCAATGAGACCAATGTTGGGACCTTCGGGAGTTTCTATGGGACATATACGGCCATAATGGGAATGGTGTACGTCTCGAACCTGGAATCCGGCCCTTTCCCGGGTTAGTCCCCCGGGTCCCAGTGCACTCAGGCGCCTTTTATGGGTTAATTCCGCCAGAGGGTTGGTTTGGTCCATAAACTGGGATAACTGGGAACTGCCAAAGAATTCTTTGACGGCTGCGGTTATCGGACGAATATTTATTAATACCTGAGGAGTCAAGGTCTCCACATCATGGATACTCATTCTCTCGCGTACAACCCGCTCCATCCTGACCAGACCAGTTCTAAATTGATTTTGCAGTAACTCTCCAATCGAGCGCAGCCTTCTGTTGCCCAGATGGTCAATTACATCAGTTTTACCTTCGCCTTTGAGCAATTTTAATAGGTATCTGATTGTAGAAGTGATATCCTCAACGGTTAGATGGCGTACTTCCATAGGAATATTGAGCCCCAACTTCTTATTTACCTTATATCGACCTACAGTAGCCATATCATAACGCCGGGGATCAAAGAAAAGATTATTCAAAAGCTGCTGAGCAGCATCTTCGGTAGCCATTTCACCCGGTCTTAGCCGCCGGTAAAATTCAATCAAGGCTTCCTTTTTATTTGTAGTGGTATCTTTATCTAGAGTACGGGCGATAGCCTCATCTTCATCATACAGCTGTAATATATCTTCATTAGTCTCATACCCAATTGATCTTAACAGTACGGTAACTGGTATTTTTCTGGTTTTATCAATCCGGGTATAGATAACCCCGGCACTATCCATTTCCAGTTCAAACCAGGCTCCCCGATTAGGGATAACCGTGGCACCGTATAAGGGATTACCAGAGACATCCATTCTTTCACTAAAATATACACCTGGTGATTTAACCAACTGGCTTACAACTACTCTCTCTGCCCCATTTATAATAAAGGTACCTTTTTCTGTCATCAGGGGCAGATCACCCATATATACTTCAGACTCTTTGATTTCTCCACTTTCCTTATCCGTAAGCCTGACCTTAAGTTTCAGCGGTGCCTGATAACTAACATCTCTTTCTTTACATTCGGAAACCGAGTATTTTGGTTCTCCCAGGCTGTAATCAATGAAACCCAGTTCCAGATTACCGGTAAAGTCTGAAATAGGGAATATTTCCTGAAGAGCTTCGCGTAGGCCTTTTTCCAGGAACCAGTGGTAGGAGCTTAATTGAATTTGAATCAGATTGGGAAGTTCGATTACTTCTTTTATCCGCGAGAAACTAAGTCGTTTGACCTTACCATATTGTTCAACGTAAGCCATCAAATTCACCTCTTTTATATTTTCCCAAAAGAGTGAAAAGCAAGGCCTAATGTAAACCTCGCTTTAAAGAACCTAGTCACAACCCTTTTCTATGTAAAATTACCACAACACAATGGCAATGGCAAGTATTAATATTATCACAAGAAATAATTGGAGTCAAGCTGGAACTGATTTTTTGCTTAATTAGATGGGTTTATTCTTTTTCCTGGTCAGGTTCGGGCAAATCTTCTATGGAATAGACCTCTTCAATTAGCTTATAAGTTTTCTTGACCTTCCTCCATAGTAACAACATAATAACCACCAGACCCAGTACAGCCAACACCATACCTAAAATCAGGCCATTAAAAGCAATCACCTTCAATACTGGGGCGGATGAGTTTAATTCTTCTATATTATTAAGCTGCCAAAGAGCAGTAAAGCCCTTTACCTGATCAGCGGTGCTGCCCCGGATTAATCCCGGAACGGTAATTTTAAGGTCTGTCCCATTGGCGTGGGCTGCCAAGTAATACAAGGTTTGGTCCCCAGCCTTAGAAGGAGCCGCCGTAAAGGTTATAGCCTTCACTAATAGATAATCCTTAGTATTCACCTCTAAGGGTATTCTATCTGTCAGTTGTTCATATGCTGCCCAGTCTTTTAGTTCACGTTCCAAAACGGTAGTATTGCCTGATCTGGTGTATTGCCAGTCGGTAAGTAGCTTGGGCACTTCTTTTTTACAGGTAACCTGTTCATATATATGGTTATTATCTTTCCAGGTGAGCTCCCACTCTACGTCTGCCGCCGCAGCGACCTGAAACCAACTAAGAAAAGTAAACACTATAAGCCATAAAGACACCAGTTTTAATCTTTTTAACATTAGCATCTCCTTTCCAGCCAACACTTAAACCCTGCCTTAAAGAAATTCATAAACTTGGGGTCATTATTGATTCAAGGACTTGACCGTGAGTTCAAGGCAACCCGGTGAAATCACCAATTAAGAATTATGAATGGTGAGTTAATGATATAGTATCCTTAAATCCCATTATACAAAAGGGAAACATAGTTTTCCTTCCTTAATTCACAATTCATAATCCTTAATTAAATAAAAAAGAGGGGCTAAAGCCCCTCCTTATATTATTTAATTTCAACGCCTCCGCCGACTTCTTCGATTTTGGCTTTAATTTCATTGGCTTCATCTTTGGAAACCTTTTCTTTGATAGGTTTGGGAGCTTCATCAACCAATGCTTTTGCTTCTTTTAAGCCCAGACCGGTGATTTCCCGCACTACTTTGATAACGTTTATTTTCTTGTCTCCTACGGAAGCCAAGATTACATCAAATTCGGTCTGTTCTTCGGCTGCTTCGGCTGCGCCAGCTGCGGCGGGAGCTGCTGCTACTGCCACCGGGGCAGCTGCACTTACACCAAATTCTTCTTCCAGAGCTTTTACCAGTTCGGATAATTCAAGAACGGTTAATTCTTTTACAATATCAATAACTTCCTGTACTTTACTCATTAATAATTTGCCTCCTTTAATAGCGCTTCTGCGCGATGATTTATGCAAGTTGGGACTGATAAACGCGCCTTAACTGGCTTTTTGTTGTCTTATTTGCTCCAATGCTCGGGCCAAACCGGAAATATTGGCATTCAGAACACGAACAAAGCTGGTAATAGGAGCCTGCATGGTTCCCAGTACGGTAGCCACCAGTACTTCCCTGGGCGGCAGGTCAGCCAGGTCCTTAACCTTGTCCGGTGACACTGTTTGCCCCTCAAGTATTCCCAGTTTTATCTCCAGATTAGGATGCTGGCGAGCAAATTCAAATATGGTCTTGGCCGGGCTAACCAAATCTTCATTACTGAACAGTACGGCATTAGGACCCTGCAACTGTTCGGCAATATCTTCATAACCAACATTTTTCAATGCAAATCTGGTCATGGTATTTTTTAAAACCTTAAATTCTACCCCGGGTGCCCGCAGTTTACTTCTTAGTTCACTTATTTCTTCAACATTAAGTCCCCGATAATCTGTAAATACTACTAAAGAAGCATCTTTTAGTTTTTGTTCAATCTCGGCGACAACTTTTTGCTTTTCTTCGATTTTGGGCATTCATTTTTCACCCCCTTTATAGAATGTAAAGAATCTTTGCAATCAAAAAACCCCCTGCAAACAGTCCTGCAGAGGGTTAATAAACTACCTTTATGGGGTGGTTTATTTTTATTCATAACCTCGGCAGGTCCATACGGTTTAAGGCTTGCGCCACCGGCTGTCTACAGTTGTAGTTTTCAATTTTAAAATTACAATAACATTTTACTTATTGGTTGCCATTAACACAAGCGGATTAATTTTGACTCCAGGTCCCATAGTTGAACAAATACTTACGGAACGCATATATTGTCCTTTGGCAGCTGCAGGTTTGGCCTTAATTAAAGCCCCGGCAAATACATTTAAATTCTCCTGCAATTTATCTACATCAAAGGAAACTCTACCTATAGGTGCATGTATAATGGCACTTTTATCTACCCGGTACTCAATTCGGCCAGCCTTTAATTCTTTTACAGTACGCTCTATATCAAAAGTAACCGTACCGGATTTGGGGTTTGGCATCAAACCGCGAGGTCCTAAAAGTTTACCAAGTTTACCTACTACAGACATCATATCTGGAGTAGCCACGGCAACATCAAAATCGAACCAGCCGCCCTGTATCTTCTCGGCCAGCTCTTCGCCGCCTGCGTAGTCTGCTCCTGCGGCTTCAGCTTCTTTAACTTTATCACCTTTGGCAAAAACCAATACCCGGCGAGTTTTTCCAGTACCATTGGGCAGGCTTACTGTTCCTCTAACCTGCTGGTCGGCATGCCGGGGATCTACGCCCAGTTTAACATGGATTTCCACAGTCTCGTCAAATTTAGCACTGGCCATTTCTTTTACCAGAGCCAGAGCTTCTGCGGGATCGTATAGCTTGTTGCGGTCAAATTTTTTCTCGGCTTCCTGATATGTTTTTCCTCTTTTCAAAAGTAAAACCTCCTTGTGGTTATTCGGATAAATCCTCCCACCTGTGTACTTGAGTACACATCTTTAGATAAACACCCTTTTAGTCAACAACCTCTAGTCCCATACTGCGCGCCGTACCTTCCACCATTCTCATGGCTGCCTCCAAATTGGCGGCATTTAAGTCTTCTTTCTTGGTCTCGGCTATTTCCTTAATTTTATCCCGGGTAACTTTACCTACTTTTTTCTTATTAGGTTCCCCGGAACCTTTATCGACATTGGCCGCTTTTTTTAGAAGATCTGATGCCGGAGGAGATTTTACTACAAAAGTAAATGATCTGTCTTCAAAAACGGTTATTTCTACCGGCACAATAAATCCAGTTTGATTGGCAGTTTTCGCATTATATTCTTTACAGAATCCCATTATATTAACACCATATTGACCCAGTGCAGGACCAACCGGTGGTGCTGGTGTTGCTTTACCTGCCGCAATTTGCAGTGATACTTTACCCAGAATTTTCTTGGCCACGTCCACACCTCCTTAAATTTTATCTATTTGTTCATAGTCCAGTTCCACAGGAGTCTCCCTGCCAAACATGGAAATATTAACTCGTACTTTACCGCGATCGGGCAACAGTTCCCTGACAACACCTTCAAAGTTCTCAAACGGGCCGCTTTTCACCCGAATGCTTTCACCTATAGCAATATCAATAATCTTAGGTTTGCTTTCGATTAGCCCCATTTGTTTAAAAATTTTGTTTACTTCTTCTGGCAGCAGTGGAATCGGTTTGCCTCCGCTGCCCACAAAACCAGTAACTCCCGGAGTATGCCGCACAGCAACCCAGGTATCCTCATCCATGATCATGTTGACAATAACATAACCCGGAAAGACCCTTTTATTGGTTACTTTTTTCTTACCGCCTTTGAATTCTATTTCCTGTTCTTCAGGAATAATAATATCAAATATTTTTTCCTGCAGATTCATAGATTCAACTCGTTTGGTAAGGTCTACCTTTATTTTGTTCTCATAACCCGAGTAAGTATGTACTACATACCATTCACCCCGGTTTTCTTTAGTCTCCCCGTCGGCTTGCACTGCCGGGTTACTAATTTCTATTTCCTCTTTATGTTCCAATTGCTCGCTTGTAATTGGAACCCACCTCCTTCACTTTAAGCAAAGGCATTAAACAATTTTTCTAAAACAAATGAAAGCCCGGTGTCAAACAGCCAGATTACTAATGCCACCAGCGCTACTGAAATCAATACAACTCCAGTATACCCGATTAATTGATTTCTGCCTGGCCAATGAACCTTTCTTAATTCCTGGTAAACATTAATAAAATACTGTTTTACCTTCTCCCACCTGTTTTTTAAAGTCACTTCACTTTTGGCCGGCATAACATTCTTAGCCACTATTATTCACACCCCTGCAGTTACTTAATCTCCTTGTGTACAGTATGAGCATTACAGAACTTGCAGTATTTTTTAAGCTCCATTTTTTCGGTGTTTTTCTTCTTATCTTTGGTTGTAGTATAGTTGCGTTGTTTGCATTCTGTACACGCCAAGGTAATACCTACTCTCACCACGGCACCTCCATCCTGTGCAAAAAAATCCTAGATTAATCTATCATAATGCCAGGGATTATGTCAATAAGATGAATATTTAGCCATCTATAACTGACATAAACGTTAGTCAATATGATTAATATATAAGCTATACCCTAATTCAGACCCAAATCCGGTAAACCAGGGTGAAGCTGCTTATTCAATCGCGACTACAACACCGGATCCAACCGTTCTGCCGCCTTCGCGGATAGCAAATCTCAGACCTTCTTCTATTGCTATCGGGGTAATTAGTTCGATTTCCATATCGATATTATCGCCGGGCATTACCATCTCTACTCCCTCCGGCAGTGTGATTACGCCGGTTACGTCTGTGGTCCTAAAGTAAAAT
>JBMNOY010000018.1:0-34510 GCA_050943315.1 Syntrophomonadaceae bacterium
TATTTTACTGAAGCAAGCCCTACTCCTCGTTCACCTGCTTTAGTTGAAAAACCATGTTCAAAGATTTTATTTTTAATTTCCCGAGGTATAAAGCCGGGATTTTGAGTCTGAATTATATACAATCCCGATTTTTCGTAGATCTTTAATTTAACAGTTTTTAAGTTGGGATCAAAGTTTTCTACGGCTTCCATGGCATTATTCAGCAGATTACCCACAACTGTTACTAATGTCATAGGTGGAACCCCAAGTGAACTGAGATCTGATTGTTGATTTATTTCTAATGAGATATTGCGTGCTGTAGCAACCCCTGATTTTACCAGTAAAAGTGCGCTTAGTTCAGGGACAGCCAGTTGTAGTACATTACTGGTTACTTGTACATCTTTGTAGAGAGTATTTATATATTGTCCAACCTGGTTGGTGTACCCCTGACTAACCAGTCCATAAATAACCTGTAGATGATTAACAAAATCATGACGCTGCGCCTTAATAATTTGCGTCATCTCTTGTAAGTTATTGATATGGAATTGCTGTAATTCCACCAACTTTTCCTGTTTCGCTATGGAGAACGTCTTCCAACTCAAGTCAAGGGATAGTATAACTGCTATAGTGATGACCAAAAACAGTGCCGTTAATACAGACTCTAAAGGTAACTCTTTGTGTTCCAGGAATAACCGATAGTAGAATCCCAAAACAATTAGCCCTACTGATAAGCTTAGTATGACCAACGGCTTGCTGTAGATCTTAAATTCCGGTATGCCGATATTTATCGGATTAAAAATATGGATATTTTTACGTTTGAGATAAACTATCAACAGCGTAAGAAAGGTAAATTCAGGGAGGGGGAAAAGTATGCGCCAAAGGGGGGCAGCTAAAGCCTGTTGTATAGAGATTCCGGTAATATCAGCAACTAACGGAATAAACAACGTTTCCGCAAAACTAACACATAAAAAGCCTAATATAATGCTAACCAGTGAAAGCCACAGCGGTAGTTTACATATTACTGAAAGCAATATCACTATTACCGGGAGTTGAATAAATACGTTTGACCCGGGCGGAATGGGAAGATCGCGGATGAAATAACTTAAAAAAGCGCCAGCTAAAGCAATTAGTATTACTTTTCTGTTAGAGAGCTTAGCTCCCGTTAAAGCAAAGCCTATGTAGATTAATATAAGGGTCTCTGGAAATGACTGCAGAAAGACCATATATAATGGCATTTGTTCCATAACACTCACCCCGTACCAAAGCGTTTAATGTTTAAGTGTTAACAGTTATATAACAATCCGCTCTTTTCCTTAGACTACCATAATGAAAACTGGCAATAAGTCAAATTGTTTACAAATTGCTCAGAGTATGGGACAACCCGGACCAAATGGGCGAAAGGAGAGGGATTATGATAATTAGAGGCTGTCCCAAAAGTCGCTTTGATATTTTGAGACAACCTCTATAGTAACATTTTAGGTAAACATTATTTATTAAATTTTGTAAGGTGAAGCTGAGTTCATATTTAATCTTATGGTAAATGATATAAAACTTCGCCCTGAGAATTAAAGGCTTTGATATTCGATAATCCGTTAATAGAATTGTCAGAGGCAATCAGAAAAGCACCATTTTTAGGAATTACTACTTTCTTTTCTCCATTACTATATTCCACTTCTATCGATGAGATCTCCTTTTCATAAATTTCTCCATACGAAATTATATAATGTTCCGGTTCAACTCAAAAACTTGTAATTGAAATAGGTTGCCCCATACTCATCATTTCGATGGTTGGTTACTGGGGAGAAGAATTGATTAAGGAAATAGCCGTGAGCGCTTCGCCGTTAACCTAACCTGGGCACCAGCTAGACTTAAATACCATATTATGGTACAGGACCATATTTACTAAGACTGTTGCAGCCGTTGATGAAGTTTCAAAAAAGAATGGGGAAGCTGAGCCATTATAGAAAGGGGGGTAATTATGCAAATACAACAAGCAGCGAGTAGTAATTATACTACCGGCAGAAAAGGCCGCAAGATTATAGCTATAGTCAATCATATAACTGCTGGGCTGATGCCCGGTACACTGAGCTGGATGCAAAACCCGGCAGCTAAAGCCAGCGCCCGTTATCTGGTTACCAAGGCTGGTCAGATCTATCAACTGGTGAAAGACGAAAACGTAGCCTGGCATGCCGGAATAGTAAATAAGCCGAACTGGCCACTTTATGACGGGACAAATCCGAACTATTATACCATTGGCATTGAACATGAAGCTTTGGCGGGAGAAGCTCTTACCGAGCAACAATATCAGGCTACGCTTTGGCTGCATCGGCAGCTTATAGCAAAGTGGGGAATACCAGTTGACCGCGACCATATTATTGGACATTACCGGCTGGATAGTGTCAATCGCAAGAACGATCCTGGTCAGGGTTTCCCCTGGGATAGATTATTCAATGATTTAAAGAAAGGAGATGCTGAAGCAGTGCCGAATTGGATGCAAAAGATTATGGAAGATGCCAAAAGCATAGGTCTAATAAGCGATGAACATAATCCTACCGATACCGCCACTAAATGGTTTGTCCTGAGTGTAGCCCTTAATGTAATCAAAATAATAAGGGGGAAATAACATGGACAGTATACTGGTAGATATCGGATACCAGGCGCTGGGAATACTGCTGCCGGCCCTTTGTGCTATTGCTATCGAACTTATCCGCCGCAAACTGGGACTGGAGAAAATGAAAAAAGTCCAGGCTGAGCTTAAGACAAAGCAAGAACTGGCTAGCATGGCAGTCCAGTTTGTGGAGCAGGCATATATTACTTTGCACGGGGAGGAGAAGTATAACTGTGCAGCTCAGTGGTTGGCAGTCAGAGCCCGGGAGCGCGGTATTAAGGTTTCTGAAGATGAGGTCAAGGGGCTTATTGAGGCAGCCCTGCGTAAGCTCAAAGATGAATTCGGGGGGCAGTGGCCAAATAAGGAATAATCGAATTAAGAAAATATACCTTCAATTACTAATGCAGGCAACCAATTGTGAATGAATTTTATGTGAAGGCTAATAGTTTAAGGCAGCATGACGAAGTTATGGAAATATAATAACGGATAAATGGATAGGTTAAACGGTGACCGCTTTTTTTGCCATTTCAGTAGAAAATTAAAGATTGAATAATATCCTATCTGAAAATATAATAAAATCCTAGGATTTTTCTTGAGTTTATTTCTTTTTTGGGTACCTTAAATCCAGAGGTACCCTCTTTTTTGTATTAGAGTTAATTCTGTCCATAATTCATTTCATATAATTCCTGAACCTTAGTATCAAAATTCTCTCCGTTAATCCCCGGGAAGACTGGTGGCCTTTTTACTGGCGAAAATGTTATGATTTTCAAAGGCGAAGGGAGGTAGTTTTTTTGTCAGAAGGCTTTACTTTTCCTCAGGAGGCAGACTTGCTAAGAATAATGAAGAAATATTTTGGCTTCAGCTCCTTTCGGCCTGGTCAAAAGGAGATAATCAATACCATACTACAGGGGCGTGATATTCTGGGGATAATGCCTACCGGGGGCGGAAAATCCATCTGTTATCAGGCTCCGGCTTTGCTTTTGCCGGGAATGAGTCTGGTTATTTCGCCGCTCATTTCCCTGATGAAAGACCAGGTTGATGCACTGAACAGTCTCGGTATCAATGCTGGTTATATAAGCAGTACATTGAGCTACGGCGAGGTTCAAAGCCGTTTACATAAAGCTGCCCGGGGTCAGTACAAGCTTTTATATCTGGCTCCGGAGCGCCTGGAGTCAGAACGTTCGCGGGAGATGCTAACAAGCTTGCCCTGGTCACTGATAGCTATTGATGAGGCGCATTGTGTTTCCCAATGGGGACATGATTTCCGGCCTCATTATTTGGATATAGCCGCATGGATTGCTGAATTGCCCAAGCGACCCGTTGTGGCAGCTTTCACGGCTACAGCTACGGCACGGGTGCAGCAGGACATTTTAAAGCAACTGGCACTTAAAGACCCGGGTGTTTTTGTAACCGGTTTTGACCGGAAAAATTTATACTACTCAGTAATCAAAGGTGCCGATCGCACCAGGTTTATAAAACAGTACATCAAAGGGCATCCGGACCAGGCAGGCATTATTTATGCTGCCACTCGCAAGGAAGTAGATAATCTTTATAGCTCACTACAATCCCTTGACTATAATGTTGGCCGCTACCATGCCGGTTTGAGCAATGAAGAGAGAAATATTACCCAGGAGGCCTTTTTGTATGATGATATACAGGTGATGGTAGCTACCAATGCATTTGGATTAGGAATCAACAAATCCAATATCCGCTATGTGATTCATCATAACATGCCCCGCAATCTGGAGGCCTACTATCAGGAGGCGGGAAGAGCGGGACGGGATGGAGGACCGGCGGATTGTATACTATTATTTAGTCCGGCTGATATTCAAATTCAGAAATTTCTAATAGAACAGGGAACACTGTCTCCACGGCGTAAACATGGTGAATACATAAAACTTAAAGAGATGGTCGACTACTGCCACACAACCCGCTGCCTGCGCCAGTATATTTTGCAATACTTCGGCGAAAAGAATGTTTCTGAGCAATGTAACAACTGTGCCAACTGCGGCGACTATGAAATCAAGGACATAACTATAGCCGGGCAGAAAATATTCTCCTGTATAGTAAGAATGAAGCAGCAGTATGGAGCTACTTTGGTAGCTTCGGTGTTAAAAGGCTCCCGCAGTAAAAGAGTACAGCAGCTTGGCTTTAACCGGCTTTCCACCTACGGAATCATGAGTGAACTGACTATCGGGGATATTGTTGACTTGATTAATTTACTGGAAGCTGAGGGCTATCTGCATAGTACCGAAGGGCAGTACCCGATAGTACAACTTACCTCAAAAGCCCGGCCGGTATTAAAAAACCAGGAGAAGATACTGGTAAGAATGCCTCTGGAGCGGAAAGCGGACGAGGAGTCGCCTATTTTTCAAGCTTTGCGCTCTTTGCGGTTGGAAATCGCTCGTAGGGAAAATGTAGTGCCCTTTGCTATTTTCCATGACAGCACTTTAAGGGAAATGAGCATAGCCATGCCTGCCAGTAAGGAAGCTATGTTAAGCATTTCCGGGGTAGGAGAAGTCAAGTTTGCTAAATATGGGGAATTATTCTTAGACCTAATCAGAAATCATGCCAGTCAGCCAGGTCAGGTTCCGGCGCCAGCACAACCAGCTGAAGCAAATTCTGCAGCCAACCCGGCTGATGTTCAGGCTCATCAGCCAAAGCCTGAGAAACCCAAAGACAAAACCCCAAGCCATCTGATATCCTGGGGGATGTATAAGAGCGGCCAAACCTTGCCGGAGATTGCCCGGACCCGGGATTTAAAATTAAGAACCGTAGAGGAACAGCTTTTACGCAGTGCCCGTGAAGGATACGAGGTAGAATGGAATGACTTTTTTAACCAGCAAGATGAGGAGCAAGTGCTGGCGGTGGCAGAAAAAATCGGTGCAGATAAACTCAAACCGCTTAAAGAATCTTTACCCGACCATATAAGCTATTTCATGATTCAGGCCATACTTTGCAAGCATAAAATCAGATGATTATTTACCATACCTGTTGATTTTAAGCTATTCATATCTTAAAATAAGGTTAGATATTTAGAAACGTATCTAAACATCTAACCTTGCTGGTCAGAAAGGAGTAATTAGCGTGCCCTTGAATCTTGTATTTAAAGCTTTATCTGATAACACTCGCCGGGAAATACTACGTATGCTGCAGGAGGGCGATTTGACTGCAGGCGAAATATCGGACCGCTTCAACATTACCAGGCCCAGTATATCCCACCATCTTAGTTTACTAAAACAGGCGAACCTGGTTCAGGATGTCAGAAAGGGACAGAATATCGTCTATTCACTTAATACTACGGTTTTTCAGGAGATTCTTGGGTGGATTTACCAGATGATGGGATTGCAGGGTAACACCAAAGGAAAAAACAGTGTGAAGGAACCAATAGGTAAGGAGATGATAAGCGATGGAAAAAAGCAATAACGGCGATAATTACCGTTTAGATTGGGGTACCTTGCGCCGGGAATGGCCGTTATGGGTTTTGCTGCTGGGTCTTCTGGTGTCGGGAATTATTGTGTACCCTCATTTACCGCCCCAGGTTCCCGGTCACTGGAATATCCACGGCGAAGTGGATGCCTATTACTCACGTCAGTTCGGAGCTTTTTTTGTTCCGCTGATGACAGTTGGTATTTACCTTTTGATGCTATTTATACCCATGATCGATCCCCGGCGGGAAAATTATGTTCGTTTCAGCGGCGCATATACCTTTTTACGCTGGGCATTGGTATTGTTTTTTACAGTTTTGTATCTGGCAACTATTCTGATAGCTCTCGGTTATACGGTTGATGTAGCTCTGATAATAAAAGCTATGGTCGCTGTTCTGCTAATTGTCACCGGCAACTATATGGGCCAATTTCGCCACAATTATTTTGTAGGTATCAGGACACCCTGGACCCTGGCTAATGAGGAAGTGTGGCAGCAGACTCATCGGATGGGGGCAAAAATCTGGGTTGCCGGAGGGCTGGTCTGTCTGGTTATGGCTCCCATAAAGTCTGTTTGGGCAGCCTACGTCTTTTTTACATCCATTATGATAATGACTCTGGTCCCGATAGTTTATTCTTATATTTTGTTTAAAAAAAAAGCATTAAAATAAACTGGTCGCCTTAAAGCGAATTGATAACCACCGGTAGTTTAATTTTTTAAAAACCGGTGGTTATTTTCTGTTAAGATGACACAAAACCCCTTTTTTAAGTGTCTTTATTCTATAATAGGTTTAATTGAAACTTTTTGAAGCTTTACTGGGTTTTATTTATATAAGGGCAATTCTGGTTAATTGGGGGATAGTATTATGGAAGATGGTCTCGAGCTCGAAGCGGCTACGAATACTGGTAGAAGGCTTAAAAATATACCACGATGGGTAAAATGGCTGCTGGTCATTTTACTTGTAATAGTTCTTGGCGGGGGGGCCTTGGCCTACCAGGCCGGAAATAAACCGGTACCGGTAAAGGTAAGTAAAATCACCAGGCAGGATGTGAACAGTACCGTTTTTGCCAGCGGTCGGCTGGAAGCCGTAAATGAGCAGGCTTTTTTTACTCCGGTGGATAGTACTTTGATGGAACTTAACGTTAAGGTAGGTGACCGGGTTAAAAAAGGTCAAGTACTGGGGCGTCTTGATACTGCCGAACTGGCCACCATTTATCAAACTAAGGTCGCTGCTCTTTCTGGAAAGGAAGCTGAACTGGCCAACGCCCAGGCGGTCAATGACCAATTGGATTTAAAGGTGGCAGAAACCGAATACAGTAAAGCGAAGAACCACTATTCCCGTATGGAAACATTATTCCAGGCCGGAGCAGTAAATATGGAAGAACTGGAGTCGGCCCGGGTTGATCTGGTGCGGGCAGAGAATGCCTATCAACAGACGGCCGCAAAAGTCAGTAATAATGCTTCTGCCAAACAAATCTCCTCGCTTCAGGATCAGGTGGAACTGGCCCGGCAGGATATGGTTCAGGCACGGGAAAGGCTGGATATGGCTACTTTTACGGCCCAAATGGATGGGGTAGTAACTTTAGTAGGGGCCAAAAAGGGTAACCGTGTGCAGGAAGGTTCAGAATTACTGGTAATTGGCGATGATAAACTTCTGGAGGTTACCGCTGAAATCAGCGAAATTGATGCCGGCAATTTAAAACTGGGGCAGCCTGTGAGTATAAGCTGTATTGCCCTGCCCGGGAAAACATTTACTGGAGAGATTGCCCGGATTGGCGGGGCGGCAGTCATTGCGCAGGATAATAACGGACAAACCATCAAGGTTCCCGTAACGGTTAAAATTAAGGGTAATAATACCGGGCTCAGGATTGGTTACTCAGTGGACCTGACCATTAAGACAGCAGAAAGGAAACAAGTACTGGCAGTACCATTTGATGCGGTTGTTAAACGCAATGGCAGGCAATTTGTGTATGTAGTTAGAAAATCAGTCATAGAGGAAAGGCAAATCAGGACCAGGCGGGGTAATGAACTGTATGACATTGTATTGTCGGGATTAACACCAGGAGAAGAGGTTGTCATAAACCCGGCACCGACACTTAAAAACGGACAGAAGGTAATAGTTGCCCGGGGAGAAGGTCGCGATGATTAAAGTAACTAATCTTAAGAAAACCTACTATACGGGTACCATTGCGGTTTATGCCTTGCGGGAAGTATCTTTTCAAGTGCAAAAGGGAGAGTTTGTCGCTATTATGGGGGCCTCTGGGTCAGGTAAATCAACCCTTATGAATCTTTTGGGTTTATTGGATGTACCGACAGGTGGTTCTTACATACTTGATGGTGTAAAAGTCTCGGCCCTAAACGAAAAGAACCTGGCCCGTACCAGAAATCAGAAGATCGGTTTTGTTTTCCAGGCTTTTAATCTGCTTCCACGCCTTACCGCACTGCAAAATGTAGAATTGCCCATGCTCTATGCTGGGGTTAAGCCTGCAGAACGAAGGAAAAAGGCCCTGTTGGCTCTAAAACAACTGGGATTGGAAAACCGTACCCACCATTATCCCAATGAACTATCCGGCGGCCAGAATCAGAGAGTGGCTATTGCCCGGGCCCTAGTCAATGAACCGGCTATAATATTGGCAGATGAACCTACTGGAGCCCTGGATACCCATACCAGTATCGAAATAATGGATATATTTCAAGAGCTTAACCGCGCCGGAGCCACTATAGTAGTAGTCACCCACGAAGAAGACATCGCCCGGCATGCGGGACGCATTATTCGTTTAAGTGATGGTCAGCTGATATCCGATGAGATAGTCACACAGCCGCTGAATGCCGGTTATAGGCTGGCATCAGCAGAAAATGAGGCTTAATAAACATGAATCTATTAGAACTCTTTACAGTTGCATTAGCCAGTATCAGAAGTAATAAATTACGCTCCTTTCTAACCACCCTGGGTATTGTTATTGGTATCGCCGCAGTAATATCGGTAGTTGCCATCGGCCAGGGGGGCAGGGCTATGCTTATAGAGGAAATGGAGAAGTTTGGGACCAACCTTTTCGTAGTGTATGTTAATTACCGGGAAGACAGCACTGCCGAGCTCCCGGATTTACAGGTCGATGATGTTACGGTGATTAAAAAAATGGTACCGGAAGTAAAATACATGGCCCCGGTTTCTTACAGCCAGCTCAGGCTGCGGGGAACTGTTGGTGTCAAAACCTTGCAGGTATTGGGAACTAATGCTGATTATGAACAGGTGCGCAAATTAAACATGGTCCAGGGCCGTTTTATCACTCCAGAAGACGAAGCAGTCAGCCGGGCGGTAATCGTGATTCAGGAAGATACCGCTAAAGAATTGTTTGGCAATGAAAACCCGTTAGGACAACGGGTAGTTGTAAACAATAATACCGCTCTGGTAATAGGTTTGGTAAAAACAGATACATCAGCGCTGGGCTTTGATTCTCAGCAAATCGCTTACCTGCCGTTATCCTTCCTGCGCACGGTTACCGGTTGGAACCAGATTCACCAGATATATGGCAGTGCTGGTAGCAAAGAAGAAGTAGCCCTGGCCATGGAACGCAGCAAGAGTATTCTTGAGAGGCGGCATAATGCACCAGACGGCCACTATGTATGTTCCAGCATGGAGGAGGAAATGCAAGCGGCTAACAAAATAACCGGTATTATCAGTCTGGTTATAAGCTTTATTGCCGGAATCTCACTGCTGGTGGGGGGCATTGGGGTAATGAATATAATGCTGGTATCAGTTACCGAGCGCACCCGGGAAATAGGGATCCGTATGGCTCTGGGAGCACAGCGCCGTGATATTATGGTCCAGTTCCTGTTTGAATCCATAGTCTTGTGTTTGATGGGGGGGCTTATTGGTACCATTCTGGGTTATGGCGGGGCTTTTCTGGTAGCCAAAATTGCCAACTGGCCGCCATTGGTTTCCTGGTGGACAATACTTATTGCATTTCTTTTCTCCACCACAGTGGGCTTATTCTTTGGCCTTTATCCTGCCAATCAAGCTGCCCGCTTAAATCCCATTGAGGCTTTAAGAAGGGAGTAAGATCCGGGGGCTTGATTTATCATTATGGTTAAGCTATCATAAACCTATAATTAAGTAAAGGATGAATGTATGTCCGGGGTTGTTCATAATTAACCATAATTTGATATGGTAACCTTAATTCGTAATTCAGGTGTGCTGCTTGGTGGCAGTTGCTTTGTTATGGGCGGATTAAGGGGTATGAACACTGACGGCATATAAAACTAAATTGTACATGACTAATGCCGTGCTTATGCACGGTATTATTATTCTTTTCCGGTAATAACAATCGGTTGGCTTTAGGGCTGTGGAGCGCGTCGGTGTTCTTGCACAGCCCTATTTTTATGTAAAAGGAGCGAAATCAATGAATAAGCAAACAATTGATGTGCTGGAATTTGACAAGATAATTGAGGAGATTAAGAGCTATGCACTAACAGGTAAAGCCCGGAAGAAGTTGGATGAGCTCAGACCTATAAATAATATTGATCAAATAACCGCCTGGATGGCTGAAACTACTGAGGCGGTGGCTATACTTGAAGTTAATTCCAGTGTTCCGCTTATTTCCATGGAAGGATTGGAGGCTTTAATAACCAAAGCCGACAAGGAAATTACCTTTACTCCACAGGAGCTGGCTTCATGTCAGAACTTGCTGGAAGCAGTTAAAAGAATGCGAAAATACATGGGCAGCATGCAGACTATAGCCCCTGGAGTGGCCTCCTATGCCCGGTCCATGTTTGAATTGTCTGATTTGCGGGAGGAGATTGCGCATTGCATTGTCAACGGGCAGGTTGACGACCGGGCCAGCCACGAATTATCGCGCATCCGTAAGCGCACCATGATAGTGGAGGATCGTATCAAACAAAAACTAAATGATATCATGCGTTCCAGCAATTATGCAAGCATGCTGCAGGATTCTCTGATTAGTGTCCGCAATGGCCATTATGTGGTACCGGTACGGCGCCAGTACGTTAAAAGTTTTCCCGGGCGGGTCTTGGATATGTCTTCCACCGGGGCCACGGTTTTCGTTGAGCCGGCGGCCATTGGCCAGCTTCAGGAAGAGTTGAATCTTCTCCAAATGGAAGATACTAATGAGGTTTATCGGATATTAGGCTATCTCACTGCTATGGTAGCAGAACATTACCGGGAACTGTCAATAAATATTGAGGCTATGGCCCACTACGACTATATATTCGCCAAGGCCAAGTACAGTCGCAGTATGAATATGAAAGCAGTGAGTTTAAACACTTCAAATCGTATCGTCATTAATCAGGGGCGCCACCCCTTGCTGGGGCAGGCCGCGGTTCCGCTTGATTTTCGCTTAGGTGAAGACTACCGGGCCTTAATAATTACCGGACCTAACACCGGAGGAAAAACGGTAGCCTTAAAAACCATTGGATTACTTACCATGATGGTACAGTGCGGTCTGCATGTGCCGGTTGGCGAAGGCAGTCAATTCGCGGTGTTTGTCGATATTCTGGCTGATATCGGGGACGGGCAGAGTATCGAGCAGTCCCTGAGTACTTTCTCAGCGCATGTAAAGAACATTCTGACCATTGTCCAATGCTGTGATCCCCAGACCCTGGTAATCATGGATGAACTGGGGGCGGGTACTGACCCTGCCGAAGGACGCGGTTTTGCTATTGCGGTTCTGGAGGAGGTATTTACTAGAGGAGCCAGTATAGTAGCAACTACCCATTTTGGAGAAATTAAGGAATATGCGTTAAGAACCCCGGGTTTTGAAAACGGCTGTATGGCTTTTGATATTCAAACTTTAAGACCTCTGTATAAACTTTACATTGGTGATTGGGGAGAAAGTAATGCCTTACTCATTGCCCTGAAACTGGGGATGGACCAGCGTATCATTGAAAGGGCCCATGAAATTACTTATGGGGAAAAACGCCGTTATGATATTGAACCTGACCACCAAACCGACAGTCTAGTAAACCAGGAGGAGCTTAATACCCATAAAGAGGCTTTGCGATTAACTGAAGAACAGTGCCGGGAAAAGGAAAAACGTGAAAGGGCAAAACAATATGCCAAGAAAAATCTAAAAAAAGGAGACCGGGTATATATCAGCACTATGCAATGCACCGGAATCGTTTTTGAAGAAGAAAATAGCCGTGGTAATCTGGTAGTAATGGTTAGGGATAAAAAATATATTATAAACCATACCCGTCTTACCCTGGCTATAGATAGAGAAGATCTGTATCCGGAAAACTATGATATGGATATCCTTTTTGAAACCAAAGAAAACCGTAAAAAACGAAAAATAATGACCAAAAGACATGTTGAGGGGCTGACCATTGAGACTGAATAACAGGTGGCTTTCCCCAATTGGAGTTCTATAGACGGATAGGATAAAATTAACATAAATATCCGAGCTGTTCCTAAAGGAGAGATAAATGCAGTGAAAGAAAACGGCGGGCCGGCAAGGGCTCGAGTAGCGGTTGTCAAATGTGATAATTATAATGCGAAAGAAGTAAAGCAAGCGGTAGAAAGAGGTATTGAACTAATCGGGGGATGCACAAACCTGGTCCAACCGGGAGAAAAAATTCTCCTTAAGCCTAACCTGCTGGCACCAGATACCCCGGAAAAATGTGTAACCACTCATCCGTCCGTGTTCAGAGCGGTAGCAGAAATCTTTCAGGCGGCAGGAGCTGTATTATCATATGGCGATTCCCCGGCTATCAGCAGTCCGGAACGCACGGCCAAGAAGGCCGGCATCATGGCAGTGGCTGAGGAGCTTGGAATTAAAATGGCCGACTTCAGCCACGGTGAGGAGGTGGCCTTTGCCGAAGGGATACAAAATAAGAAATTTACCATTGCCCGGGGTGTTTTAGCCAATGACGGTATAATAAGCCTTCCCAAGCTAAAAACACATGGCCTGACCAGGTTGACCGGAGCTATTAAAAATCAATTTGGCTGCATACCCGGGGTTCTGAAAGGGGAGTTCCATGTAAAACTGCCTGAGCTTGATGATTTCGCCCGGATGCTGGTTGATTTGAACCGTTTGCTGCGCCCGCGGTTATATATCATGGACGGAATCATGGCTATGGAGGGAAACGGACCTCGCAGCGGGCAGCCGCGAAAAATGGGAGTGTTAATTATTTCCACGGACCCGGTGGCTCTGGATGCGACTGTCTGCCGTTTAGTGAATCTGCCTCCCCAGGACATCGCTACCTTAAGGTTAGGCCAGGAAATGGGCCTGGGCACCTGTAATCCGGCTGCTATTGATCTGGTGGGCGACCCTCTTACAGATTTAGTAAAAGATGACTTTGTTGCCAGCCGCAGGTCAAGAGCTATGAACATGAAGAGCACCTGGGCCCGTAACCGAATTGTATCCCGTCCGCAGATAAATGAAAATAAGTGTGTCAAATGCGGAATCTGCATACAGATGTGTCCGGTAAAACCGGCAGTAGTCAACTGGCGCAAAGGCGATAAAACCAAACCGCCCGTATATGATTATAACCGTTGTATCCGCTGCTACTGTTGCCAGGAACTATGCCCGGAAGGTGCTATCAGCCTTCACACACCCCTGCTGGGCCGTGTATTGTCACTTAGATCTTGATGTGGATCATAATCAATGCGAGCAGACGGCAGGAGGTTTAATAACCGTCCTGCCGTCATGCAGAGATTTATTATTTCAGTCCCGTATAGATGAGGATCGCATCCCTTAAAAACTCGGCTGTTCCGGGATGCTCTTTATCATAGTAAGCGGTAAACCTTTCGTCCTCTACATACATCTGCGCAATACCGGCATGGGCTTCTTTGGTGTAATCGTTCCAATAAAAGCTTAACCATTGGCGGTGTAAATCTGCTGCTTTTTGCGCTAACTCACCGGCAGGGTCGCCGGTTAGAAAAGCTGCCTGCAGCGTTTCCATTACCTCATCACCGAGTCTGGAAATGTACGCATAATCTTCCGGGGTCATGTTCTTTACTCTTTCATTGGACCTGTTAACGGTGCTATCCCCGTATTTTTCGCGTATTTCTTTACCATATTTCTTTTCATTATCATCGATTAACTTTTGCTTAAAACCCTCAAATTTCTCTTTATTGCTCATGACTATCCTCCCTTCCGCTGCCGCAATGGTTTTATCAACATTGGAAATTAATAAATCCAATTGCTCACTTTTTACCAGAAGTTTTTCACGATGTTCCTGAAGTGCTTTAATTGCATCAAAAGAAGATGCGGTTACTATTTCTTTAATTTTTTCCAGATTCACCCCAAGCTCTCTATAGAAAAGTATCTGCTGCAGCCTGTCAATTTCTTTTTGACCATATATTCGATATCCGGATGTGTTGATTCTTGCCGGTTTTAAAAGCCCTATTTCATCATAATATCTTAGAGTTCTGGTGCTGATACCTGCCATTTGACTCAATTTCTGCACTGTAAATTCCATCTGTTCACCTCCTGATATAACCAGCATACACCTTTACGCAGCGTCAATGTCAAACCTCAAAAAGTAATATCCCACACCTTTGCTCCTGCTATTCTCTTAGCTGTTTCATCAGTTCAAAGTATTCCTGTTCGAGCACTTGTAAATCATCAGATTTGCGCGGATTAGCTAATCGAGCGGCTATTTCCGCACAGCGCATTTTTAGCAGAAGCCGCTTGGATTCTTGTTGCTCCTGGTCAAATATGACTTTGCCTTTGTCTAACCATTCTTCATATTGTCCATAGCCACCTTCAAAAGTATGGAGCTTTTGACCTTCAATGGCAATTACCCGGTTGGCCGCTTTTCTGATAAGCTGACGGTCGTGGGATACAAATAATATTGTACCCGGATAGTCGGCTATGAGTTCCTGCAGGGCTTCGGTAGAATTTGCGTCAAGGTAATTATTAGGTTCATCTAAAAGGAGCAGGTTGGCATTTGACAGCAGGAGCCGGGCCATAACCAGTTTGACCCGCTCGCCTCCGCTTAGTACCGCTGCTTTTTTATTAATATCGGCTGCTCTCAGCAGCAGCCGGGCCAATAAGGTACGGGCAGTACTTTCGGGCTGAATACTGTTTTCCATCACTGTTTCCAGAACTGTTAACGATAGGTCCAGATCGGCGAGTTCCTGGGTCAGATAACCCAGGCGTGTACCCGGGGCGATTTTAAAGTGGGGGTCTCCTGCGGCCAGTAATCGCAGCAGGCTGGTTTTTCCGGTGCCGTTGGCACCCAGCAGAGCCGTTCGGGAGCCTTTGGGAAGCATAAAACTGCTTGATTTCAACAATTCCGAGGTGCCAAGAGTTAAGCTGAGATTGTCACACCTCACCAAAACTTTAGCAACCGGCTGTTGCAGAGGATTAAAGTAAAATTTAACTTTTTGTTCCCGATAGGGATGTTCACAGGGCTTCAATTGGTCCAGTCTCGACTGCAGTGCTTTGGCTGACCGGGCTAATTTCTTCTGGATCTCACCTGACTCGCGTTTGTGCAGCCGAGCTTCGGAATTGCCCATCCTGCGGGGTGTCTTGCGAACGGAAGCGGCCTTTCGCTGTAGTTCTCTTAATGACTTTTCCAGTCTGGATTTTTCCTGCTCATATTTTTGGTATTCAAACTCGGCCCAATCACGTTGTTGTTTCTTGCTAAGCAGGTAAGACTGGTAATTGCCTTTATAATTTATTACCACCGCGTTTTCGATTTCGATGATCCGGTTACATACCTTATCCAATAGTTCCCGGTCGTGGGATATGATTAGCAGTGCGCCTTGATACGCAAGTATTTGCTTCTCGAATAACCTAATGCCATCCATATCAAGATGATTGGTTGGTTCATCAGCAAAACACAGCGGTCGGGCAGAATCAAACGCTGCCAACAAGATAGCTCTGGATTTTTCGCCCCCGCTCAGGTAATGCTCAAGCTCTACTTCACTATTGTCGGCAGTAAACTGGTGAATATAAGAAAAGTCGCAATACCTTCGGCAAGATCCTTCATCAGGTTCCAGGTACCCGGCCAAAATATTCATAAGTGTGGTTTTGCCCGAGCCGTTAAGGCCAATTAGACCAACCCGGTCCTGAGAATGAATTTCCAGGTGATCAACGGCCAGGATAAGGCGTTCGCCATAACTCTTTTTAATCTTATCAGCTTCCAGCAGTAACAATAAAAAAACCTCCTCTGGTTCTAGAGAGAAGGTTATTCCCGAACACGCATATACGATTTAAGCCCTAACGGGTAAAATAGATGCACTGTTATATGGGGAATAACCTTTTCAAAACACTACGAACTAAGCTATCACCACGGTTAGATAGCCAGTCAAATAATGTTTATTCCTGAAAAGAGTTATTTCCTCATCAAATACGCACCTATAGCTTTCTTTAAGATAATTTCACCATATATTAAAACTTCCCTGATGTCAATAAAGACAAGGCTAAAACTATTTACTTTTTAGCCACGGATGATTACTGTAATAGTTATGACATCCGGCCTGGTTATTGGGGAAAAGCAATTTTTGGAAAGGGGTACTGAATAAATGCCCAAGAAGTGGATGAAGGATAAAGCAGAAATAGAAAAAGTATTGGAAGAAACGGACTTCGGATTTCTGGGAATGTCTAACCAGGGAAAACCCTATGTGGTTCCCATGTCTTTTGCTTATAAAGACAATAAAATATATCTCCATGCAGCACTGAAGGGTTTAAAAATAGAATACCTGAGAAATAACCCGGAGGTCTGTTTCACCGTCGCCACTTTAAACGAACTTATACAAAATCATAATGATCTTTGTGATTATTCCCTGCGCTATCGCAGTGTTATCGCCCGGGGCAAAGCCAGGCTCCTGTCCGATCTTGACGAAAAAATAACTGCACTTACCATTTTGGGCCGCAAATATGCCCAGGGAACTTTAAGTTCCGGTGTAGATCGCCAGAAGGCAGAGGTTACTGCAGTTATAGTCATTGAAATTGAAGAAATGACAGGAAAATATAATGTCTCAGCATAAACATTAGCAAACTGAGAAATTCATTTAAGATTACGCCTTAGTCATAATATTCGTCTGTTTAAAGCAACATCGGGCGGGTTATATTACTCTATCATCTTTAAATCTAATGATTCCTTCTGACCGTTCCATTCGAAGCTGATTGTAGGAACACTCTCTTTGTCAGGTGTACCGTTCGAATCGGGGATGCGCAGATAATAATTAGTACCAGTTTTCACCAGGACATCGCCGCTGTCAGTAAAACGTCCACTATTGCCCCACGCGTTATATTCCACCTTGATATTATGAATCGATTCGGGGTTGGGGCCTATGTATTTTACTGTCCATTTACCGGTAGAATCATGGTCGAATTGGGTAGTATCGTTATCGTCCTTATACCAATGTTCATAGAAATCAACTACCAGGTGGGCATCCCAGTGAGTTCCCTTGTTAGCAAAAGCAACCCTCTGGGTATCATTCAGAAGAAACGCTACGTTCTTCAGGGCTTTAAGAACCTGCTCATCTCTTGATGTAACTTCTTGCGGTGCATTTGTCTTTACAATGTCAATCATCAAGACATTACGGAAAGCATACATAACCTTCGGATAATTTACTATCTGGGGAAGAATGTCTGCCCCGGGTATAAAAGTTAATCCCCCATAAGGGTAGACCTGTTTTAACTGGCCGATAGTTTTAAAGACATAAATCAGGAGCATCTGATTAGTGTCCTTAACGTTAAAAATTGCCGGCATAGTATCATCTATCTGATAAAAAGAAGGACTTTCCCTACGATTAGCAATAAGCTTTAGCCCCTCATGAGATAATGCCGAGTTAACCTCCGTAAGCGTGAGACACTTTATGTAATCAATTGGATCTGAAGTCTCAGTCGGCGAAACCTCCTGGCTACTATCCCCCTGGGGAGATAAATAAGGTTTACAGCCTGATAATAGCATCATAATGATCATAATGCTTATCAGTATCTTATTCATAGGCACCTCCAGATTTTATGTACTGCTTAACATTATTCAGTTCCTTAATTCCAATTCCTGCCGGTTAGTGCTCAGTAACCGCTTTTCAATTCTTGATACCCGTAATCAAATCTTCACGACATACACCGAGTGCACAATATAGGATATTGTAAGGAGACGCTGCTCAATTATCGTTCAAGGTCGTTTCATACCTAAAGTATTATAAACATGCAGAGAATATGCTAAGAATTCTGAATATATTCAATAATCGCCTGAGCTATAGCTTCAGCTATTTTATTTTGAAAATCTTCCTGGGTTAATAAAGTGCCTTCGATGGGATTACTTACAAATGCTGCCTCTACCAATGCCGAGGGCATAAGAGAGTTGCGCAGTACCGCAAAATTAGCCTCACTGCCAGTTTTAACGTCCCGGTCCGGTAGGTTAATGGCATCAACCACTTGTTCTTGTATTTTTGAAGCCAGTCGGAAGCGTTCATCTTTTTGAATGAATAATTCCGGTTTTTCCAGGGGTGCATAGTAATAAGTTTCTGTACCTGTTGCACTGGGATTAACACTGGAGTTGTTGTGTATGGAAACAAAGACAGCGGCATTGTACAGGTTGGCAATATCGGGTATTTCATTTACTTCCAAGTAGGTATCATCGTTACGTGTATACATCACTTTTATACCATTCCGGGAAAGAACCTCGCCGGCTTTTAATGCTATAGCAAGATTGACGTCCTTTTCGATAGCATAGCCGCAAGATCCGGGATCCTTACCGCCGTGGCCGGGGTCAAGTACCACCAGGCGTTCACTTGATTGCAGGGTGACCTTGTCAACAAAGAGTATGTATAAAGCTGTACCCTCACTGTTAACTCCGGCCGCAAATTTAACCGGTTTGGTAGTGTCTATAGTTAATACGGTAGTATCGGGTTGGTCCTCCTTGCTGGTAAAGGTTAAATTACTAATCAGATTGCTATCAAAATCATAGTTGGTATTGGCTTTGCCGGGCAGGACGCCTGTTAACTCAATAACCATACGGTCATCGTCCTGGTCGACAGTATATTTAAATGAGGATATGGTGTCTATCTTAATTCTCTCTCCCTCGCTGCCAAAAGTATTGCGGGTAACATTAGTAATGGCATTGGGTATGGCAACTATCTGCCTTAAACCGTTGTTTTCGGTCGAAGCTGCGTATTCCAGACCAGCGGGAATATTAATATTTACTACCACATTATTGCCCTGAGCAACTGCTATGGCAGTTATGCCCGCCACTTGCTTAATACTGGTGGTACCTTCTATTTTGACATTGGAAAATTCAAAACTTATAGTACCACCGCTGCCGGCTATTTTGCTTTTCAAAGTATCATCAGATTCCATCATGATTTTTACCCCGGTTGATTCGCAGGTACTTGATAAGTGTAAAACCGGTAATTCTACCTCGACAGGAGGGGTTACTTGAGCTGAACTCTGGATTTTTACAGTCAGGTTGCTTTGATCCCAGGTAACCTGGCCGCCGAAGGCTTCACCGACAAAACGAAGCGGAGCCAACATTCTTTGCTGAACCACTTTGGCTGGGACATCAATAATTTGCTGCTTTCCATTAATAGTAGGAAGTGTTGAATTAAGAGGAAGCACTACAGTAGTGGTGTCTTTAATAGCTACCACCCGGTTTTTATCCTGCTGCCATTCGACGACTGCACCCATAGCTTCAAAAATTGCCCGCAGAGGAACCAGAACACGGTTGTTTTCAATCACCGGCACCACATCAAAGGTTAAACTCTTATTATCTAAAAATACGGTAATGTCCTGATTCTCACCAGTTGAAGCGGATGAATCCGCTATGTTGTTCCCAGCAGCGGGAACAGGTTGCTGTGAGCTGGCTCTGCTAACCAGGTCAGATCTTACAAAAGCAATGGTACTGTTTGACGTTTTAACCTTATACCATTCACCTACTACATCCTCTAATACCAAAATATCACCTTGGACTGCCTGCCCGACCTGTGAATAGGTTGTTCCCGGGCCGGATCTTAAATTAACTGCATTTTCTACAACTTGCAGCCGGATATCTGTTTTATCAATGTTAATCAATGATTCGTAAACCCAGCCGGTTATATTGTCGGATTTAATTTTAATCCAATTGTTACTTTTCTCCAGAATTTCAACCCGGGTATCTTTACTAACGCAGCTAACTACAGAAAAATTTACATCGGGGCCGGAACGCACGTTTACTATGCTGCCGGTAATGAGACCTGAGTCAGCTGTTGCCGATGAAGTGCAAACAACGATCAGTAAATTGAATAATAATAAAGACATGATCAGTTTTATAATACGTTTATACATAAATCACACTCATTTCGGATTTCTGGGTAAAACTGAATAATCTGAATGCTCTTATGATTCGAGCAGCCTGGGAGCTAACTTTGCAGAATATCAAAGGTGACAATGCTCTCAGGTCGCAAATGGTTTTGGAATATATTACTTATAATAAGACATTATTCCATCATCTTTGTATAAATCCCTGCTATTTTCTTAAAATATAATAGTCCAAATCTAAATACACCAGTAGACAACAGGAATTGAATGAAAGACTATGAAGGGCTTCGATTATCGGAGCTTTTTTATTTTGCTAAAAAAAATTATAATAAAATCCGTGCTTATTTTATTCCAGTTAGAGGGGTTATTATGGGTTTCCTATATAAAAAGAGAATGGAACAGTTAGAGAAACAATTAGAGGTATACAAAAGTGAACCAAATGATTATTATGAGGCAGAAAAGCTAGTCATGACTAAACACGGGGTACCAGTCTATTTGATTCATTGCATCTATTCAGAAAATGAACAAGTGTACTCTGGTAATATTCATGTACTTACTGCCCGGGGATTTAGCGGAACTTTAAGTTATGATATAGAACCGGCAGGTCAAAGTATTTTAATCAAAAATATTAACCATAAACCAAGAAATCAAGGAATCGGCTCACAGTTACTAATTTACTTAGATGAAATAGCCAAGAGTAAAGGTGTTAATAAAATATCCGCTTGGTTATCGCCGCTAGATTTAGAGACACATAGGAAAAGGTTAATGCATTTCTGTGCGAAAAATGGATATCAAGTTGCTGAGAGCAAGGTTCCTAACATCAACATTGACGGCTTAATTGCAACTAAAATGTTATAACCCTATCAGGCCATAATAAAAGAATCAAAATCCTTTTCACGACTTACAAAATCACGAGGGCTTTATATCTATGTATACATGATTGAATATCGGCAGGCCATTGTCCCACCATTTCTTATCTACATAAAAAGTATGGGCCCAGTATGGGATACTGATGTTCAGAGACAATTCATATACACCCGTCTGCTTTCTACAATATTATCTTTCGCTTTTGGCTGGTACCTGCTTAGGGGTGGACAGCTGCTTGTGCGTTGGGCTTTTCGGAGTGATGTAGAGGATAGATATTAGTACTGCTAAGAGGCTAGAAACGTCTACTATTGGAATACAATAACACTTTATATGGGACAAGGTACAAGGCAAGAACATCTGTTCTTATCACTGGTCTTGTGTTATACTAATTTTATAATTAAGAATTTTTCTGATCTATCCAGTAACTCTGCTTAAACAGTTTAACCGAATTTTGTTGAAAGAGTGGTAGAATGCGTACTGGTTCTGCTGATCTGCCTTTGCATGGAGGAAAATGTCCCGCCTGGCTTTTTGTCCATATGAAGGCACTCAGTGCCGCGATTATTGAAGTAATAATTGAGGATGCCGGGGTTGAAACCGTACTAGATCGGCTTAGTAATCCCTATTGGTTTCAGGCGTTAGGCTGTGTAGTTGGTTTCGACTGGCATTCCTCCGGGGTAACCACCACAGTATGCGGTGCCCTTAAAGAAGGTTTGACCCACCTAGGACCAGAGGCAGGGCTTTTTATAGCCGGCGGCAAAGGCCGGGTGGCCCGTAATACACCTCAGGAAATCGAGCACCTGGCTGATAAATATTCCCTGTCCATAAACCCTGAAGAAATGATTTATGCCAGTAAGATGTCGGCCAAGGTAGACAGTGCCGCCGTGCAGGATGGTTATCAGATTTATCACCACTGTTTCATCTTTACTGATTCGGGAAAGTGGGCCGTAATACAGCAGGGCATGAATGAAAATGTCCGTCAGGCGCGCCGTTATCATTGGTTAAGCTCGAGCATGAATAATTTCACGGTGGAGCCGCAGGCAGCAATTTGTTGTGATCGCCGCGAATCAGCTTTAAACCTTGTTTCCAAGGATAATACTGCCGTGCGGCAGGTCAGTTGTGAACTGCTGCAAATGCCGCCGCAAAAGATAGTGGGGGAGATAGAAAAAATTCAGAGTACCTGCTCGAATCTTAATCTTCCTCGTGGTCACGCCATACCCCGGACTGCTTATTTAAATAAATCTCTCTATGCTGCTTATGAAGAGCATCCGAAAGATTTTGAACAATTGCTGAGGATAAAAGGTGTTGGTCCCAGCACTTTAAGAGCCTTATGTCTGGTGGCGGAGGTTGCCTTTGGAGTTAAGGCCAGTTATGATGATCCGGTTCGTTATTCATTTGCCCATGGCGGCAAAGACGGCTTCCCGTTTCCGGTTAATGAAACCGATATCGAGAACAGCTACACCATTCTAAAAAGGGCTTTGCGCCGGGCCCGGGCTGGTCATCATGAGCAGCTTCAGGCGCTGAAAAATCTTTCCCGGTGGCACAGTGAAGCGGTTGCCGGTAGCCGGTGTACCCCGTACCCTGTACCAATAGCAAAAAGCCCGGTAATCCCAGGAAATCTTAACCAAGATTATGTAGTTGAAAAACCATCCGCAGATTTGTTATCCGGGGACAAATCATATCAGCCGGCTCTGCTGCAGCCTTCGCTGTTTTAATACTAACCTGTCTAATAACATAGGGAGCATTCATTTATGTCTAATAAACGAATAATGCTCCCTTCTATGCTGGTAAATATTTATTTCCTACTCGCCAGGTAATTTTCCAAACGATCCAGGCCCTCTTTAATATTGGTTAGTGAATTAGCATAGGAAAATCTAATATATCCTTCACAGTTAGCCCCAAAATCAATGCCGGGGGTAACCGCCACTTTGGCCTGTTCGAGAATATCGAAGGCAAAGCGATATGAGTCGGAAGTGTACTCCTTAACATTGGCCAGGGCATAGAAAGCTCCTATGGGATCGTGGCGGGTAGCAATGCCCATTTGTTTAAGACGCTTTAGTAAATACTGGCGTCTTTCATTATATATACTCACCATTTCCTGTACTTCTTTTTCACAGTCACGCAGAGCTGCAATACCGCCTTCCTGTACAAAGGAAGATGCACAGATGAAGAAGTTCTGCTGCATAATCTGCATAACCCGAATATATTCCCGAGGAGCGATAACATATCCCAGCCGCCAGCCGGTCATTGCGTATAGTTTCGAAAAGCCATTGATAACGAAAGCCCGGTCGGTAAATTCCAGGATACTGTGTTCTTCGCCTTCATAAATCAGACCATTATATATCTCATCGGAGATTATCATCTGATCAAGATCGGCCATGGATCTAAGATCATCGGCACTGAATACACCACCGGTAGGATTGCCGGGGGAGTTAACCATAACGGCACGGGTCAGTGGGCTGAGGTATTTTTTTATAACCTCAGGACGATATTTAAATCCGTCTTCCTCGTCTACCGGTACGAATACTGGTTGTCCATCCACATAGTGTATAAAATTGGGGTAACAGGCATAATAGGGATCAGGCAGAACAACTTCCTCCCCTTTTTCCAGTAGGGCCGAAAAGACTAAAAGCATACCCGGTGAAGTGCCTGAAGTTATAATAACCTGGTCAGGAGAAATCTCAACATTATATTTTTTCCAATAGTAGTGTGCAATCTCTTCGCGCAGGGTAATTTTACCAAGGCTGTGGGTATAGTGGGTATCGCCCTGTTGAAGAGCTCGCAAGGCGGCTTCTTTTACTGGTTCGGGGGTAGTGAAATCAGGTTCTCCTACCTCGAGATGGATAACATCTTCACCCTGGGCCATCATGGTCTGAGCTTTTTCCAATACCTCCATGACGATAAAGGGTGATAATTGCAAACTTCGGGTAGATGCACTTAAATTATTCATAATACTGCTCCTTGATTCGACTTTAATATTAATTCTATTAAAGGTAAGGTCTAATGTCTACCAGTTTAGAGCTAGGTTAGGCTACCCGTGTTTTTGCTTAATGACTCACTCCTTGTGAAAGTAATGTCGGAAACAGCACTTGCATGTTTATGATGAGGGATTGGAATATCTGTAGTGGTAGCATAACCATAGAGCGGCAGCAGCTACCACTACTGCCCGGATGTCCACTATTCGTAATGCTTATTTCTAATATTAACGGCAACCCTGTTGGCATAGCGTAGTTTTATTTTACGAGGCGGATCAGGGTCCTCAGATGGGGTGGCCTCCCACCGGTTGTGAGGGGATCTCCTTATTTCGGCTTCTCTCTGTTTGCCCGGGTAGGTACCTCTGCCGAGTCTTTCCCGTCTGTCTGGGAAGGCACCTGCACCGGCTTTCAGCAAGGTATTAAGGCTGTTGTTAAACTGCCTGCCCGAATGGCGGTCAGGTGGCCAACCGGAAGGTGCCCAGGTCGGTTTATCAGCACTGCCACGTGTATTATCTTCAATACGTTGCAGTACTTCAAGATGGCCTTGTTCTTTTTCCAGCATGGTTTCAAATACTTGCCGCAGCTGCTGATTATCATCAGCACAATGAACATATTTCTCATATGCAGAAACTAACTTACGTTTGTGTCCAATCGCTTCCGCTAAAAGCGCCCCGAACTCTTTTGATTGCACTTTTACCTCTCCTTTACTATTACCTACACCATAATACGCTTTCTGCCATTTAATGGTTACTTTTATGTAAATTGGAACAATAATCCACAAATTCCATATAGTGTAGGTAACCGAATTAATGGAGTGATTTAATGAGCAACATGTATGGTAATTACTCTCCGTGCGACGATTGCAATGATCGGTTTGATCGTGATCGGCATGACCGTGATCGGCATGATCGTGATCGGCATGACCGTGATCGGCATGACCGCGATCGGCATGATCGTGATCGCCATGACCGTCACGACCGCCATGATTTTTTTGATCACGATGATCACTGTGATGACCGCGATCGCCGCGACCGCAAAACCTGTATGATGGTGTGTAATGACGACAACTTCATTTGCATGGTCAAAGATGCTATTGCGGATGAGCTTGGTGCAGCCGCCATGTACAGCCAAATGGCCAACATGGTAGACAATCTCGCTTTGAAAGCAATAATTGCAGGTATTGCCGGTGATGAATTTGGCCATGCCAGAACGTGGATGACCATATTGGCAATGTGTGGCTGTGAGGATTAATTTTTGCGAACTGCTCAGGTTACTGAGCAGTTCTACATATCTTAGACAGCTTGTGCAGAATTATTATGTGCGAGGAGTAAAGTCGTCAAGATACCAGTGTGTAACTCCGTAGCAGTTAAGGCTGCATTTTAAAAAATTTTTATTCTTCTTACAAATCTCAGACTGTCGGCAATGATCTGGCCACGGGAAGTCCGTGGCTTTTTACTTTTCTGATTATGGCAGTGTTAATCCAGTAGCGAGAACGTGTAGAAAATGGGGAGAATTTGTATGATATTACTGTTAATTTTTTAAAGGAATTTATTTACTTTAGGTTGAATGTTAATTATTTGTTTGACTAAATGGAAAAATGTGCTTTTTGGTGAGTATAGTAAGTCGACGGATAGAGGGGATAACAAAATGCTACTAAAATCGGGAATTGATGGTTTTGATGCTTTGTTATATGGGGGGGTTATCGAGAATAGTATTATTCTGGTCGAAGGAGTTCCCGGGGCTGGCAAAACAACATTCGGCATGGAATTTATATACAAGGGTATCGTTGAACAAAATGAGCCGGGAGTGGTAATTACCTTCGAAGAATTACCCGAACAGCTCTACCACGACGCCTCTAACTATGGATGGGATCTCCGCAAACTTGAAGAACAAAATATGCTGCGGATCATATGTACTTCTCCCGAGGTTGTTTTGGATAATACAATGAGTTTTCTGCGGGATACAGTGAAGGAAATAGGAGCTAAAAGACTGCTCTTGGATAGTGTAACCCAATTTAATATGGAAATTGATAGTGCTGGGAATTTACGCAGGTCCGTATATAGCCTGTGCAGCGGTTTGAAAAGAATGGGGCTAACCTCTTTACTTATTAAAGAAGTTGCCGACTATAGTAGTAATAAGGCTACCTTTGAAGAATTCTTGGTTGATACTGTAATACGGCTGTATTTCGAAGAATCATTTCGCACCCGTAAGCGCCTAATTGAAGTGCTGAAATCACGCGGGCAAGACTTTGTGTCCGGGAAGTATCCATTTAAATTTGGTAAAAACGGCCTGGAAATCATCGGTATTGTAGAGACACAAAAACTACCCGATAAAACTTGTTTTTCATTGACCGACCGGCTCAAGACTGGTATTGAAGGACTCGATAACATTGTGGGCGGCGGATTTTTAAAGAATACTACTATACTGGTCGAAGGAGCCTCGGGTACAGGGAAAACGGTAATGGGGATTCATTATCTGTTGGAGGGGTTAAAACAGGGTGAGAAAGGGTTCTTGTTAGCTACTGAGGAAAGTGCCGATTTCATTACCCAGTATTTTCGTTCGTTCAATACCACCAATGGCATTGCTACTTATGATCAGCTGATCATAATGGATCGCATATCATCTACCATGAGTATTGAAGAGGTTATCGCGGACGTAATAAGCCGGGTTAAAACTGATTCTATACAACGTGTAGTAATAGATTTTATAAATACTTTAGCAGAATTCAGTGATAATTATCTTTCCCTCAAAACTACAGTAAGAAATTTGATAATTCACCTTAATGCCATGGGGTGTACAACGCTTCTAATACTAAACGAAGAACAGGCCGGGGTTAGTTTCCCGCTTAAAGGAATAATTCAGCCATTAGTGCAGGGAGAAATCTACCTGTCGTACTCAATGCGCAATGGCAAACGCTACCGGTTCCTGGAAGTAAACAAAATGAAAGGACAAAGTTACATTGCCGGGAAACACCTGGCGGAAATTGGCAGTGATGGAATGTCGGTATTTCAAAGATTTGGGGGGATATAACATGAATAAGAACATGAGTAAAACGGGATTCTTTGGAATACATGGAATAGACCATTTAATAGCTCCCGGCCTTACTTATGGGTCGCAAATTATGATTAAAGGCAAAAGTGGGGTGGGCAAGTCGGTACTGGCTTCGCAATTTGTAAAAGAAACATTGGCTTGCCGGGATAATTGTATATATATTTGTTGTGACGAGTCTCCCCTGGAGATGAGAGAATATCTGAAACAATATGGGGTTCACCCCTTGCCTTATGAGAGAACCGGGCGTCTGGTTTTTGTTGACGCCTATAGTCTGGAGCCAACGGGCAAGAATTATTTCTCCAGTGAAGACGGTCTGGAAAAATACCTCGCATTGGAAAAGCAGGTCATCGAAGGCATGAATAATAAACATCCCACCAGGATTGTTGTGGATAGTTTGTCTACCCTTTTTATGGGGCGGGATAATCAGGAAATAATGGAGTTTCACCGTTATCGCCTGAAGCTGTTAAAGAAAGCCGGCATCATTGCTATGGATTTAATGGTCGATGAAGTTATGGAAGAATCAATGTTTAAGTTGGCCGCACACCTGTACGATGTGATTATAAATATGTACTATACCGGGTCCCCAGAAAGACCCATGCGGGCTTTGCACATGGGAAAAATGAAAAGCGGTAAGTTTGACTCATCACAGCTTTTCTATACCATTAATCCCAATATTGGCCTGATAATAATGCAGAATTTAGTCGGTTAGGAGAGTAGGAGAGAAACAATGGGTAGAGACAATTTTTCGTTTAAAATATTAAATAATATGTTTTTGGGAGTAGGGCAACTGGCAGATAAAGTACCCATGGGGGGAAAAAATTATCTGGAAATGGTTTGTGATTTTTACGTTGGAAGAATGTTTAATGAATACAAAGATAGCTTTAATCCAGCATCAGACAAAGCGATAGATTTATGCCGGGCCTGGATTGAGCTCATGGAGAAGGAAGGTTACCTGGATAAGAACGATTATGAATTAAGCAATGGGGGAGACTTTGTAACGGTTAAGGTTAGTAAACACAATTGTTCGTATTTTGAATATTGCACCACCGCTAACAGGGAAAATATTGCTCATGTTTGTCCGCGAATATTGGGATTACGGTGGGTAGTAGCTAACTGCACTGGCCGCCAGTATCAGCTGAAGACGGAAGAATTTTCAGACACAGAACGTTGCCTGGGCACCATTTATCCCGGCGAAGTTATGAGTGAAATTCTGACTAAAGATGGTGATAATATATCCATTGCCGGGGAACGGGCTATTGTCTTAACAACCAATGCCTACGGGATATTAATGAAAACCATATATGAATATGCGCCACATCTTTTAGAACGTGTGCTTTATGAATCAACTTACTACTCTAGTCTGGTTGAGTATGATAGAATTGCGGTCTACTATCAGGATGCAAGACAAATTGTAGAACATCTGCTCAGAACCATAGAAAGGTTAGGAAATATACGCTATGAAATAGTCAGTTATGATGATAAGAATAAACAGGCGATTGTACGCGGATATGGTTCTTATATGGCCGAAATATTTAAAGAAAACCATCTTTTCAGTACCCCCAAAATGTCGTGCGCTTCTGGTAAAGGCCGCCTAGCCGCATATTTCACCAAGGCTTGGGGAGAGGAAATTATTTGCGAAGAACTGTCCTGTGAAGCCTTTGGAGACGATTATTGCGAATTTATACTGCTGCCTAAAAATCTATAAAACTATAAATAAAATCTAGAAGTCAAGAAAGAGGAGAATAAATTGATTCCCGAAAGCTTTAACAACCAAAGTCTGAGTAATGCGGTGACAAAAATTGAGATATTATCATTTTTCCTGGCCAATCCACACACACGTGATACCTTAAAAGGTTTTTCCTCACGATTGTTTATGGATCATCGCCTCATAGCCGAGGCAATGGAGGAATTGGTTTTAGTTGGTATAGTAGAAAAAAGCGGCCAGGGAGAGAAATCGATCTATCGTTTAAAAGTATCATATTCCACCTTAGAGGAATGTTTGTATAAATGATTAAGGGGGACGGGTATATGCAAAGTAGCTTAATCTTAGACAAGATTCCCTTAGGAATTATAGTATTTGATGAATCCCAACAAATTAGTTATATGAATAGTGTCGCTGTCACTTGCACCCAAAACACCAATGATTTTTTGCTGGAAGCGATTAAACAACTGGCAGAAAGAACCTTTGAGAAATTAGAACCGATTGAAAAGATAGTCAAATACAGCACAGTTGATGACTTCTGGGTTTGGAAGGTAAGAACTGATCTTTTTAACGATTCATTGTCTCAGGTTTTGGTTGTTATTCAGGATGAAACTGTTAATTCACAACTTGAACAGACTATTCTGAAAGCGGAGAAATTAGCTGTGGCAGGACAATTAGCTATTGGCTCACTGGTGGAAATACGTAATCCCCTAACAAGTGCTAGGGGATTCTGCCAGCTTATAGAAAATAGTGAAGCTCATCAAGAATACATAGAAATAATATCTAAAGAATTAGAACAGATTCAACGAATTGTAAGTAGTTGCTCGTCAATTACCTATGCTAATCCATCAAACAATTTGGAAGTCATCTATCGAAAGTTTTTTTCTTCTATTCATGACCGGGTCAGTTGTTTTAAGCTCATGATGATAAACGATATCTTTGATGACCTGATGGTTACGGTTGCGGAAGAACAAATAAATACCGTTATAAATAACCTGATGAACCTGGTTATTAACTGGTTGGATACTAATATCTGCATTACTATTAATAGTGAAGTAGCTAAAGAGGCTGACTATCTCGAATTGAATGTACGTGTCCGTAAGGCTACGAACCAGACCCTGATCCGGCCTGGAAATATAGATGATTCAGTTAAGTGTTTAACTGCTACGTATGACAATATAGAGTTTAAGGTTGTGGACAGCAATACGCTGGCATTTACTTTACGCCTGCCTATTTTTATTCCGCAATACCGCCACTGATATAAACTCCATTCTTTTTACCTGCCCGTGTAACTCCTTGCCTGCCAGAAATGAAATATTTTTGCCAATGATAAATTAATAGATATAATAAGAATAAGTAAGTCGAGATATTACTTTTTCTAAGAAGCAGGAGTGATACTAATGAAAACTAAATTAGCTTATTCTAACAGTTTTGACCCCTGGTACAACCTGGCTATTGAGGAGTATCTGCTTAACCATGTAGCAGAGGACGAAATTATCCTGTACCTTTGGCAGAATGACCATACGGTTGTAATCGGTAAATACCAGAATGCCTGGAAAGAATGCCGTTGTCAGCTTCTGGAACAAGAAGGAGGCAAAATTGCCCGCCGGCTCTCAGGTGGGGGAGCTGTTTATCATGATCTGGGCAACCTGAACTTTACCTTTATTATGGATAGAAAACTCTATAATCTGGAGAAACAGTTGCAGGTAATTTTGAACGCGGTTAAGAAAGCGGGTATTGAGGCTGAATTTACGGGGCGCAATGATATCACCGTAGATGGCAAAAAGTTCTCCGGAAATGCCTTTTGCTTCCTGGAAAGGGCGGTATATCACCACGGAACCTTATTGATTAATAGTGATATGTCTAAATTGTCCCGTTATCTGCAGGTTTCTAAAGAAAAAATGGTTGCTAAAGCCATAGAGGCCAATTCGGTGCAATCCCGGGTGGTTAATCTGGCCGCCCTGCAGGAGAGCATAACCATTCAGTCAATGATGGACAACATGAAGGAGAGCTTCAAAGAATTATACGGAGGAGACCTTTCTGTTATCGAACTGGTTGCCAATGAAGAAATAGCCTGCTTACATGACCGTTACTCCTCCTGGGAATGGAGATATGGTGAAACACCGGAATTTGACGTCACCTTTAAAAAGCGCTTTATCTGGGGAGAGATAGATATGGGGCTTAGTGTTGAAGAAGGTAAAATCACCGATGCAGTAGTTTATTCAGATGCTATGGATGTTTCTATAATTGAGAGCCTAAAAGATTTACTGCAGGGATTACCTTTTAGATTTGATGCCATTAAACAGAGAATTGATACCGAAATTGCACCAAAATCAGCAGAGATAGCATCTGACATTAATAGCTGGCTGGAATTGGCTTTAAGTGAATAAGAAAATCACTGCAAAGGGGTCTGTAAGACCCCTTTTTAAACTATGTAGCTAATCCTGGCACCGGGGAGGAATGTTTCAATCTCACGGGTAAAGAAATCGTTGATAGCACCCATCTGGTCTTGGGGATAAATATATTTGCCATATCCAAACTGCCCAAATTTAAATTGCCGGAGGCTTTCATCCATGGGCAGGGTACTGTCAGGATATACCTCACTAATAGTCGCTTTTGCCCTGGTAGTGTAGCGGTGCGAAATTATTTCCAAAGTTATTTCATCTGTTTTTGCGGCCAGGAATGTCCTAACCTTCTCAAACATTTGGCGGTATTTTTCTTCCCATCCGGTAAACAATATTACCGGTCCAACTATAAAACCCAGCGGATAACCGGCCTGGGAGACTTTGTAGGCTGCTTGCAGCCTTTTCATTAGTGGGGGAGTAAAATGCTCGTAGCTCTCGATTACATTGTCTGCATTTATACTGAACCGTATGGTTGTTTTTCCCGCGTGTTTTATGTCCAGAAGCGAATCTATATCCGTAAACTTGGTAACAAACCTGAATATACCATACTCCTGACGGGCAAAGAATTTTATTGTATCAGCCAGAGATTCTGTATAAGGTTCGACCGGAACCGGATCAGATGTTGCGGCACCTTCGAAAACAGTTATTTCCGGTTGCCTTTGGTTGATATATAACTGGGTTTGTTCCAGTATTTCGTTAAGATTTACATAGACCCTTATATAAGGTTTTTTGCCAAACTGGGTATTAAGATAACAGTATTCACATTGGCCCATACATCCGGTAACCAGGGGCAACTGAAAATGGGCAGATGGTTTGCAGGTTTGGAAAGTCAGGGTTTTTCTGATTCCCACCACCAAAGTCCTTTTACCTTCCCGGTAAGCCTCCTGAGGAGTGGACCCCGGAATACCGATGATCCTTTGCTTATTTTTTAGAACTCGAATTATAATGCGGGGATTCGACTTGAACAGCTTCCACATTCTTTTTCCCTGCGGATAGTCGAGGGCGTCTTCTTCAAAAAACACCCTTTGCGGTACAAAAGGCATATAATTTCCTCCAACCAGGATTTTAGCTTATGCCTTATCTTTCCCGAACCGATTTCATTAATATGCAAGTAAGTCATCGGCGTCAAGAATGATTGCCTGCCTGGACTATGAGAACCTAATAATTCCTTCCGGTTAAGGGAGATTCCTAACCGGCAGCGGCAATAATATTGCGAAGTGTTTCCACTACATACCTAATGTCGTCCCGGGATATCCCATAATGGGTGACAAATCTCATCATACCAGCTTCGGAGGAATTTATTTTTATTCCTCGGTGCAGGAACTGTCTTACCACCTGTTCGTCATTTAGGCCGGTTGCCGACATATCAAAGAATACCATGTTAATATGAATATCTTCCGTTTTTACTTTTATACCGGGCAGCTTGCTTAGTTCTTCTCCCAGAAAGATGGCATTTTCATGGTCAACCGCCAGTCTGGCGCGCATTTCCCGTAAGGCCACTAACCCGGCGGCAGCCAGGATGCCGGCTTGTCTCATGCCTCCCCCCATGAGCTTTCTTTTCTTGCGGGCCTGGGCGATAAATTCTTTACTGCTGGCCAGCATTGACCCCACCGGGGCACATAAACCTTTAGACAGGCAAAACATAACCGAGTCGCAATAGCGGGTTAGCTGCACGGCATCTGTGTTAAGGTAGCTGGCTACATTAAAAAGCCGGGCTCCGTCCATATGCACGGGAATACCGTGTTCGTGTGCGATATGGTAAATTTTAGCCATATTTTCAAGTGGGATTACCCTGCCATTGGAATAGGCATTTTCCAGACAGATTAGACCGGTAGAAGGGTAATGCAAGTCCTCTTCTCTAATTTTGGCGGCAATTTCATCAGGGTTCATAATGCCCTGGGCAGTAACCAGGGTACGCAGTTGAACACCGGCAATTACCGAAGCTGCTCCTACTTCATGCTGTACAATATGGCAATCGTCACCGAGGATTACTTCATTGCCCCGCTGACAGTGAGTAAATAAAGCCAGCTGATTGCCAAAGGTCCCGCTGGGTACAAATATGGCCGCTTCTTTACCGGACAGTTGAGCAGCATATTCCTCCAGTTCATTCATGGTAGGGTCATCCCCGTATACATCATCACCAACTTTTGCTTTAAACATTGCCTCGCGCATAGCATCAGTGGGCATGGTTACCGTATCACTGCGTAAATCAATAAAGTTCATTATATTAACTCCTTTCATAACGGCCCTCATCCCTATATTTTATCATGTTATTACTGTTGGCCCGGCAAGTTTTTATGGTCAGTAAATCTCCCTAAAAGGCGTATTGCCGGGGAGTTTAAGCAGTATTATAATGACAATAGGTAAACTGCGCTAGTGACAATAGTTTACCAAAAAACCGGGAAAGGGGAGGTTTTATATTGAAAGGTGTAATAAAAGGAGTTGTGGTACTGGTATTATTATCACTGGCAGCCATCGGTTCATATCTGGTTTATAAAGAATATCATTCCCAGCAGGTAGACCTGATCCAGGCCACCGGTACCATAGAGGCCACAACGGTTGACTTGACGGCCAAAACTTCAGGTACCTTGGCCAACCTTTTCATACAGGAAGGTGGTAAAGTAAGTAAAGGTCAGTTAGTGGCGGAACTAACCCGTAATGACCTGGTGGCACAGCGGGAAAGGGATGCAATGGCGGTTCTGGCGGCAGAAACCAGGCTGAGTGATCTGTTGTCCGGGGCTCGTGTTCAGGAGATTAAGGAAGCTGCCGCTAATGTAAATGTGGCCAAAATAACTTATGAGCAATCACTGGTTGAGTATAATCGCTTGGAAGCACTATTTAAGGAAGGTGCGGTTTCACAACAGGAACTGGATAAGGCTAAGGAAAACGTAGAGGTAAAAAGGAATCAGCTGGATGCAGCGGATGCCCGACTAAGTCTCCTGGAGGCTGGCAACCGTCCTCAGGTGCTTGCCGAAGCCCAGGCTGAAGTGCAGCGTAATAAGGCTATTTTGCAGGCGACCGACAGTCTGCTGCAGGACTTAAAAATCCTTTCCCCTATCAGCGGCACGGTTCTCAGCAAAAACTATGAACCGGGGGAGTTTGTGCAAACAGGGGCTTCTTTGGCTACCGTAGCCGATTTGACCAAACTATGGGTTAAGGTCTACATCCCTACCGACGATTTGCCGGCGATAAAAATGGGTCAAAAGGTACGCTTTACGGTCAGCGGAGATAAAACACAATATACGGGGACAGTTACTTATATTGCCTCACAGGGGGAGTTCACTCCC
>JBMNOY010000078.1:0-6961 GCA_050943315.1 Syntrophomonadaceae bacterium
CGCATAGTCATACACATGTGTTCGGCTTGAATAATCACAGCTACTCCGAAGGGATTTAGCGTATTAAAAATGCAGTCCGCTATCTGAGAGGTAAGCCGTTCCTGGAGTTGTGGCCTGCGGGCATAGGCTTCTGCCACTCGGGCCAGTTTGCTTATACCGACTACCTTGCCGCCCTTGGGAATATAGGCTACGTGGGCTTTACCATAAAAGGGCAGCAGATGATGTTCACACATGGAGTAGAGTGGAATATCTTTAACCATGACCAGTTCGTCATGGTATTCAGTAAAGGACACCTGTAATAAGTCCTGAGGGTTATCATTAATTCCCGAAAATATTTCCTCATACATTTTAGCTACTCTATCAGGGGTGTCGGCCAAACCTTCGCGTTTCGGGTCCTCTCCGATAGCTTCCAGAATGGTTGTAACGGCTTCTCTGATTTTATCTTTATCTACTACTTTTTTGGGCATAGTCAACCTCCAGTCGTTTTTAATCTTGCTCGAACATTTCCGCCTGGTAATTACCAATAAAACTGCCTGGTTTTATGTCGGCAAAAATTAAGCTCTTTGTCGAATATTTATCCTAACATTATAGCCTTCCCCCTCTTTTAAGTAAATCATATTTATCTTAAGCCGGCAGACGTATGAAGGAAATAAACCGGCCGGTAGAGAAATCATGCATAATACCAAGGACTCATGGAAGTATAATACCATTAGTAATTAAGAAGGGAAAAACTAAATGAGACTTTCACAGTACCTGGCACACGCCGGAATAGCATCCCGGCGGCAGGCAGAAGGGTTGATAACCGAGGGCAAGGTTAAGGTTAACGGTGTTGTGGTAACCACCCTGGGCACCAGAATAGATCCCGAATTTGACCAGGTGGAATATAATAACCAAATAATTAAAGGCGAACCCAAGATTTATCTGTTGCTTAACAAACCGTCCGGCTACTTATGCAGTGTGAGAGATTCTCGCGGTCGGCCAACAGTCATGGACTTGGTACCGCAAATTAACCAGCGCATATATCCGGTAGGAAGATTAGATTATGAATCGGAAGGCCTCCTATTAATGTCTAATGATGGTTATTTTACTAACTTAATGATTCATCCCCGTTATAAAATAGACAAGCAATATGAGGTACTGGTAAAAGGCCGCTTAACACCTGCCGATGCCCGCAAACTTGCGGCCGGGATTGAATTGGATGATGGACTCACGGCTCCCGCAAAGGTACAGTTGCTAAAAACTGAATCTGACCTTACATTAATCCGTATTACTATTCATGAGGGCCGTAAACGGCAGGTGAGAAGAATGTGTTCAGCCATAGGACATGATGTCGTCAGGTTAAAACGAACTGCCTTTGGCTTTCTTACCCTGGATGGAGTTCCCCAGGGCAAATACCGCCTGTTGCTGCCTGGGGAAATAAAAAGATTAGTACAATTAGCCAGGGGAGGCCCTTATAACAATTAAGGGAAGTGGCAGGTGAATAATGACATGGAATACTTAAATTGGTTTGGATTAGGCAGGTTGAAAAGACTGGCTGTTACTTTGGAACAGTTAGCCTGCCGGTCTCGTCGGCCGGTAATGGTTGTCTTTGCTGGTGATAACGGTATAAGTACGGAAAGCATCAGTAACTATGCACCGCTTAGTTCCGAGAGCATTGTAGAGCGGCACCTTAACGGATCATCACCCACCAGCCTCCTTTTGCAGCGAATCGGCATACCGGAAATAATAGTTGATGTGGGGCTTCACACGACTTACGAAGTCCCGGCACTAAGACAGTACAATATTAGAAGAGGTACCCGGAATTTTCTGCACGGGGATGCTTTGGAAGCGACTGAAGTTTTGCAGGGAATAGAAGTGGGCAGAAGTATATGTACTGAATTATATAAGCAAAGGTTTGATATAATAGGGGTCGGGGAAATAGGTGTTGGAGATACCGTATGTGCTGCCGCCATAGCAGCCGTAATTACCGGTGTTAGGCCTGAATTGCTGGTAGCCCAGGGCTCAGCGGCACATAAAGTTATAGACAAAAAGAACGATATTATCACTAGGGCCCTAAACATCAGATATCCTGATCGCAATAATATAATAGATATATTATCCCGGTTTGGGGGACTGGAAATAGCGGCGTTAACCGGCTTAATCAGGGAGGCTGCCAACCTTCACCTACCGGTAGTGCTGGATGGTTATGTTACTTCTGTGGCAGCCCTTCTGGCCGCCCAGACTGATGGAATGATTAATAACTGGCTGATTGCTTCCCACCAGAACCATGACCGCGGATTTTCTTTTATTTTGGAAAGAATGGGATTGGAACCCGTTTTTAACTGGGATGTTTGTTATGGTGAAGGTTTTGCTGCTGCACTGGGATTATTACTAGCTGAAAATACTGTTGATATATGGGAAAATATAAAATAGGAAGATAGATATTAGATCCTACTAGTAAACGGAGGAGGAGAATTATTTGGAAAAGTTGCGCATGCGGGTTCGTTTTGATTATATTGGCAAGGCAAAATCAAGCCGATTATGGGGAAACAAAAATGTGGCCCAAATTGCCGAAGAGATTCGTCAGCAAAAAATGGCCTTTATTCGCAATGTGCCTATTCAGGGAATACATGTTGAGGATGTTGACATGAGTGCGGACGTATACACTTTAGTTGACGAAATAACTGGCAAACCGGTTGCCTATGCTCCGGTTACAATAATTTTTAGTGCTGATACTTTAGAGGATGCCATACAATTTACTATGAATGAAGAGTTTAAAACTGTGCAAGTTTTAGAACCAGAGGAAATCTCCTTGTCCCGGGTTGATATTGAAAGGATGCTATTTAAAGTAGGTAAAGAGGTTAATGCTTTTAAGGACTACCTGGAGCGAAAAATGGACAACTGGAAATAGTTTGGAGGAGAAAGAGGATGGGAAGGACTATAGATTCCATCATAGAAGGCGCGCAAGATTTGCCTTCACTTCCCCAGGTTGTAGTAAAAGTAATGGAACTTACAGAAAATCCTGATTCCACCGCACAGGATATACATAATGTGCTTAACCAGGATCAGGTTATGACGGCCAAGGTATTAAAGATGGCCAATTCAGCTTATTACGGATTTCCACGCCGTATAGCTACAGTCACTGATGCTATTATATTATTAGGCTTTAAAACTATTAAGAGTATTGTCATAGCTGCATCCGTGAGCGATGTATTAAGTAAAGAAGTTGAAGGTTACGCGCTTGCTCCTGGTGAGTTATGGAGACACTCCCAGTGTGCTGCCATGACTGCCCGGCTTATTGCCCGGAATACTAAATTCAGCAGCTTAGATCTTGCCTATACGGCTGCGCTGCTGCATGATATAGGCAAGGTTATTGCCAACCGGTTAATGAAAGAGTCCTACCACGAAGTAGTGAAAAGAGTAACCACAGAAAATATCTCTTTCATCGAAGCGGAAAACCAGGTCTTAGGATTCGATCATGCTCAAATAGGTGCACGGGTAGCCCAGAAGTGGAATCTGCCCCCGGAACTGGTCGAAGCCATTGCACTGCATCACAGTCCTGACAGTGCCCAGATAAATACCAAACTAACCGCTATTGTGCATATTGCTGATGCAGTATGTCTTTCAATGGGTATTGGTATTGGAGTAGACGGCATGCTATATACCTTATCCAAGGAATCCCTGGCACTGTTGGGGATAAGTGAAGAAGATATTGAAGGCTTCATATCCCAGCTGGTTGATATGTTCATTGACCAGCAGAGTTTCTAAAACCAATATTTCTTCCTTCCAGGTACCCTAAGGGGTACTTTTTTTGTTTATAAATACTCCCCCAAAAAGGTGGTTGCCCTTCTGCCATCCTTGGAATTAATTTCGCGTGTGTACTATTATCCTCATAAATCAATCCTATGTTTAGCCATTCCCATCAAAACTTGTACCTTTTTAACGAAACAAAGTTAAGTTTGTGTTAAAAAGGTCTTGTGACGGAATTGTTTATTGATTTTAGCTGGATTGTAGTCTATTATAACCTAATAAGCAAAATTGGTTAGCGAGGGAGTCTTTTGGGCAGTATCACCGTTTTATCAGGTGGATTTGGTAGTGGTAAAACTGAAATAGCCATAAACATGGCACTTGATACCGCAGAGAAGGTCAACAACGTGATATTGGCTGATCTTGACTTAGTAAACCCTTATTTTGCTTCTCGGGATGCCAAAAAGTATCTTGATGAGAGGGGAGTAAGACTGCTTGCCCCAAAAGGGGAGTTGTCTTTGGGGGATTTACCCAGTGTCCCCCCCGAAATAATGGGATTTGTCAAACAGAACAATAATTTAATTATCGATCTGGCCGGTGATGAAGTTGGCGCACTGGTATTAGGGTATATAAGTAATATTGTTAGGCACCGGAATAATATGGAATTCCTGATGGTGATTAACCCCTACCGGCCTTTTGCCTCCCAGTTGAGCGATTTAGCAGAACTTAAAGCACTTCTTGAGGGAGCTGCTCATCTAAACTTCACCGGGATAGTAAGCAATCCCAATTTAGTTGAAGAAACTGATATAGATGTAATTATTAATGGACATCGTAAGGTGGAACAATATGCGGATAAACTAAAAATCCCCATACGATGCCTGGCTGTACAAGAGAAGTTCTTTGCACAGCTTGTTCCTACCTATGGGAAAAAACTTAAAAAACTTAAACTATTTCTACGGCCCCATTGGTTGTAGTCTGTCAAGGGGAGGAATCTAGTAGCATGGCAAAAGGAAAGGTCCACTTTGACACAGAACGCTGCAAAGCCTGCGAGCTCTGTGTTTATTTTTGCCCAACTGATGTATTAGGACTTGATAGTAATAATTTGAATATATTGGGATATCACCCGGTTTCAGCACTGAACCCGCAAAATTGTACCGGGTGCGGTGTATGTGCATTGATGTGCCCGGATCTGGTTATAAGGGTGGAAAGGGAGTGATATTTTGCAAAAAGTACTTATGAAGGGAAACGAGGCTATAGCCGAAGGAGCACTCACGGCTGGATGTCAAGCCTTTTTTGGATATCCGATTACTCCCTCCAGTGAAATTGCCGAGTACATGGCTAAAAAATATCCGCTGCTGGGAGGTACTTTTGTACAAGCTGAAAGCGAACTGGCAGCAATAAATATGGTTTATGGCGGGGCTTCCACCGGAGCCCGGGTGATGACCGCTTCATCTGGCCCGGGACTAAGTCTTAAACAGGAGGGAATCTCGTTCATTGCTGAGGCGGAACTTCCCTGCCTGATCATAAATATATCCAGGGGCGGTCCGGGACTAGGAGGAATTCAACCAGCCCAGTCCGATTATTTTCAAGCGACCCGCGGAGGCGGACATGGGGATTATTTTACCATGGTGCTGGCGCCTTCAACGGTACAGGAAATGTATGACTTTGCCATAGAGGGCTTCGATTTAGCCGATAAGTACCGGACACCGGTAATACTTTTGGCTGAAGGTACCCTGGGGCAAATGATGGAACCGGTAGTACCCCGGGACAAGGTTACCGAATTTTACGACAAGCCCTGGGCAACGAACGGATGTAAAGGCCGGGAACGCAACATTATTAATACCCTGCACTTGGACCCGGATTACCTGGAATACCGTAATTCGGTATTGCAGGCCAAGTACCGGGAGATTAGAGCGAAAGAACAGAGAGCAGAGCTTTTCCAGACTGACGATGCCGACATAGTAGTGGTGGCTTTTGGATTGCTGTCCCGGATAGTCAAAAAGTCGGTAATGGAAGCTCGCCGTAAAGGCTTAAAGGTTGGTATGATAAGGCCGGTTACCCTTTGGCCCTTTCCTGCTGATATTGTTAGCAAGGTTGCCGATACTGCCAGGACTTTTCTTTCCGTGGAAATTAATCATGGCCAAATGATTGACGACATCAGATTGGCTGTAAACGGAAAAGCACCGGTAGAATTTTATGGTCGTATTGGTGTTATTCCCAGCCCGGAGGAAATAACCAAACAGATTGTGCAATTGGCAGAAAGGAAGGATTTCTAATGAAGGTGGTTGCTTCGAGACCGGAAAGTCTTACCGATGCCAAATTTCATTATTGTCCAGGTTGTACGCATGGAATTATCCATCGTCTGGTGGCGGAATGCTTTGACGAGTTAAAGCTAAGGGAAAAGGCTATCGTCATATGCCCGGTAGGATGTTCAGTATTAGCTTATGATTATTTTAATTGCGATATTCTAGAAGCCGCTCATGGGAGGGCCCCGGCTATAGCTACAGGAATTAAAAGGCTTCTTAAGGATCGTTGTGTTTTAACCTATCAGGGTGACGGTGATTTAGCATCTATTGGTATGGGAGAAATAGTACATGCTTCAGCTCGAGGAGAAAATATAACCGTTATTTTTGTCAACAATACCATCTATGGCATGACTGGCGGACAGATGGCACCCACGACCTTATTGGGTCAGGTAACTACTACTTCTCCCTATGGCCGTAAAAAGGAAGAAACCGGCTATCCGGTAAAGATGGCCGAACTATTAGCCGGAAATGAAGGCTCGGCTTATATATGCAGAACAGCTGTAAATGACCCGGTAAATGTAATCAAAACCAAAAAGGCGATAAAAAAAGCTATTAAGACACAGATGAATGGACTGGGATTTTCGATGGTGGAAGTTCTATCTACCTGTCCCACCAACTGGGGGTTATCTCCTCTAGATGCCCTCAAATGGCTGGAGGATAATATGATTCCCTATTATCCCCTGGGTGAATTTAAGGTCAAGGAGGTAGAGTAGAGTGAATCAGGAAAAACAGATATTATTTGCCGGCTTTGGCGGTCAGGGAGTACTGGCCATGGGCAAGTTCCTTACCCATGCGGCTATTCAGACCGGTAAAAACGTTTCCTGGCTGCCGTCTTATGGTGCGGAAATGCGCGGTGGTACAGCTAATTGCCTGGTAACTATTGCTGATGAGGAAATAAGTTCACCACTTACCGAAAACCCAGAGATGGC
>JBMNOY010000019.1:0-33996 GCA_050943315.1 Syntrophomonadaceae bacterium
GATTAGAAGGTGATTCTTTATGGCGATATTTCGGGAGTTAGACAGCGGGGGCAGGGATAGAAGCGCCGAGGACCGGCGGCGCCACCGGGAACTGGTGGAAGAATCCATAAAAAAAAACCTGGGCAGCCTGGTTGCTGAAGAAAGTATTATCGGCAAGAGTAAGGATAAAACCTTTAAGATACCTGTTCGGGGTATAAAGGAATATCAATTTGTTTATGGAGAAAACCGCCCTCGCGTAGCTAGCGGAAAGGGGGACGAAAAAAGAGGGCAAAAGGTCCATCAATCCAAAGAAACCCGGGAAAGCCGCGGTGACGGAGCCGGTAATGTCGATGGTGAAGAAATATACGAAACCGAAATCACCATGGAGGACCTGGTCAATTACCTGTTCGAAGACTTGGACCTGCCTTATCTGGAGAGAAAGAAATATTCATATCTGGAGACGGAAAAGACCAGTAAAAGGTGGGGAATTCAGCGCAAGGGAATACCTCCCCGTCTATCCAAAAAACGTTCTATGATCGAAAGAATTAAACGTAAAAAGGCTACTGAAAGGACATTAAAAGAAATTGGGAAGGACCCGGAAATGGAGCGATTTCCTTTCCGGGAAGAGGATTTGCGCTACCAAAGAGTTAAGGAAGAGTTACGCCCGGAATCAAACGCCGTAGTGATTTGTATTATGGATAATTCCGGATCCATGTACCTTAGTAAAAAATATCTGGCGCGCAGTTTCTTTTTTCTCTTATATCAATTTGTACGTTACCGCTATATAAATGTAGAATTGGTTTTTATCAACCATACTACGACAGCCAAGGAAGTAAACGAGGATGATTTCTTCCACCGGGGTGAGGCAGGGGGTACACTAATTAGCAGTGGCTATGAAAAAGCCCTGGAAATAATTTATGAGCGTTATGACCCTGAGGTATGGAATATCTACGCTTTCCATTGCAGTGATGGAGATAATTGGCCTGAGGATGTGGAAAAGGCAGTGCACCGGGCTAAAGAATTATGCACCGTATGCAACCTATTTGGATATGGGGAGATAAGCTCCTCGTGGTCAGGCAGTTCTACCATGGGGGATGAATTTATGGAAAACATTAAGGAGGCCAACTTTGTCTATGTAAGCATTGGAGGCAAGGATGAAATCTGGCCGGCCTTTAAACAGCTACTTCAAGTAGCCGAAAAGGAGTGATTCAGTTTTGGCCGATTATACCATGGAAGATCTCCGGTACTGGAATGAGAAAATTGAACCAGCGGTAGCCCAGATGGGCCTTAGCTGTTATCCCCAGGAATTTGAAATTTGCAGTTATGAGGATATGCTTAGCTATGAAGCTTATATGGGTATGCCTTCGCGGTACCCGCATTGGAGTTTTGGTAAAGCCTATGAACGTACCCGTACCTTTTATAAATATAATCTGACTGGACTTCCTTATGAGATGGTTATAAATTCTAACCCCTGTCTGGCCTATCTTATGAAAGATAATACCCTTTTATTGCAAATTCTCACTATGGCCCATGTATATGGCCATAATGACTTCTTTCGCAATAACCGGTTATTTAAGCAAGGTACCCGGGCTGAATATACTCTGGAAATGTTTAAGTCCAATGCTCGACGCATTCATGAATACATTACTGATCCCAGTATTGGATATGCCCGGGTGGAAAAAACATTGGATGCTGCTCATTCCCTGCGCCTGCAAACCTACCGCATTATAGGCCAAAAAATATTAAGTGATGAGGAAATAAAAAAGCGGGTAATTGAACGACATCAATTTAAACCCAGTGATCATCCACTGCTGGATGAAAAGGTACCAACCAACCCGGTGGATTTAAACAAGATACCCCTGGAACCGGAGGAAGACCTGCTTTTGTTTCTATACAAATATGCCCCCTTAAGTGAATGGGAGAAAGATATTTTACGTATAGTCCGCGAGGAAAGCTTGTATTTCTTGCCCCAGATTGAGACCAAAATTATGAATGAAGGCTGGGCTAGCTATTGGCATTATAAAATATTGAACCACTTGAATTTACCGCAGGACCTTCACCTGGAATTTCTGAAACGGCACAACCAGGTAGTAAGACCGGTGGAGGGAGGGTTAAACCCTTATCATATCGGCTTTAAAATATTTGAGGAATTAGACCGGGAAAATGCAGGTGATCCAGGTTTCATTTTCTCCGTGCGGGAGCAGGAAAGAGACTCATCCTTTATTAGAAGATATTTAAGCTTTAAATTATGCAAAGAACTGAAGCTTTTTGAGTATGGTAAAAGAACCCGGGATATTTTTATAGTTTTTGAAGTAGCCGATGAACAGGGGTGGAAAAAAATTCGTAATGCGCTGGCTAACAGCGTTGGTATTCAGGCCGTCCCCAATATAAAAGTCATGGAGGTTAAAGGCAAGAACCATGTTTTAGTGCTGGAACACGAATTTGAGGGAAGAGAACTGCAATTGGAATATGCCCATCAGACCTTGAAGCATATCGCCCATTTATGGGGGAGTAGGGTTCAACTAAGAACCATGGTACGTAATTCCTATCAGATTTTAGAAACTGATAACAACTGACACTTGTCCAAGTGAAGATATAACCCACTCCCAATTGGGCCGTTTATTTAATAAACGGCCCTTTTTTATGGCATACAGCCTGTTTCCGATAGAGCCGTAAATATGATATAGTGTTTAAGAATCACAGAAAGGTAGTGTAATCATGGCCGTTGCTTTAACAACCATGGCAGGCGTAATATTGTTAGTTTATTCCCTGTACTTTACCAGGATAATCAAGGGTAATCCCCAGATGTTTGAACTGGAGTTACTCAAAGCTCTCGCTGACTGGATGATTAGCAAAGGACCGGCGAGCAGAAATCATATCCGGATAATGTTACTTTTGAGCGTCCTTTTGGAAGGAGCCTATTTTCTCCTGGCAATCTTCCTGGTTTCTAATATAGTAATGCAATTCTTTACCGGCATGTTGGCAGGAGTGGAAATCATCCACCTGTTAACTATGGCCATAAATTTTAGCCGGTTTTTTCGGGGCAAAATTGTTCTGAAGAATATTTTCAATTGGCATCTGGAAAGGATTAGTGCGCTATTGCTTTTTACCCATGCGCTGCTGGTGCTGGTGGTATTAATCTGCTTTTAAATAGATGAACATTGTTGTACAGACTAGCAATTATGCTCTATATGCAATGGGGGTGCTATACATGATACAGGAAACACGCTTGGCTGCAGCCAGTTTGTGCATTTATCGCGGTATTCTTAATGACCCGGTAGTAAGTAATTATATAAAAATGTTGGACAGTCTCATGGATGATTCCATATCGGGCCTCAATGCAGTTAATTGTTACTATGAATTCCTTTATTCTCTGGCGGAGACCGGACTCTCTTTTAAGGATTATTTGTTGGATTTTATTAGCCATGACAGTAATCCTTTCAGCCGCAAAGCTGAGCTTCAGGAGTTTGACCGCTTGGACCCGGTACTAGTGGAGGCAACCCAAAGAGACCTGGTTAAACTGCAGCAAATTTACGAGTTTGATTGGGGGCAGGTTGCCGCCAGGTTGGCTGATGCGGGTGTAAGTGATTTTACCGGGCCCGGGGAGAACAGTCTGCATGAACTAATGCCGGGGTGGGCCGGGCAAGTGCTGGGAAGATCTTCAGATTGGAGCAAGGAAATAGCTCGGCTGGCAGATTATTACCATAACCAGGGTACAGGACTAGTATCGAGATACCGGGCTCTGCGCTGGGATAGAAAAACGGAGCGGATAATTGGGATAGAATATCCTGATCCGGTACGGTTAAGCGACCTGGTAGGATATAAATCACAGAAGGAACAGCTATGTAGGAACACTGAACAATTGTTACAGGGCTGCCCGGCTAACAATGTCTTGCTATATGGCAGCCGGGGAACAGGTAAATCTACCATGGTTAAGGCCCTTCTTAACGAGTATGGTGACCAGGGTCTGCGTTTAGTAGAGATAGCCTGTGAAGATCTGGGCAATTTACCGGAAATTATATCGTTTTTGCGGCAGCATACCCTGAAATATATTATATTTATTGATGATCTGTCTTTTGAGGATTATGAGACTCGCTATAAAGGGTTAAAAGCAGTAATGGAAGGAAGTGTGGAATCACGCCCGGCGAATGTATTGCTGTATGCTACCTCTAATCGCCGCCACCTGATAAGAGAATTTCATTCTGAACGCAGTGGGGTTGATGACGAGATTCATACCAATGATACCGTACAAGAAAAACTATCTTTGGCGGACCGTTTTGGACTAACCATTACCTTCCCTTCGCCGACCCAGCAGGTTTATCTGGAAATAGTAGAAACCATCGCCGCCCAAAGAGAACTTACCATTGATCCGGAATTGCTAAGACGCAAGGCATTACAGTGGGAACGGGCACATCATGGTCCCTCCGGCCGTACCGCCCGGCAGTTTGTTGACTCATTGGGGGACAATCGCCGCCCTGCACTCTAATTGGCTGGTTCGGGACGGGGGGGCACAATTACCGTGTTGGAAAATATTAAAGGAATGAAATCCACTTGTAAGATTCCCAGAACAACATAATATGAAGTTCCCGGGCGGCAGAAGAATTCATGGCGGCCACGCAAGCTCTTAACCGGGATATCAAAGGATTTTACCCCGGCACTGGTCTGAAAAACCCGCAGGGTGATATTTTCTTCAGTTACACGCTGATTTATTTCCGCAATCTTCTCCTGCCACTTATTAAGGCTTACATTCCAGCAAGCTACTAAATGCAGGTCAGTCGGCCGGGATAGTTTTACTTCATTGCGGTCCAGGGGAATGACCGGTTCGGCCGGTTTACTATAATCATAGGGACCCAATTCGGACGCAGTCTCAAAATAGGACGAACTGCGGTCAAACGGCTGGTAATCATCCCGTACAGTACTTAAGACCCAGTACACCAGTAATATGATCACCGCAGTGGCTACCAGAATAAACAGCAGCGGAGTCATGGCAAAACCTCCTTAACAGATTTGAAACGGGTTTTGAATAGTATTTCCCAAACCAAAATGAATATTAACAGCCGTCAAGTGTATAATTGATGGAGGGGGGAAGATTTTGAGTAGTAACAAACCACGCTGGGGTTTAATGGAATTAGTGCTGGTGTATCTGGGCATTCTGGGTGCCGGGATACTATTCGGATTGTATGGGGATGCACTCCTGGACTATACCGTAAAGGTGATAAATATTCCCGATAATGAGTTAAGTTATTTTGTCCTGTCTTTTATTATTCAGTTTCTGGTTACGGTAGCACTGGTAATTCTGCTGGCGCGCGGGCGGTTGCACGAACTGGGGATTCGCAAGGCATCACCCAGCTCTTACACTAGATACGGGGTAACCGGAGGAATAAGCTTACTAATCATTATTACTGTGGCCGGGTATGTAATTCAGCAGTTTGCCCCTGACCTTGGCCCACAGGTCTATGAGCAAATGCTGCGTTCAGTAAAAGAAGGATCCGGGTTTATAACCGTGTTTATGATCGGAGCAATCTTTGCCCCATTATCTGAAGAATTGTATTATCGCGGTATGATGTATCCCGTTTTTAAGGGATATCTAGGACCATGGGGAGGGGCTATAGTAGCCGGAACCATTTTTGGCCTGTCCCACTGGGATTTGTGGCGTACCATACCTCTGTCTATCGGTGGGGCTATACTTTGCTATATATATGAGAAAAGCGGCAGCATTTTTGTATCTGCCCTGGCTCACGGCATATGGAATGCGGTCATGTCTTTGATTATTTATTTCAGTATGGTTCAGTCAGGGTAAATAGTAATAGAAAACGGTTCTTGACAAAATGACTTTAAAGCTATAAAAAAGAATACGGGAAAGAGGTGATAATAATGCCTGTTTACGATTACAAATGCAGCAACTGCGGACGTTTCGAACAAACCCAGAAAATTACTGAGCCGGCCTTAACCAAGTGCCCTACCTGTGGCGGGCCAGTAAAAAGGCTTATTAGTAAAAACGTGGGTATAGTTTTTAAAGGCTCTGGTTTTTACACCACTGATCACGAAAGGCCTAAATCCAGAGCACGTAGTGTAAATAAGGAAAGACAGAAGGACAACCAGGCACTTCTTGATGGTGATGTTAGTTCTTATGTAAGTCAGGCTGACAGCACTACAAAGAAAATACAGGAAGCATAAAAAATCCCCTATCAGGGGATTTTTTATTAAGTACACCAGAAACAAATAAACCAAAAAATGGGCAGGAATTCACCTTACAATTAAAGTATTTTGAGACATGAAGCTAATTAACGGGGATGTGCGTAATTTGATCGAAGCCATTACATTTGATTTTTGGAATACCCTGTTTAAAATACCTGAGGATACCCGGGCATCAAGCCGGAGAATCAGCAAATTTTGTGCGGCTATGTTTAAAAGGGGATATGAGGTTGACGAACAAGATGTAAGGGCAGCTTTCCGGGACTGTACAAAGCATGCGAATTTTTGCCAAATGAACTATGGCCGGGACATAACTCCCCGTGGTCATATTGACTTTATATTGGAACGGTTAAATCTTAACGTAGATAGCAATACCTGGGATCAGGCTTACCATGACTATACCACGGCAATTCTTGAGTTTCCTCCTCTGGTCAATGACAGTGTAAAAGAAACCCTTCCTACGCTGGCAAAAAAGTATAAATTGGCAGTTATCTGCAATACCGGCATAACCCCCGGTTCGATTCTCAGGCAATTTATTAAAAATAATGGTCTCGAGGAATATTTCCAGATGTTAGTATTCTCTGATGAGGTGGGCTGGGCCAAGCCCAACCCCCAAATATTTCATCACACCTTGAAGGGAATCCGGGTCTTAAACAGCCAGGCCGCACACATTGGTGATGATGCCATAACCGATATAATCGGGGCTAAAAAAGCTGGAATGCAGGCAGTTTGGCTGGCCCCCCGGGCAGAATCGGCGGTACCCGAGTGTGACTACCATGTTCGCAGTGTCAGGGAACTAATCACGCTATTTTAAGTAATGGGGCTAAAGGGATTTTTAAAATGGAAGTAGGTAATATAAAATGCTGCACGAATTCTCGCGAACGGAATTGCTTATAGGGCATGAAGCTATTGAGAAATTAGCCCGCAGTAAGGTGGCGGTTTTTGGTATCGGCGGTGTGGGTACATTTGCCGTGGAAGGGCTGGTTCGAGCCGGTATCGGCAACTTTGTGCTGGTTGATGATGATTGTGTATGTCTGACCAACATCAACCGGCAAATTCATGCCACCCATAAGACGGTGGGCAGGCCCAAAGTTGAGGTAATGAGGGAGAGAATTTTGGATATAAATCCTCGCGCCCAGGTTGCTTGTCACCAGACATTTTATATGCCTGGCCTGGCTGACGCATTGATTCACCCCGATTACGATTATATAGTGGATGCCATTGATACCGTAACTGCTAAGATCGACCTGATTGTAAATGCGTCGCAGCAGGATATTCCTATAATTAGCTGTATGGGAGCGGGCAATAAACTTAATCCGGCTATGCTCGAAGTTGCCGATATTTATGACACTTCGGTGTGTCCTCTGGCCAAGGTGATGAGAAAGGAATTAAGGAAAAGGGGAGTTAAAAGGCTGAAGGTGGTTTATTCTAAGGAGGAACCCCTGAAACCCCGGGCGAGTGAAGCCACTGAAGACAGTACCCGAACCTGCACCAGTCGCCGCCAGATTCCGGGTAGTATTTCGTTTATGCCTTCGGTAGCCGGTTTGCTGATGGCCAGTGAAGTGGTGAAGGATTTAATTAGGGGCGTTTAGCAGGGATTGTAAGTATTTGGTAGTAGCGTATTAAAAAGTTTACCTATTAGAAGGAGGGGTTATGTGCAGCAAATCTTGCTTATTGAGGATAAAGCGCTGCGCCAGGCGATAAAGAATAGTTTAGAAGCCATGCAGCCATCCGAAGTGAGAAATGAGCAATACTGCGAGTATTCGTTTAAGTATAAAGAAGGCAAAGAGAATGTGGTGGTAAAACAGTATAATAAAGGGAAGCTGCAGGTGCAGGGACAGGCCGGTGGCTTATACGAGCGGGTAATGGAGACTATTCTGGTGCACTATAACCGGCGGTATCCTGATACTTTGCCAGAGATGACCGATGGGGTCACCAGTTCCGGGGTTTCGATCAGCCCTGATGCGGAAGATATCACCTATCCTTACATAGGTACAGATGAATCAGGCAAAGGTGATTATTTCGGCCCGCTGGTTATTGCCGGGGTTTGTTTGGATGAGAATGCCGGCCTCCAGTTGGAGGCACTGGGAGTTAAGGACTCGAAAGCGCTGGCAGATAAGAAGTGTATGGAATTGGCGGAGAAAATACGGGAATTATGCCCGGGAAAATATGCAGAAGTAGAGATTTTGCCGGAAAGATATAACTCGTTTTATGATCAGTTAAAACAGGAGGGAAAAAACCTTAATCATCTTTTGGCCTGGGGACATGCGCGCGTTATTGAGAACCTGCTTGCGGATAATGACTGCCCTTTGGCCATTGCGGATAAATTTGGTGATGAAAAATACATACAATCTAAGTTAATGCATAGAGGACGCAGCTTGCAACTGTACCAGACGCCGAAAGCGGAAAGATATACAGCCGTTGCGGCGGCATCTATTTTGGCCCGGGACCGTTTTTTGCTGCGCATGGGGCAGCTCAGCCGGCAATTAGGGGTAGAACTTCCCAAAGGAGCATCAGCAAAGGTAGTAGAAGCGGCGCAGAGTATTGTTCGGGCGAATGGCAGACAGGCCCTGGGGAAGGCAGCCAAATTGCATTTTAAAACTACTGCAGCGGTTGACCATATTGAGCATATATAGTGAAAGGTACTGACAAAATGGCAAAAGTTGACGTATACAAAACTGAAGAAGACGGTAAGCAACTGGTAGGACTGCGAGTAAACGATGATAGTGCTACCCTACAGGACCTGCTGGATGCCTGGCAGCCGTTATGTGACGATACATCGGTGCATAAAATGTATGCCCCGGCCGAAAGTTCTATCTGTAAAGGATGTTTAATTAATTGCTGTAACACGGCTTATGTTGTTCCGGATGTAATATCCTTTAAAAAAATGGCGGCCTGGTTTGATTATGATTATGAACAACTGCTTCATAAATTCTTTGACCAGGAAAAACGGGAAGCGGGTCTTCTGCGGTTAAAACCGAATCCTTGTGTATTCCTGCAAAACAACATTTGTACAATTTATCCGGTACGCACCTTAACCTGCCGGTTTTACCTTTGTGCAGATACGGTGGGGGATACCCAGCAACTCATTTATTCGGTTACCTGGGCGGGGATTGCGGCTGCCCAGGTATTTGCGGAGAAACAGGGATTAGTTACTCATAACCCGCAGATTGCCAGGAGCAGCTTTGACTTATTGATTGACAGCTTAATAAACGAATATCGTGACAGTGACAAAATTACCTCCTTTTTGAACGCGCGGGAATATGCTGATGTTTTAATCAAACCGTTTATACCATAAATAGCTTTAGGGGGGCCATCTTTTTGGAAAATATTAAGGTGGATAGTAATAGTTTCTTTGCGGTGATAAGACAACTTGAAGAAGAAAGGGCCCGGGTCATAGCCATTTCCTGCAACCAGGATGAACCCTGGTTTAATATAGCTTTTGTTAAAGATAAACAGTAAAAAAAGAAAAGGACGAACGGTCACATTTGTCGGACAGTTTTTTTGTTAAAAGGGAAGGATTTTTCACTATTAGGCTGAATATATAATCTGATATACTATCTTTGTTACTGAAGACGGGTTAGGAGTGAAGGGATTACCTGTCTTTGGTATGAAAATAAATTTTTAGGGCTGTAATTTAAGGATAAAGCCTGAGCACGCACGGTAGGAATTTTGTTAAAGTTAAGAGGAGGGGAAATCTTGAAATTCAAGGGCAGGTCTAAACTGGCATTATTATTATGTGTAATAATGACCATTACTCTCATCGCTGGATGCGGCGGAGGCCCCAAGACAACCAGCACCAGCGGCGAAGAAGTGATTAAACTGGGCTTTCTGGGAGCTACCACCGGTTCTGTAGCAAATTATGGAATTCCCGGACAAAAGGGAATGAAAATGGCTATCGAAGAACTGAATGCCAAAGGTGGCATCCTGGGCAAAAAAGTTGAAGGAGTTTATGAAGACAACAAAGGTGACAGCAGTGAAATAGCCAACATCGCGACCAAGTACATAACCAGGGACAAGGTCGTGGCTATGGTGGGCGATCCCTGTACCGGATTAACCATAGTGGCAGCTAAAATCGCGCAGCAGAACAAGGTAGTTATCTTCTCCGCCGGTGCAACTGGTGAAGGAGTTGTCGAGATAGGTGATTATGTTTTCAGAAACACTCTTTTGGACAAGTTTGCTGCTCCGACGGTAGTTGATTGGATGATCAAAGAAAAGAACTGGAAGAACTTTGCGGTAATTACTTCCATGAACAATGGTTATAGTACCGCACTAACCCCCGTCTTTAAAAATGCCATTAACCAACAGGGCGGAAAGATAGTTCTGGAAGACAGTATTAATGATGGAGAAACCGACTTTACCGCTCAGATCACCAAACTCAAAAAAGCCAAAGCAGATGTACTGGTGTTCACCGGTTACTATACTGAAGCAGCATTATTGATGAATGAAGCGCAGAAGCAAAACCTGGATATCCACCTGGTAGGCGGAGATGGCCTCTATGGTCAGGATCTGGCTAAACTGGGCGGTGAAGCTGTTCAGGAAAAGGTAATATTCTACGCCGGTTTCTCTGTTGATCAGCCCAGCCCAGAAACCGCCAAATTCCTGGAGGCTTACCGGGCTAAATATAATGAAGATCCGGATATGTTTTCCGCTCAGTATTATGATGCGGTAATGATTCTGGCCAAGGCTATGGAAGATGCCAAGAGTACCGATCCTTCTGTATTCAAAAATGAACTGGCCAAGCTGAAAGATTATCCGGGAGTATCAGGCAACACCACCTTCAGAGCCGACCGTGAACCAATTAAAAGCCCGGTATTTCTGTTAACCGTTAAGGGCGATAAGTTCCCCGCTCTGTTGGATAAGATACCAGTAAACGTAAAATAAGTACGCGTAACAAAGTATAAAGCACCAATGGCCCGTCCTTTTAAGGTCGGGCCTTTATTGGGATTATGCAGAGTTTAGCCCGGAAACGCAAATTCTGTGTTAAACTGTGTATAGTCATTTTTTATTAAAACGCGAGCCCAATGGATGGATATTGGCTTCAGTTTTTAATCAAAAATATAGGAGGAAGCTTATGTTCTGGGAACAACTGATTAATGGGCTGACCCTTGGGAGTACTTATGCTCTTATTGCCCTGGGATATACCATGGTATATGGTATCATTCAACTTATTAATTTTGCCCACGGTGAAATCTACATGTTCGGAGCTTTTGCCGGCCTGTATCTGGTTACAGTAGGTGGTGTCAATATTTTTGTGGCCATGCTTGGGGCCATGATATTTTGTATGCTTCTGGGCATAGTGGTGGAAAGAGTGGCTTATCGCCCGCTGCGGGGTAAGTCTTCACGCCTGTCGGCACTTATCAGCGCCATTGGCGTGTCTATTTTTCTATCAACCTTGATGGCACTTTTGCGTGGTACTAACACAACTCGTTTCCCGGAGGTTTTTACCCGCCATACGTATCAATTAGGTTCAGTGGAAATGTCTTCACTGCAGCTTATCATCTTGATTACCTCAGCATTATTAATGGTTGGTCTCCAGCTTATGATTATGAAGACCAGAATCGGCAAAGCCATGCGGGCTTGTTCCGAGGACCTGGATGCTGCTTATTTAATGGGGGTCAATGTTAACCGGGTTATTTCTTTTACCTTCGCTATTGGTTCCGCCCTGGCAGCTGCCGGTGGAGTAATGGTAGGGCTATATTACCATGCTGTGTGGCCTTATATGGGAACTATGGCCGGTCTTAAGGCATTTGCTGCTGCTGTACTGGGGGGGATAGGCTCTGTTCCCGGGGCTATGCTGGGAGGTATAACACTGGGGATAATGGAGATATTTGGGGTTGCTTACCTGTCGTCATCATATAAGGATGCTATCGCTTTTGCCGTTCTTATTCTGGTTCTTATCATCAGACCACAGGGTATTTTAGGCAAGGCAATATCGAAAAAAGTGTAGGTGAACTAATTGGATACTTATTTATCACAGGTTATCGATCCATATTATCTGAGAATCATGGTACTAATAGGAATTAACCTGATACTGGCTCTGGGGCTAAACCTGATAACTGGTGTTACCGGTCAATTATCCATGGGTCATGCCGGTTTTATGAGTATCGGGGCTTATACTGCAGCTATTATGTCGGTACAGTTCGGGACTCCTTTCTGGGTAGCCTTGCTGGGCGGCAGTCTGATGGCCGCGATCCTGGGTTTTATCATTGGAATTCCCACCCTGCGTCTGGAGGGTGATTATCTGGCTATGGTTACTATAGGTTTTGCGGAGATAATAAGGGTATTCTTCCTTAACTTTGAGCCTGGCGGAAAAGCAGTAGGATTTGCCGGCATACCCCAGAACACCACCTTTGTTACCGTATGGGCTCTGGCTCTTATCATAATATTGTTGAACGCCCGGCTGTATAATTCCAGAATCGGACGGGCATTATATTCAATCAGAGAGAACGAGATAGCAGCCGAAGCATCGGGTATTAATACTACTCGCTTGAAGTTATTGGCTTTTACTGCGGCTTCTTTTTTGGGGGGCCTGGGCGGAGGCTTGTATGCCCATTACATGAGTTATATTAATCCTCAGGACTTCGGATTCATGAAATCAATTGAATTGCTCAATATGGTAGTGTTAGGCGGCATGGGTAGTATCCCCGGCACCGTGATTGGTTCAGTCATACTGACCATAGCACCGGAGATGCTCAGAGTAGTAGCGGAATACCGACTGCTTTTCTACGGAGCTTTGCTGGTCATATTAATGATATTTAGACCTAACGGTATTTTAGGCGATATCAGGGTTTACGATATTAAGAAGCGTTTTGCCAAAAAAGAGGTGAGAACATGGGAATCTTAGTACTTGAAGGAATAACGCAGGAATTCGGAGGCCTGCGGGCTCTTGATACTGTTAACCTGGACGTAAAGGAAAAGCAGATCTTCGGTATTATCGGTCCCAATGGGGCTGGAAAAACAACTCTTTTTAATATAATTACGGGCATTTATGTACCAACTGAAGGACAACTGATATTCAAAAACCAAAAGCTCAATGGCATACCTGCCCATGCTATTGCCCGGCTGGGTATAGCAAGAACATTCCAGAATATCCGCCTGTTTAATAAACTTTCCGTTATTGATAATGCTAAGGTCGGCCGCCATGGGGTTACGCGGGCTGGTTTCTTCAGCAGCATGATTGGTCTGCCGGCGGCTCGCAAAGAGGAAAAAGAAATTACGAAAAAGGTTTCTGAACTTTTGCAATTGGTAGGGCTATATGATCGCCGGATGGAGTACGCTTCCAGCCTGGCCTACGGTGAACAAAGAAGGTTGGAGATAGCCAGAGCCCTGGCTTTAGACCCTGCCTTACTTTTGTTGGATGAGCCGGCAGCAGGAATGAACCCGGCGGAGAAAGAAGAGCTAATAAAATTAATCCGGAAAATAAGGGATACCATGGATCTCACCATTCTATTAGTAGAACATGATATGAATCTGGTAATGAATATCTGTGAAAGGATAGCCGTACTGGATTATGGACGCAAAATATTCGAAGGCTCGGCAGATGAGGTCAAAAACGATGAACGGGTAATTCAATCGTATTTAGGGGTAGGTGCATGAGGCTCACTTACGTTTATCTCGCCCTGCTTTTATCCATTCTATGTATGTCTACTTCATCTATTATTATACGGTTGTGCACCGCTCCGGCCTTGATAATATCATTTTACCGGGTTGCTTTCACATCTCTCATTGGCTTTTCCATAGGGGGACGCCCGTCTCTAAAAGGGATAAAACAACTCTCCCGCCGCGATCTGGTGCTGACCCTAGGCTCGGGAGTGTTCCTGGCTCTTCACCTGGGTTTTTGGATTACCTCACTAGGGTTTACCAGTGTATCCAGCTCAGTTTTGTTTACCAACTTACAGGTTATATTTGTTCTCATTTTCTCAGCTCTGTTTCTGAAAGAAAAGGTCAACAGCTGGGTCACCGGCGGTATATTAACAGCCTTGGCCGGGAGTATATTGATTGTTCAGGGTGACTTGCAATCAGGACGGCTCCTGGGCGATATGCTGGCTCTATTAAGCGGCTTTTTTGTGGCGGTTTATTTTCTAATCGGCAGGGAAGTCCGGGCCCGGGTGGATGTTTGGACCTATACCTCACTGGCAGCGGTAGCGGCGGCGGTTATACTGGTCCCGGTCTGTAAAACTGCCGGGCTGGATTTCATTGGTTATCCCCGCTTGGATTGGCTGTGGTTCTTTCTGCAGGCGCTGGGGCCAGGTATAGGCGGACATGCCCTTCTCAATTGGGCCTTAAAATACCTGAAGGCACCGGTAGTATCGGTAACGGTGCTGGGTGAATCCGTGGGAGCCAGCATTCTGGCCTTTGTCATTTTTCACGAGTATTTGCTTTGGTATCAGATTATCGGTGGCATGTTTATACTGGCTGGTATTTATATAGCGGCCGTAAAAGAAAATAAGTGACAACAAAAGGGGATGGTTAATAAGCCATCCCCGATTTTAATCTATTTATTTATATAGAGATGTCCAACGGGCTCCGGTATAGTAGTGCTCTAAAATCTCCTGGGCCTTCTTGCCCTGTTTAGCCATCGTATAGGCTCCCCATTGTTCCATGCCCACACCATGACCCCATCCGGTGCCTTTGAAGACAATATAATTGCCCTGAGGGGTTATACTGCTGAGCAAGGTGGAATAAAGCCGGTCAAAGCCGACTTCTTCCCGTAAATCCAGTGCGGAGATACTGGCAGAGCCGGCGCTGATGGTTAAGGCGCGGCCGGACGGGCCTTTCTTGCTTATTCTAATATCATCCAGTGAGCCGGCTTTACTGCCCATGATTTTTTTAATCTTGGTCTTCGGCACTCTTACTGTCCAATTGCGGTATTTAGCCGGGGCATACTTATAGCCATTGGTAGAAACCGGTTTCAGATAGGCGGATGCCTTGTCGGCCAGTTTCGGGAACCCTTCCTGTACACTAGCGGTTTTGGGTCCAGCAAAGGAAGAAAATAGGGCATAGATAAACTTGCCGTTATATACCAGAACTTCACCCCGGGTCTCCTCTACTGCCCTGGATATATTGGCATTAATGGCTTTCTCATTATAAGCCTGAAATTCAGTATGGTCATCACTGGCATCAGTACCGTGCTTGCCACGGGTTCCGTTCTCATATTCGATAAGAGCCAGGGTCATGGTTCGGGCTACTATGGCTTGAGCCTTCAATGCTTCCATGGGAAATTTGGGTCCAATTTCCCCGGCTACTACTCCTTTTAGATATTGCTCCAGCTTGATTTCCTGTTTAGCTCCAGTATCCTTACGGTAAAGGGTAATCGTAGGTTCCTCTTTATACTTGGCAACTTCAGGGGCGAGGGCTGAACGGGGAACTGGTTGGGGTTTCTTGGCAGCATTCTGACATCCGGAAAGACATAATATGGCGATGACTGCTAGCATCCCTAAAACGATGGTGACAGAAGCTTTCCTATTATTCAAAATGTTATCTCTCCTTTCCGACTTTTGGTTAGTTTTAACTGCGGCCGGTTTTGTTATTACTGGCAAACTCAGGTATAATCTTATAGGTGAAGGTAAGGAGCAATTGCTGCCCCTCACCGATGGAGGTGATTTGATGCATATAGTACTGGTACAACCAGAAATACCACAGAATACCGGAAACATTGCCCGGACCTGTGCCCTGACTAAAACCACCCTGGACCTGGTGAAACCACTGGGTTTTTCTATTGAGGATCGTTATTTAAAACGGGCCGGTCTCGATTACTGGGATAAAGTAGAAGTGCGGGTATGGGATAGTTTTGATGAGATGATTGCCGTTTATGGAACCGAAAGGATTTATCTGGCTACTACTAAAGCCCATCTTACATATAGTGAAGTTAGTTTTGATAATGAAGATATCCTGGTTTTCGGATGCGAAACCAGGGGACTGCCCAGGGAGATTCTGGACAGATTCCCTTCCCGGCAAATAAGAATACCCATGCTGGATATAGGCAGATCACTAAATTTAGCCAATTCCGTAGCCATAATTCTCTACGAGGCGAAACGACAAAATGGGTACCCGGGCTTAAAGTAATTTCAGAAATACAAAAAAGCCCTGCTTAACAGGGCTTAACATTCACATTGCAAACAAATTTACACGACCGTTGTTTATTCTTCAGGAGCTTGAGGTGCTTCTACGGGACATACATCAGCACAAGATCCACATTCCGTACACAGTTCAGGATCTATTTCATATTTTTCATCGCCTTCAGTAATAGCCTCAACCGGGCACTCATCTACACAAACCCCACATGAGATACATTCATCAGTAATGCTATACGACATTTCTTTATAACCTCCTTTGCTGCAACTCAATAATTGCATTATAAGCAACGATTTTTTCTTTGTCAATTTAAATGAAAGATTATAATCCAAAGCATCCGAAATTATACTGCAAGTTTGGGTTGATTTATTTCCTTATTTAGCCTTAAATTTACAGTATGTTGGTAATAATGATTGAAAAAGACTTTTAACCGCACTTGATGTAATACTATAATTATTTGTACTTGATATTAACTACAGTAGGTGAGGTGCTATTATGAGAAGTATTATACTAGCTAACGGTCAATATGGAGATCTTGGTGCGTATCATAATCTTTTCCGGGATGATGATCTGATTATCTGTGCTGATGGCGGGGCCAATTATGCGTACCGGCTGGGGTTAATGCCCTCAATCGTTATAGGCGATATGGATTCCATATTGCCTGAGGTAAGAGAACATTTCTCCCACACCAGCGCGACAATTAAGAAATACCCGCGGCGCAAAGACTTTACCGATACTCAGTTGGCATTGGCAGTAGCCGATGAAGCCGGTTGTGATGAGATAGTACTCATCGGGACTCTGGGTAAACGTTTGGACCATACTCTGGCTAATCTTTACAGCGGAATAGATGTTGCGCGCCGTAACAAGCCCATCATGCATTTCAGTCCGGATTGCCAGGTATATCTGACCAGCAAAAGGCTGGAAATAAACGGGCAGCCTGGAGATACGGTAAGCATACTAACTCTAACCGAGAAGTCCGAGGGGGTTTCCCTGGAGGGATTTGAATATCCCCTGAACAACGTAGTATTGGAAAACTCCAAGCCTTATACAGTGTCCAACGTATTGGCGGCCAAGAAGGGTATAATTACAGTTGACAACGGAGTTCTGGCTGCTTTTTACGTGGGCCGGGTTTAAGGTATAATACAATTATGTGGCTTTTACTATGTGGACTTTTCTTTAGACAGCTGACAATTAGCAACGGAGGTAAATAGGGTGGACTTTAGTTTCTTATCCGGGGTTTTTGCCAGCCCCTGGGATATATTACGCAGTCTATTTGACATTGCAATAGTAGCCTATATTTTTTACCGTCTGTTGACTCTTATACGCGGAACACGAGCTGAACAACTGCTCAAAGGCATTATTCTATTACTGCTATTTTCCGCTATTTCCAGCTTTTTAAAACTGGATATGATAAACTGGCTGTTGGAGAAGGTATGGATATTATTTGCTATCGTGCTGCCGATTGTTTTTCAGCCGGAATTACGCCGTATTCTTGAGCAATTGGGCCGGGGAAACTTCTTCAGCTTACGTGATACTGACCTGGACATTAGTATCTACCGTAAAGTGATTACCGAGATGATAGCTGCCATTACGGTTTTAGCCCATAATAAAATTGGTGCCCTCATAATTCTCCCCCGGGAAAATGATATAGAGGAATACCTGGATAGTGGTGTGGACCTTGATTCCATAGTTTCATCAGGGTTGCTGATTAATATATTTATTCCCAATACCCCCTTGCATGATGGGGCGGTAGTAATCAAAGAGGGAAGGATTTACCGGGCGGCTTGCTTTCTCCCTTTAAGTGATAATCCCGGGCTCGACCGGGAGGTAGGAACCCGCCACCGGGCCGGTTTGGGCATAACCGAAGTATCTGATGCCATAGCCGTTATAGTCTCTGAGGAAACCGGTACCATTTCACTGGCCAAAAGAGGGAATTTAATCAGACATCTGGATACCCGGCAGCTGGAAGAGATGCTTACCGAAGACCTGGTTGGCAAGGAAAAATGGGGTTCACGGCGAAGGAGGTGGTTGGGTGAAGCAGATAAAGAAGAAACTGGGCTCAACGGCCGGACTTAAAACAATTTCCGTTCTAATGGCCGTATTGCTTTGGTTTTATGTAGTTAACCAGGGTGAGTTAGGAGCCCGCCAGGATACTATTACCGCCAGGATCAATTACCGGGCGCTTCCTGCCGGCCTGACCGTAACCGGGCCACAGACTGTTCAGGTTAAATTATGGGGTGTCTTTAAGGAACCGGACACGGTTCAAGCCTATGTTGATCTATCCGGTTTATCTGAGGGTGAATATAGTTTGCCGGTTAGTGTTAACCCAGTAAAGGGCGCTATGTTTACCTCGGTTAAGCCCAAGAAAGTCCAGGTAAAGCTTAAGAAACTGGGCAGCAAAGCAATGGCGGTCAAATATGAGATAAGACAGAATCCTCCTGACGGCTACCGGCTCGTGGACCTGGAAGTGTCACCGGAAAAGTGTTTGCTTAGAGGAGACCAAAGTTCAATTGACCGGGTAGCTGCGGTGATAGTGCCGGTACAACTGGGAAATACCCGGGATATTTCTTCTTTTAAAGCCCGGCTGATACCCCAGGACAAGCAAGGTATGGAAATAACTAAAGGGGTAGACCTGATTCCCGAGACGGTTGAAGTATATGCGGTAGTGGAAAAGAAAAAAAGTACGCGACAACTGACTATAAAACCTCAGGTAACTGGAAAACCGCCTGAGGGCTACCGATTAGTGCAGGCAGCTGCAGATCCGCCAACCGTTTCTGTGCTGGGCGAAGAAAGTGTAGTGAAACAACTTGACGCGGTTACAACTGACAATATCGATATTACAGACCGGAAAGAATCATTCAGTCAAACGGTAAATATAGTGGTTCCTCACGGTATTACTGTCGTACCTGCCCAGGTTAATGTGCAGATAACTCTGGAAAAGGAACCTGAAAAGCCACTGCCCCCGGGGAGTGATACCTCAAATTAACATGTTGTGTTGAAAATGCATACACTATGAATACAAACGGCTAACCAAATTCAACAATATTGGGGGAATTTTGATGGGAACATTGTTTGGTACTGATGGGGTTAGAGGAGTTGCCAATACTGAACTTACACCTGAACTGGCATTTAATTTGGGCCGGGCCGGCAGCTATGTTCTAGCTCGGCAGAATTCTGATATAAGACCACGCATAATGGTGGGCAAAGATACGCGCATATCTGGGGATATGCTGGAAGCAGCGCTGGTGGCAGGAATATGTTCCACCGGTGCGGATGTATTAACGGTGGGAATAATGCCTACTCCGGCTATAGCCTATCTGACCGGACAATACAATGCTTCCTGCGGCATTGTCATATCCGCTTCTCATAACCCGGTGCAGGATAATGGCATAAAATTCTTCGGGCCCAGCGGCTACAAATTGCCTGATGAAATTGAAACCGAGATCGAAAAACTGGTCCTGGCTGGTACTGGTAATTTAACACGCCCGGTAGGAGCTGATATTGGCAGGGTCTATGATGTGGAAGAAGCCCTTAACCGCTATCTCGATTTTCTAACCGATTGTTATTCCTTGTCAGAGGAGCTGACTGATTTAACCGTTGTCCTGGATTGTGCCAATGGAGCCTCCTATGAAGCGGCCCCGCGTTTGTGGAGAAGGCTGGGAGCCCGGGTCATTCCAATAAACAGTAAGCCCAATGGAGCCAACATAAATGACAAATGCGGTTCTACACACATGGACAACCTGCGCCGGGCAGTAAGGGAGCATGTTGCTGATATCGGCATAGCCTATGATGGAGACGCCGACCGGTGCCTGGCTGTTGATGAACGCGGCAACGAGCTGGATGGGGATGAGATTATAATGATCTGTGCCCTGGATATGTATCGTCGCGGTTGCTTAAAACCAGCCTCTGTAGTCGCCACGGTTATGAGCAATATCGGCCTGGATATTGCCCTGGGCCGGGAAAATATCAGGGTGGAAAGCTGTAAAGTAGGGGACCGTTATGTTTTAGAAAAGATGAAACAAACTGGTGCCATTATCGGAGGAGAACAATCCGGACACATAATATTTTTAGATCATGCTACTACTGGAGATGGTCTTTTGACCTCACTTAAACTGGTCGAGGTTATGAAACGTACCGGGCTCAAACTATCCGAACTGGCGGGGGAGATGGAAAAACAGCCCCAGCTGCTGGTAAATATAAGATTGGAGCAGAAAGATGAGATCCTGGCCCATGAACTGGTCGCTGAAGCTATGGCTGATGCCCAGGCCAAACTGGGGCAATGGGGCAAACTAGTGGTAAGACCTTCCGGCACTGAGCCGCTGGTGAGGATTATGGCCCAGGGTCCGGACCGTTATCTATTAGAGGAGGTGATAAATGAAATAAAGGAAGCCATATTGACCGCGCAGAATAAGTAGTATTCCAGCCCCAGGGGGGCTGATAAAAGCGCCTGACCCGGTTTATTATCGGGTGACGAGGTGGGGGCTTATCGAACAATCGGCGGGTACCCCCCGGTGACCACCATCGTTAGTATGGAAGTAAAACCGGTTAGTAATAGCCGTACAAAGAGCCATATAGTGGATAGCTAGAATTCAACGCGGAAAGACGCGGATTAAAAAAGATTTACGCGGAAATAAAAACCATATTAACGTGTAGGACACAGACTTTATCCTGATGAATGATGACAAAACTATATATTTTTAAAAAGAGCTATCATTACGACTAACTATTGATTTAAGACCATCGGAGAATAATGTCTGCGTAGGTCATAAAAGTCTGCGGTAGTTTGCGTCTATTATGTAATTAAGGAGAGTTAAATATATATGTGTGGAATCATGGGTTATATCGGCAATGGTAATGCTGTGCCGGTAATCATAGATGGATTGGCCAGATTGGAATACCGCGGATATGATTCTGCCGGTATTGCCGTAATTAGTGATGAAAAAATACAAATAACCAAGAAAAAAGGGCGCCTGGCCGAGATGGTCGAGGCCTTAGGAGATTATCCTCCAACCGGCCTCAGTATTGGGCATACCCGCTGGGCGACACATGGCGTCCCCAGTGATACCAATGCTCATCCGCACCTGGATTGTTCCGGGCGCATTGCTGTGGTTCATAATGGAATAATTGAAAACTATGCCGCTTTGCGTAAAGATCTTATACTGGAAGGTCACGATTTCATATCTGATACTGATACCGAGGTGATGACTCACCTCATTGAAAAGTATTATGAAGACTCCCTGGAAGAAGCTGTTCGGCGGGCATTAAGTCATGTCACCGGTTCATTTGCCATCGCCGTAATCAGCAGTGATGAACCTGACAAAATTATTGCCGCTAAAAAAGACAGCCCGTTGATAATAGGGCTGGGTGACGGTGAAAACTATGTAGCCTCAGATATCCCGGCCATTCTAGGCCGGACCAATCAGGTCTACATCCTGGTAGACAATGAGTTTGTGGTGTTAACGGCAGATGCGGTTACCATTACTGATTTTGCCGGCAACCCGGTTGAGAAAGATATCTTTTACGTGGATTGGGATCCGGTAGCAGCGGAAAAGAACGGTTTTGACCATTTCATGCTTAAAGAAATCCATGAACAACCTGCTGCACTAAGGCAAACCTTAAGCGGTAAGGTCAAAGACGGGTTCATCGACCTGGCTGATATGGGTATCGATGCAATGTTTAAAGACATCGAAAAAATATATATGGTAGCCTGTGGTACTGCTTATCACGCCGGTCTGGTAGGACGCCTGGCTATTGAAAAATTGGCCCGCATTCCGGTGGAGACGGATATCGCTTCCGAATTCCGGTACCGGGATATACTCTGGAATCCTAAATCGGTAATGATTGTAGTAAGCCAGTCGGGAGAAACCGCCGACACCCTGGCGGCCTTAAGAGAGGCCAAACGCCAGGGTATTAAAGTATTGGCTATCACCAATGTCGTCGGAAGTTCGGTGGCCCGCGAAGCAGATAATGTAATCTATACTCACGCCGGCCCGGAAATTGCCGTAGCCTCGACCAAAGCTTATTCTACCCAGCTTATGATTATGTATCTTCTGGCGCTGCATCTGGCCAGGACCAGGGGGACCTGCAGCCAGGCTGAACTAAAAACTCTGGCCGGGGAAATCGCCAACATAGACCAGCTGGTAGAGAAGGTTCTTAATGAGCAGGACAAAATTAAAAACCTGGCTTACAAATATAAAGATGTACAAAGCACTTTTTTCCTGGGCCGCGGCTTCGACTATGCTGTCGCTATGGAAGGGGCTCTTAAGCTAAAAGAAATCTCCTATATCCATGCCGAGGCTTATGCCGCCGGTGAATTAAAACACGGGCCGCTGGCACTGATAGATGAAGGAGTACCTGTACTAACTTTAATCAGTCAGGACAGCCTGGTGGAAAAAACCATGTCCAATATTAAGGAAGTAAAAGCCCGCGGTGCAGTTGTAGTAGCAATATGCAAAAGCAACCTGCAGGAAGCCTGTCAGGAATGTGACGAGCAGATACTTCTGCCGGATGTAAACCCGCTCCTGGCTCCCATAATAGCGGTTGTACCGCTGCAGATATTCTCTTACTATATGGCTGTATTCCGGGGCTGTGATGTCGATAAGCCCAGGAATCTGGCAAAATCAGTTACGGTAGAATAGAGGGGCTGAGGCCCCTTTGTTGTCGTGTAAACTAATAATAACTGTATTATGACAATAAAGTTTGTTTTTTGATAATTAAGTTTGTATTATTATAATAAAGATTGTATGAAATATTTTTATACCCCTTCTTAATTTGAATATTAGGGAGGGGTTTCTTATTGGTTATTCACTGGACGAGCTCATTATTACCTCTTCTGAGACGCAGTTATATATCCCAGCCCCTTCCTTCAAATCTTGATGCGAAACATTAATTTTGTTCGGGTGTATCCCGGGCTTGGGGTTAAGCCCAAATTGATGTAAAATAAGGCAATGTTTTTATAGGGGCAGATGACCAGAAAAGTCAGCTGCCCCTTTCTTTTGATAACAAATCCTCGTTAATAAGATGATTTATGTTAGCAACCAATATAACGCACGATTATATCATGTATGATTTTTGCCGACCTTCAAAAGGGTGTTAATATTTCGCTTGCCTACCTTGAATGCTCCAACATAAAATCCAATTGACGTAAAATTTACCAATAGCGTATAATGTTTATATAATACGAAAAGGAATGAAATATATAACTTATTGTAATAGCCGGGAGGTGCAAAACAACAAATGGAAAAGGTTAAAGTGGAATTTATCAATACCTGTTACTGTTGTGACGGCTACGGTGATGTTTTAAGGGATTTGGCTGCGAAACATCCCCAGGAGATCGATCTAAAAATATATTACACGGGTAAGGATTTTGATTACCTGCCTAAATATGGACCGATCAGCCGCGGCACTTTGATCATCAATGAAAAAGAGCGTTTCGATGAATTAAGCCGGAAGATTATTGAAAGAGCAGTCAAAGATGCTCTGAACAAGGCCAATGATTGAAGATTATTTATTGTCCTTCTGGCAGTTATTGAATATCAGTTCCTTTTGGCTGGTGGTCAGTTTTTTCCTTTGTAGTTTATTACATATTTTTATGCGGCCGGAATTTTTACAGAGGAATCTGGGGAATACCAAGATTTCTTCGCTGGTGAAAGCAACCTTGTCAGGAATGCTTTTGCCTATCTGCAGCTGCGGAGTGGTACCTCTGGCTCTGAGTCTCTATTACTCGGGTGCTTACTTAGGACCTACTCTGGCGTTTTTAGTTGCTACCCCGGTAATAAACCCGGCGGCAGTTTTACTGGCTTTTGTTCTATTAGGTCCGCAACTGACAGTTATATATGTGATTAGCGGATTTGTGCTGCCGATACTTATCGGCGTTATCGGCAACAAATGGGGAAAGAACGAACTGGTATCCCCAATGGCGGCAGCGATAGCGGAGGCTATGGCCAATGCACCGGAAGAGTCAGGACGGGTAACTTTTAATTCAGTTAAGATCCCCTGGAATAAAAAAATCTACAGCGGCTTGGATTGGGGTGTGCGCAGTCTAGGTTTACCGGTAAGCCGATATGTTTTACTGGGATTATTATTGGCGGCATTTTTGCTGGAGATTATTCCGGTATCTTTTATACAGGATTATCTAAGTAGTCCGGGCATGATTTCGCTGTTAGGTATCGCGATTCTGGGTGCCGTCATGTATGTTTGCGCGGTCGGTCATATTCCGTTTATTGCTGCCCTTGTAGCTGCCGGGGCAGCACCCGGGGCGGCTATTACCTTTCTCTTGTCCGGGGCAGCCACCAATTTGCCTGAGTTAATAAGTATTTACAAACTGATCGGGAAGAGAACCATAGTTATTTATACAAGTTCCGTAGTAATTCTTAGTCTCATAGTCGGCTACATTACCAATATTCTGCTTATGCCTGGGTTTACACCAGTTTTTGATATAAGCCATGCGCAGCACAGTATTGATTTAGCCAATAAAATGTCCCTGGCTGTTCCTGCCGGGGTGGAATATATTTGTTCATTTATTATTCTGACCATGGGAATTATGGCCTGGTGGCCGGTATTTAAGGAATGGTTAGGCAAATTGGGTCGGGAGGCCGTAAATGCTTAGAAAGAAAAGCATGGTGTTGGTTTTGTCGACGCTGCTTTTAATTGCTGGCTGTGGCGGAGCAGGTCAGACAACTGCGACTGAAAAAACAGATCCAACGCAAGAAGTAATTCCTACCGTAGATAAACACCATGTATTATATAAATATTTTCAAACTGCATATGGCGACAAGAAGCCAATTCTTACCGGGGTCAATGATATCAATGATGACGGACGGGAAGATTTGATTGTAATTTATCGGGATACTTCTAAAACCAATAAGATGATAGCCATCTGGGAAGAGAACGGGGAAGTTGTCATGTCTGATCCAACCCCGGCGCCAGTGGAAAAATGCCGCATTGAGTGGCGAGATATAGATAATAAGGCTCCAATTGAATTGATTATAGCTGGTTCTAAGGGGGTGAATTTTGGTTACGCGATATACCGTTGGGAGAATGGTAATTTTGTCAACCTCTTTGGCGAAGGAATGGAAGATTGTTGCTAGGCAGTAACGTAACAGAAATCAGAAAAGGGTGGGGATTGTATTGGGAAAAAGAAGCGCACATATTCTGATATTGGCTTTATTGCTGATAGGGATGCTGATTATGAGCGGCTGCGGCAAGAGCGAAGTTACAACCAGGGACGCTGCGAAAACTGAGGCCGATTTAGCCACACAATTAAAAGAAACTTATAAGCTACAGCCGCTGAGTGCTGACGATGCTAATTATACCATCAACATGGGGTATTACAACTGCGATCATATGACAGCTGCCTGCATCGGTAAGGACGCCGGAATCTATGAGGCGTTAGGCCTTAAAGTTAATCTGACCGGCAACGGCAATGTGCCGGAAGCAATGTCGGCAGGGAAAATGGATGTCGGTTATGCCGGTTGGACCACCACCCTGCGTGCGGTTCCCAAAGGCACGCCTCTTTTCATAGCCGCCCAAAACCACACCGGCGGAGCGGAATATCTTGTAGCCAGCAAGAAAATTAAAACTGCTGCGGATTTGGTCGGCAAGAGAGTTTCTTTCGGAACGGATCCTGAAACCGAAAGCATCAACTGGGCTGAATGGGCGGATCAATTAGGTATTCCGGCTGATATCACCAAATATGAGAATTTCAACATGAGCGATCAGGATGAATATTTCGCCCTCAAAGCAGGCAAACTGGACGCCTATATCTGTTGTGATCCTTGGGGTTCTATGGCTGAATACGAAGATACGGGCTGGGTCGTTATACGACAAAATACCTTGCGTGATGGCAAATTGGGTACCTGCTGCAAGGTAGCAATGAACACCAATTTTGCCAAAGCCCATCCCGAATTGGCTAAACGAGTTTTGTTGGCCCATACCTTGTCGATTCAATATATGTACAATCATCCCTATAAGGCAGCCGAGATTTTTGCCAAGAACTACAATGTCCCCTTGGAAGTAGGTTTGATGACTATGTGGAAAAAGACCAACCAGGAGGGACGCACCATTTCCTGGGACCTGCATATGGATGAACTGAAAAATCAATTAGCAGTAATGCAGAAGTACGGCGTACAAAATGATATTAATACCGTAAATGTTGAGGAATATGTCGACACTTCCTATATGGAAGCCTGTGGCGCTAAAGATTTCAACACTTTCATCAAAAACGAAGTGGATCCAGTATTTCCGCTGGGGATGAGTTTCGCAGATTGGAAAGTCAAAGCTATGGAAGTAGACAATATCAAGGCAGAAAAAACCACCAAAAAATAGAACTGAAGGTCAGTTGATGAACAATCGAAGAAACCTGCTAATTGGGTTGGCAACCTTTGTCATCTGTGTCTCCCTGGGATTGAGCATGGTGCTCAGTCCCAGGGGAGAAATGGATGGACTGCGCATTGCGTGTAATGATGATGCCGCCGGTTTGCTTATCAAATATTTGGCGGGGGATGACAGCGAAGCCCTGGAAGTCGTTAACATGAGTTATCAGCAGTTGCACGACTGCTGCAATAGCCAGGCTGAAATGGCACTGTCGGCGGGTTATTTCGATATGGCAGTGCTTTGCCCGGATAGTGCCGAAAAGATTATTGCCAGTGGTCAGCCTTATCATATTTTGGGTGTGGTAGTGCTTAACTCCTTGGTTTTAGTTACTAATAAAGATAACGTCCCTGAAACAGCAGCCTATATGAATGCGCGGGAAAGTCAAAAAGAACTGCTATGGTCCAATCTGGGCAGCGACATTGTTATGAAGCCCATGCTGCCTGCGGCTCTGCCTTATGCGCTGGAAAGAGATGCAGTAGACGGGATCGTACTTGATATTCTGGGAGCTTTAAAAATCGGCGGTTACCGCACACCCCTGCCGTCCGAGGTCCCCGCCGCGTTGTTGGTTGTGCACGAAGATCTTATGGGAAGTCCTGAATTGGCAAGTTTCATAAAGGCCTATAACCAGGCAGCAGAAGAATTGAACAGTGAAGAATTGGCCAAAGCACTAGCAAAATATTTAGCAGTAGAGAATAGCAGCAGAGAGGTGCAGGTATGGCGAGAAATGGGAGTGCAGTTCCAGACTATAAAACTGCCAAATTGACACTGGGGGATATTTTCGATAAATACCGGGGCAATTTCTATACCCTGGCTATTATGATTATCCTGATTATTATATGGCATTTTGCGGCTAATCGTATCCAGAATACCCTGCTGCTGCCTTATTTTCTGGAAACAGCCAGGGAGTTTTTGGGCGCCTGGACAGATCCCGTGATTATGTCCAATTTAGCGTTAACTTTAAGAAGGGTATTTACAGGTTTTGTATATGCTTTTATAATCGGCATTCCATTAGGGCTTTTAATGGGTTATTCAACAACGGCCATGCAGGCGATTTCCCCGGTAATGAATTCCGTGCGCCAGGTTCCTATTATGGCCTGGGTGCCGTTATCCATCATCTGGTTTGGCCTGGGAGACGGCCCTACGGTTTTTTTGATAGCGATGAGTGCAGTTTTTCCTTTGGCTCTTAACACTATTGCCGGAGTATATGGGATTGACCCAAACTATTATAATGCAGCCCGCAGTATGGGGGCTTCGCTGCCACACATTATTAAGGACATTGTAATACCGGGAGCTTTGCCCAGTATTTTGACCGGCTGCCGCCTGGCCATGGGGGCGGGGTGGATGTCAGTTATTTGTGCGGAATTTATTGCCACCAGCGCCGGATTCGGCTTTTTGATGGTAGAAGCCCAGGTGCGCCTTGAAACGGCGCAGCTTTACGCTTTAATGGTTATGTCAGGACTGGTCGGTTTTATCATTGATAGAGGCTTCTTAATTGTGGAACAAAAATTAACGTCATGGAGATTTAAAGATGGCTTTGCTGGAAGTTAGAGGTATAACCAAAACATTTGCCCAAAAGAAAAAGCCACCCTACATAGTACTGGAAAACATGTCCTTTACTGTGGAACAGGGTCAGTATGTTTCGCTCCTGGGACCTTCCGGGTGTGGAAAAACCACCCTCTTATCCATTCTAGGCGGTTTTTTGCCGGTAGATGCGGGTGTAATAATTTTATCCGGCCAACAGGTGACACAACCCGGACCGGATAGAGGCTTCGTTTTTCAAAATTATGCGCTTTTTCCCTGGATGACGGTAAAGGAGAATATACTTTATCCGCTAAAGGTGAGAAAGTTCACCAGGCAGGAACAAAAGCAGCGACTCCAGGAATTACTGGATATGTCGCATTTGCATGGCAGTGAAAACAAATATCCGATACAGCTTTCTGGAGGTATGCAGCAAAGGGTGGCGGTAGTGCGAGCTTTGGCCAGCCGCCCCGAAGTTCTACTCTTGGACGAACCACTGGGAGCTATAGATTTTCAAATGCGTGAACTTTTGCAGGAAGAATTGGCGGCTTTGGTTAAGGGGGCCAAAACCACAGTAGTCATGGTTACCCATGATGTAAATGAATCTATTTACTTAAGCGACCGGGTTATAGTTATGTCTGCCAATAAAGGGCTAATTGTGAAGGATGTATACGTAGACCTTGATCGTCCGCGCGATAGAAGCAGCGAAGCTTTCAAAGCATATGCTTCCCAGTTGACGGATTTAGTGCGGCAGGCCTTTCATGAAAAAAACAATGGCTTTGAACTGCCCGCCGGTTTTAGTGGAAAAGACGACACTTATGAGCGGCAGAACCGGTTTACTGATGCTTATAACCGGATGAATAACAGGTATACCAAAGTAGATAATGACAGGATTGCCCAATAAAATTGAAAAGGAGAGGTTAAAATGAGAGTGGCTTACATTTTTTCCACCAATGGCGCGCAGAGGATCCTTGACAAAATGATCATTCCCCAAATGCTGGAAGACCGTCATGGCGTTGAGGTCGCCGGGATGATGTTCTTCTTCGACAACACCTTCCTGCTGACCAAAGGCAGCAGCACCGGTGAGGGACTCCAGAAAATCCATGAGAAATTCGGAACCATATTGATGGGCTGTGACCAGTGTACCATCGAAAGAGGAATCGACGACCAACTAATTGATGGTGCTGTGATCGGATGTTTCCCCAATCTCTATGCAGTTTTGGGCGGAGCAAATATCGATCAGGTTATAACTTTGTAAAGAATAACCGAGGCGGGCAGCAGGATATCTCCACTGACCGCCTCTGCTGTATGTCCGGGAGTATGTTCGGCATCAATATTATTTATAACAGATAAGAGGCTCACATTGTGTTACCCCGGCTATTGGCGTATTAATTACCTTTTTCATGCCCCGGAATTTACGTTGTAAAATGCAGCTTCAAATCCATAATCCTCCATAAACATGACAGCTGTAACCACTTTCCCGAACAAGTGTGAATTTTCTCAGGATTATTAATAAACCAATCATTGTTAATATAGATTATTTATGTTAGCGTGTGGTATAATTTAGCAACGGTGCAAAAAAAAATAATAAGGTGTGTGATTGACATGAAAAAGGGGATCAGTGTACTTATTGTATGTGCTGTATTTGTCTTTGGATTTAGTTTGGGTGCTATTGGTACAACCCAACTAGATGAAGTAAAAGCCCTCATTAATTATGAACTGAAAATGAAACTAAATGGAGTGGATTTTGCCCCAACGGGAGCAGATGGCAAGGTAATACGCCCTCTTATTTATAATGGAAGCACCTACCTGCCGGTTAGGGCGATTGCAGAAGCATTATCCATCGCAGTAGATTATGATCCCGCCACGCAAACCGTCTTCCTGGGTGAAAAAGGAAAGACTCCATTGGAATCCAGACATTTTAGTCATCTCTGGTCCTGCCAGTTAACTTATGACAAAAGCCAACTTTTTGTAAACGGTAAACAATATCAGTCCGGTATCCTTTATACTGGAAAAGATGGATTTTACGAAATGGGGGGATTTGTCCTGCCTAAGGGACAGTTCCAGAAGTTTGGCGGGGTAGCCTGCCTCGAAGATAACGATAACACCACGGACGAAGTAACTATTAAAATTAGGGAAAAAGACCAATCCGGCAAGGTGTTAAAAGAACTAAAAGTAAAAAAGGGAGAATCAATTGCTTTTGAGATCGATATCCCCAAAATTCAGGAGCTTTACATTCAAAATTTAATCTATGAGCGGGTACCCAAAAATACCCAGCCTGACATCATGGTAATTGCCGATCCGTATTTTAAATAAGCTTAATAAAAAGTAGGCTGCTATTATAAATAAGATTCAATAGTAAGGCAACAAAAAGTATATGAAATGGAGATAATTCTATCTCCTAGGGGGGTTGTTTATGAAAAAAGCTATGTTATTTATTATTTTAGCGAGCTTAATGACTTTTTCTACCGCATGTAGCCAAAGCAATGTACCCGCAGAAAACAAAGCAGAAGTAAAACAGGAAGCTTTAGATTCAAAGGGAGGTACACCCGCGGATAATAATAAAGAGGCTAGAATTTTCTTTGACATGAACAACAGCGATGATTCTACTTATAAGCAGCATGTAGAAAGTTTATGGGAGAAAACAAAGCCTTTGCTCAGAGAGGACATAAATAAGGATTACTCCGATGAGGAACTTAAAAAGCTGGGGGCTGAGATTGACACAGCCTGGGTAAATCTTCAAATACACAGTTCGATGAATCACATGGAGGAAATCGACAGTATAGAAGATCCTAAATATGGAAACATAATGGAGGATATCATTCAATTAGTTGATGAACTTTACGCCAACAGGTATATGCCTACTGAAGAAAAACGGCAAGAGAGGCTGGAAAACCTGAAGAATGGGCGTTTAGAATTTAAAATAAAAGAGTTTGATGAGACCCTCAAAAATGCTAAATAGGCCATACCAATATAAGAAATAGTGGTTATGAATGAAACTGAGTAATAATTCTGTACTGTCTATTATGGTTGTTGCTCGCGCCGCTCTTATTAGAATAGCCTCATAACGAGGATTGTGTGCTTCGTTAAAAATTTAACCAAGGGTACCGTTACTTAAAAATTTTAAGGAACAGTACCCTTGGTTGTTATTCATACCTCTGATTCGTAAACCAACCACCGGAAGACTTTGTTACCAGTCATTATTTACCATAAGCAATTTCCCATAGCTGCTAAACATAAGGTACTCCTGCCATTACCACCTTTAAATAACCAAATCCAATTGATGTACCCATATTTACCAAAAGGCAGTATCTCAATCGCGTCGAATTTTATAACTCGGAGGCGCCAATAGGATTTTATGGAGGTAAATATGAATAATAACATCAAAGTTAAAAATAGAATAATAGCTTTTTTTCTTTCTCTGAGCCTAATTTTGGGACTAGGTATGATTGTTTCCCCTACTGCAATAGCCTCAAGTTCCAGCCATAATCTTTATAAAACGGTTGGGAAACCGGTGGTAAATTCCTTCAGAGCCAGCTTCAACGGCAGTCTGGCTGAGACTATTGTTGGACGTGCCATTTGGTATATGGAATATGGTCACATGGTTTACGGCCATTCAAAATATCCCAAAACCGGATATATCGATTGCTCAAACTTTGTTTCATTAGTTTACAAAGATTTCGGCTACTCCATTACCTCTGCGGCAAGAGAGTATAACCACGTCGGAGTTAAGGTTCCTGGAGTGTATGTTAAGAACGGTACTATGATAGGAGCAAATAAGTTAAAACCGGGGGATATATTTACTTTTGAACGTACTAATTATATTAGTCATGTAGCGATGTACATAGGTACTTTTGATGGTGAGGTTTGCTTCATCGGTACCACCACCGGGTACCCAACTGCTATAGGTATAGTATCCGGCTTTAATAATTGGTATGGTAAACAATTTCATGGTGTTCGCCGGGTATTGCCAGCCAGCGCATATAAAGATGGAGGCAAAATAAAAGACAAGGGACCAGTTATCCCAGCAAAATACCAAATGAAACCTACCAAAAAAATTGTTTTGCCCAAAAACCTTCCCGCAGGTTTCTAAAACTACGTCCCTTACGAAGAATATTTGCGTCTCCTAATGAAAGCCCTTCCCGCGTATCCGGGAAGGGTTAATTCTTATTTTGGCTGCATCTTGTCTAGTGAAGAAAATGGTCAATTAATGCCCCTTTATAACTATAGTGAAGTACTGGTGATAGCAGGTAAGAATAAAATACCTCAAGAAACTGATTAAATATATTACTGTTATTAACAAGGAATTTATGTTAGCCTTAATAACATAAATGAATAACCGAAGATACAGTAAAGAGAAAGTAAGGGCACGCATTATAATGCCTATATAGTAAATTTGGTTAATAATTATTTGGAAACAAAGAGGTGTTGGGTATGCACATGAAATTAGATAAAAAATGTATGTGGCTGTGTGTGCTCCTATGCGCTTTGTTTCTAACCAGTTATTTGAGTGTTTTAAATACCACCGGCATTGCTGCTTCAAATATGAATGTATTTGATGCTTCCTCCATTAGTGGAGGAAATGAGCATTCGTCAATGAACGGTGAAGCCAATTCGAGGCATTACGATTATATATCCGCTACTGATAGTTCGATAGATTTCTCCATTTTTTCAGCTAAGCAATCCCGTTGCCCGGTTACGGACTTTAGCTTTAACATTTTAACCGCAATACTTGTCGCTCAGCTAATCAGCTTTATTTACTCATCCAGGCTCTCCGACAGAATCTGTACACAGTTTAATTCCATAAGAATTACGGTCTTTCTCCATAAAAAAGACGGCATGAAATGACATGATTATTGCTTCATGACGGGACATCACACGTCCCGTAACGGTTAAGTGTGCTCAAAATGCACTCTTTGGTGACATTTCATCCGTCTGGGCTGCGTCATTGAAGGAATGATGCGTATATGACGGGGCATAATTGGAGGAATCATTGATGAATTCTAAACACGTATTTCTTGTGACCGTTTTATTAACGGCTACATTATTTTGCATTGCTATATTTGGTATTAAAATTGGCAATTTTGAGATTAAAGGCGCTGACCAAATGCGTTTCGGAATAGATATACGCGGGGGAGTGGAAGCTACCTACGAGCCCAAGGATCTGGGTCGGGCACCAACCGAAAACGAACTTGCAGCAGCCAGAGCAATTATTGAAACGCGTATGGATGCCAAAAATATTACTGACCGCGATGTTACCGTAGACAAGAATAATGGCAAAGTTATTGTGCGGTTTCCCTGGAAATCGGACGAAGCAAATTTCAATCCCCAAAAGGCCATATCCGAGCTGGGCGAGACAGCCAGGTTAACTTTTAGGGATCAGGGCGGCAATATTATCCTGGAAGGTGCCGATGTAACCAAGAGTTACGCCAGATCAAGCCAGGATGGGACTAATCCTGTTGTTGTACTTGATTTGTCAGATAAGGGCGCCGAAAAATTCGCCCAGGCTACCAGCCGGCTGATTGGACAAAACATTTATATTTATATGGACAAAACTCCCATTTCCCAGGCGATTGTCGAAACCCAGATTACGGGCGGTCATGCCCAAATTATGCACCTGGAAAGCTTGGAAACTGCTTCGGCCCTCGCCCATAAAATTAATTCCGGCTCTTTACCCTTTTCATTGGTGGCTAAAAACTGCAACATTATAAGTCCCACCCTGGGCAGCAACGCCCTTGCGGTAATGATTATAGCCGGCAAAATGGCATTAGCGCTGATTTGTTTATTCATGCTTCTGTATTACCGTTTGCCTGGGCTAGTAGCATGCATCGCCTTGGTTTTACAGGTAACCGG
>JBMNOY010000020.1:0-33955 GCA_050943315.1 Syntrophomonadaceae bacterium
TAAACCCTGGGCCGGCTATTTCCACTCGGTCTACCGGGAAAGGCAGGGACCCGGCATTAGCAGTAATTATTTCTGCAATTTTACGGGGAGCCATGCGGGCCGGTTTTGCCAACAGCATGGCTACATTGGAAGCAAAATCCCCGTGGCCTTTGTCATTAGGTACTTCTATAGAAAAATCGGGAATAATGTCATAGCTAATCTGTCCTTGATCTTTCCCTTGTTCCAGACCCGTGACAATTATCTTTTTTAATATTTCCCTTAGTTTCTCAATTGGATTCATTTTAATCCTCCTTAAGTACTTACTAATAAAATCTCTTCTATATGGGTAAAGCTAAAAAAAAGGAAGGTGATATTATGCAGCTTCAACCCGGGGAAAGATCAATCCTGGCTTACTTCGCTAATCGCGACAGTGCCGAGCAAGCCTTAAAAGATCTTCAGCAAATGGGAATCAGCAATATCCGCCTGGATCAGACTACCGGTTTTAACCAGCGTACCAACTACGCAACCTCTGCCACCAGATTATCTTCCCTGACCATGGGGGAATATGACCGCCTGGCTCCTGACTTTGGTCCTTTGCTGGCTGCTGACCCAGCCGTAAGCGGTATGACTGACCGCAGCGATCCCGGCAGTCATAATTTCCTGGTAACGGTCATTACTGATGATACCCATGTAGATCAAGCTATTCAAACCCTGCACTACTATGGAGCCCAGGTATAAGAAACTAACTAATCTTGTTTAAACCACTTATAAAAATAACTGTCCATATCTTGATGGGCTTCACGCTTTATTACATCTTGCAGGTTGCTGGTGGTGGCGATTTGATAGCGGTAGTCAGCCAGATATCTGCGCAGTACCTGAATTACTTTTTCTGTACCTAATTGCTCTTCAAGCCCGAACCAAAACTCTTCTCCTCCGGTATAGGCAGTTAAATAATATTCCCGGGTGGAGTATATTTCTCGAAGCTCTACACCCAGGTTTATCCCATCCGGGAATCGTTTGACCGCCGGCGGCTTTTTCCCGATGATATCCTGTAAATATTTATAACTAGACCAGTTAGCCAGCCCTTCATCCAGCCATGGTTCCCGTATCTGGTCATTGCCTACCTGACTGTACCACCACTGATGCGCTATTTCATGAGCCAGCAAAAAATGGCTGCGCTCCTTATCGTAATCCGGTGCCAGGAACTCTTCCTGTAAAAAAATAACTCCCGAGTACTCCATGCCGTGAAAACCCTGCATAGGTACAAAAACCACCTTAAAGTCCTGGTAAGGATAAGAGCCAAAATGGCAAGCATAATAATTCAGTATTTGCCGGCTTTGTCCCAAAATCTCACGTTGCCGGGCTGTATTACCGGCAGGAGCATAACATAATATATCAGCAGATGCAATTCTTGCTTTTTCCTGGGTGTAATCATACATCACTGCCAGGCAAAAGTCACGGGCATTTTTCGCCTGAATAATGTGGGTTTCCCGCCCGTTATCTTCTGCTATTGTTTCCATATTAACCCCGGTTGATACCAGGCTATAGTTTTCGGGAATATTTACCCTGACCACATAATCGGCACAATTAAAACAAAAGGGATCTCCAAAAACAGAATTATAGGAATTATGCCAACCGTAGTCACTATATACATTCAATACCGGATAAAAGTTGCCCAACATGAATACCCCGTTTTTGCACCCATACCGGTAGGCAATATTGGGGATACGGGCCTGCCATTGCATTTCTACCGTTATACTGGCACCTGGTGGTACAGTTGCGGGCAATTCGGCCTTAATGGACACCCCTTCCTCAACATAACGGCTTTCCTGCTTATTGACTTTTAATTTATTTATTTGCAGCCACCCGGAGTCATATCCATTATAATAGGCATTAGCAGGCGCCGGGCTTTGCTCCGGCTTCTTGAATGCGTTGGGATAGGCCGTGAACCACAGTTCCTGCAAAGCAACTCCGGTAGTATTCCTGGTGGTCAGCCAGGTACTGCCATACAGGGTAGATGAAATAGTATCCAGGTAAAGTTCCATCCGGTAAGAAGTAAGCTCAGGACTGGGAAAAGACCTGACCAGGTTGTCTTCTGCCGCTGCCGGCATATTTTTCTGCGAGCCCGGCACTTCAATTTTACAATAAATAAAAAAGGCGCTACACAAAACGCCGATAAAAATCGCCAGCAGATAAAATTTATGCCTGGTCAATGATTACACCGTCCCGACATCCAGTATTTTAGTAAACGCAGACGCAAGTGGTAATTCAACGCGGATTACGAGGATTTTATAAAGGATTAACGCGGACTTTTATTATTCAACACTGATTAACACTGATTTCTATATATGAAGGACACAGATTCTCTTATAGTATCAAATTTTCGTAGATGGTTGATTATACACGCAAGCAAGCGCTTGACATAGTTTTGTCTTACTAGTTGGCCACTAAATATGTTTTTAAAAAATCCGCGGAAATCATATACAATCCGCGTAATCCGCGTTGAATCTAATTTTTACACGCGTTGAATTCACTAATTATACAATATAATATTATCCCGGTAGTCCTTGGCCAGGTCGACCTCCAGGAAGTTTAAGAATCTTACCAGCAGAGCCGAAGCTTCGGCTCTGGTCATTACCTGATTGGGATTCACCCGGTTAAAGTTATCTCCCTTAACCAGACCTATTTCACGGGCAACATAAATACTATCCCGGGCCCAGACGGGTATCTGGTGGTCATCAGTAAATGCAGTAGCATATCCGGGTGTAGGTGCTTTATTCTCAAAACCCAGCGCCCGAATTAAAATGGTAATAGCCTGACTTCGAGTCAATGATTTTTCCGGTCCAAACCGGTTCGGGGCTATACCACTAATAATTCCCTTCATAAGCGCCTCCTTGATATCGGCGTAGTTAGGGTCAGTAATCGGCATATCTGTAAAAGGAGAGACTTCGACAACTTTCTTGCGCGAGCGAGTGGTTTTTACTTCCGTAGCCGCTGGCCTTATATTGGTGGCTTTAACCACCGCCAGGGTAAAATCCAGCCGCGTCATAGGGGCATTGGGAAGAAAGAACTGGGAGTTACCCTCAAAAACATCCAGGGAATATAATTTTTCAATATCTTCCTGGGCCCAGCTTCCGCCTGTATCTTTGAATTTGGGAATAATTAATCTCTCCACCTGGGGAACCATATTGCTGGTGAGTTTAATGGTATCCCGGTTGCGGGAATCGTTGTCAGCCACACCGTCAGTTATTTCCGGCATATCATAATCATACCGGGACACCATCATCCGGTTGGTAATTCTCATGTTACCTCCGGAAAAGCTGGAGTAGCTGGCCTCATTATCGGCATACTGCAATGTTTTGGTAGTGCTGTCCGAGGTTTGCGTACGAACTGTACCCTGCCAGGTGATACGCTGGGGATTACCTTCATCGTCAGTTATTTCCCGCTCATAGTCTATCACCCTATCTATCATCTGGGTCTCCGTACTGCCCCAGAAATTCTCGTAACCTACATCGCCCCCGCTTATGTCAACGACAACCGTTCCCTCGGTGTTGTTGATGGTATAATACTTGCGTCCGGTGATAGTACCGTTGTAGTAATCCGAGGCAGGCCGGTTATCGACTACATCACTTTTCGAGAACTGGTAGTCTTTGAGAACATATTTATCCCGGCCAATGGTCAGAGTCTCCGATGGACGGGAATCCACCTCCATCTGCGCAATAGTCTGACCTTTGTCATCCCGTTTGCTATAGTTGATTACATACTTGACAGTACGGGTAAGTTTTCCCTTTAAAGCCTTATCCTCTGAAGTCAGGTTAAACTTGTAGCTAATAGTTTTGGAATCAGCTTTTTCGGTTTCTTTAACATCGACCGTACCCGTAAATTTTAGAGGTTCCCCGGTTAAAAAGACTATTTCCTGGTATTCATACTCATTATTAACCCCCCCGGCAAACTCAGTTGGAGTAGCTCCTGCCGGCATAGGCATTATCAGCAGACTCATTATTGTTAACATTATCCAAAAACGCTTCATAAAAATCTCCTTGTACAATGTAAAAGAATGTATTAGTTAGGCAGCAGGCTTTAATAGACGCTGGCGACACTGTCGCACGCAGACTTTTATGACTTTCGCAGACTTTATTGTAAATATTCTATGCACTCCTCCAGCGAAGTTTAGAGGCCAGAGATTTATAGTAATTTCTTAATTGTTTTTCTCTTAAAGTCTGTGCAAGTCATACAAGTCTGCGTAAGTCTGCGTCCATTAAGGCGTCTCCCCATCCGTCAGAGCAAACTATTTAACCAGCACCACTTTGCCTCTGAAATCATCTCTTACCATATAGATTCTATCCCCAGCCTTTAATTCCTCTGGAAGTATCATCCTGTCGCCCTTTATAATCAGAGCCTGGCTCAGGTTAACCCTTAAGTCAGTTGTCCGGGCCATCCACCGCTCATGCCGGTTACTCCAATCCCGGGAATCCCGTACTGCTATGGTCCAGCCGACCAGAGGATCGTTTTCTATGCTGGTGATGGTACCATTGCTGATACGCTGTCCCAACAGGGAATCCATATCTTTTTGCACTGCTATGGCCACTATGCGGTCACCGTCTGTGTAAGCATATCCATACCAGTCATGCAAGTTATTGTCCTTAACCCGTCTGCTGTCCTCATCAACTGCATAATCGTAACTAAAGAACTCCTGGGGAGTAATTATTTTACCCTGCTCCACATCGTAGATACCGGTGTCCATATCGTAATACAGTTCTTTCTCATCATCAAAAGATTCCCAGCTGTTTTCATTAAGAATAAAGAAGTCCTTAAACCAGACAGCATCTTCAACTATCTGGTCAAGCCGGCCGGCATAAATATAACCCTGACCAATATTGGAGTTGTTGATGTCTTCATTATAAATAGCAATCAGGTTGGCCATGGCACTGCCGCCCCGGCCATCGGCCAAAACCAGTGCATCCATCCGGGAATTGAGAGCACTGCTATCAACCAACCGGCCATTCTTAATTATTATGGTGCCGTCATTGAAAGCAAGATTCTTGTTGTTGGATAACTCCAGGGCATTGGTGTACCAATTAATATCTTTAATCTGCTCATCATAATTGGACTCATACTGATATTTAAGGACCATTTTTTCAATCTGCTCCTCACCCCATAAGTCCCGGGTGACAGCATAAACAGTCTTACCCACATAGTTTTTCAGGTTAAGGAATGATACCGGCTGCCCGGCCATATACACCGGAACCTCCTTGTTGTAATAAACCTTAAGGGTAGGAGCAAAATCAGCCCACTGACCATTTCTGAGCACCTTAATATCTGCCAGTACGATAGCATTTTCTACCCTGCTCACCATTCTTAAACTGGCCCGGTATACACCCTTAATCATAACCGAATCGCCTTCAATGTTTAGCTGGCTGATCATATCACTATGCAGACTGTCAAAATAGCACCTGACCCGGTCCCCAACGTACAGGTTACCAAGTGAAGTATTAATTCCGTTGCGTTTGACGATGGTTAGCGGGGAAGTAAAATAGATGCCCATTTTACCCGTGGAAAGCTGGATTTCCAGCTGATCCCGGTCAATTTTACGTACTACCCCGCTTCTGACCTTGCTGCCCGGGGCAATATAGCCCAACTGCTCGGTAGAATAACCTTCCAGGGATATGATACTTCTGCCCTGTAGTTTTGCATATACTTCCATTCCGGCTCTAAAATCGGTCAGCTTGACCGGAATACCATCGATGAGTAGCTCGGCACTGCCAGCCAGGGGAAAATTATATTTAAGACCGCTGTAGTCCTCTATTTCTAAATTAGAGATGGCGGATGCCCCCGTATTAATCTGCAGCAGAAAGCCTTCGATAGCCCCCTGACTATACGGGTTATCGGCTGCGTAAGCCCATCCATGGAGGGTAAATACAAACATTACTATAGTTACCAGCAACCTTTTCAATCTGGCTACCTCCTGCTTCCTAAAATAACATAACGCCCCAGGCGATTAATCATTCCTTCGATGCTGCTTGAACTTGCATCGCCGTAAGCCACAGCTTGCCAGTTATTGGCGGAGTCACTAAACCGATTCAGGGTAACATTTTCCAGTCGCCGCAAGCTGGCTTTGGCGGTATCGAAATCCAATCTCCAAACCATACTCTCGGTTAAGTAATCGATCCTGCTCTGGCTCTGACCCACAAAAGCCCTGGCTTCGAGATCGTAAACAGTAGAAAGATGGTTTCCTCCCGTCAGATTAATACTGCCGCTATAGGGACTGATGGTAAACCTGACCCCGGCATCAGATTTATTCTGATTAGCTATCACTGTAGCAGTTTGGAATACCCGGGGGTTAAATTGCAGATTATAATCCGGCCCATATATGTTTATGTCTTGAGACCGGCCGGCAATAACCTTCCCAGGAATACTTATTACCAGTTCTTTACACCCGGCCAGAGATCCCCGGGTAAGATCAAATACCATATCATTTTTCTTGAAATCAGCGGTGCCAATGGTTATTACCGCTGAGCTTCCCTGCCGACTTATTTGCGTTTTTTCGTCCAAACCGCCGTCCGTATCGGGGGCGCCTACCTTGCTGCCGGTTCTGACCGTGTTGCTTTCCGCCGAGGGCCGGGAGGCTCCAAAACTGCCAATGGTTTTGACGATAAATTTATAGCGCGTATTAGGTCTAAGATTATCATAAACAAAAGTGGTCAATGCGGTTGAACCTATATACTCTTGTTCACCATCCACAACCACATATACTTCATATTCGGTAGCTCCGCTTATCGCTGTCCAGTTAATTTTTATCAGCCTGTCCGTATTATTATAACGATCTTCAACGATTTCCGCGACAACTGCACCGGGAGGTGCTATGTCTGGTAAATCATAAGTTATGCCGCCGAAAAGGTCACTGGCTCCCCGGTCTTCATTTACGATTATTATGCCGGAAGTATCTAATTTGCCGGCCGGGGTTTTGACAATGATCGTTTCGGCATCCAACACCTTAACTTCGGTGCCGTCAACACCTGATACCAGGGTATAGGGCTCCAGCACCTTGCTGGTTAGCCCATCCACTTGCTGCTCACCAACCCGGAAGATAACATCATTGCTATCTTCACCGGCAAGCTGGGTTACGGGGTTAAAGATTACCCGGGCTCCAGCCATAAACCCGGAGCCTTTTATTTTAATTTCCTGCCCCCCCAGGGCCGAGATAGCAGTAATGACACTGCCATCAACAGGATTGACTACCTCTGCTACTTGCGGATGGCTGATATAAGTAAAAGTAATATCCGAGGTTGTAATCTCCCCGTCCGGATTCTCCACCCTGACCTTGGTTACCCCGGCAGTATGGGCCGGGCTTACAGCTTGTACAGTTTTATAGTTAATAACCTTAACCCGGGCAGCATCCGCCTGGTTTTCCCCCCAATACACCTGCAGGGCCTTTTTATAACCTTCCACCTGGGCACGAAAATCGTTACCCATTATTTGTACCACTGTACCTCCATCAACCGGTCCCCGGTTGGGGGTTATACCGGTAATTTGCGGAGCCGTTTCTCCCCGGGTAAATTGAATATACAGAGGGGGAGTAAGTTGGTCAGAACTGGCTAATCCGCCATCTTCATTTATAACCAGTACCCGGTGCAATTTCCCTATCTGGCTCTCATCGACCACCGGCATAGTAAATGTTAGTTTGTCAGGAAGTGTATAGGTAATGTCTTTAGGGGAAATAGTCAAAAGCGTTGAAATCTGTATCCGGGCATTTTCCCTAAAATCTTCCCCCAGTATGCTGATTATACTTTTGGCCTTACAATTAATACGCAATACTCTAACGGTTTGATTATCAATGATTTTTTCCTCGGGTTCCTGGCTGTCTCTTTTGATATTGGTTATCTTCGGATTACTATCCGGATTTTTATATTCAAATGTTGTGGTAGCTGTTCCTCCATCAGGATTAATAACTATTACTGGTACCGTTCCCACCGTATAATAACCCGGCATGGTAACCTCCAATAAACCGGAGTTGCGCCACAATACTTCCGGGGCATAACCGGTATCCACCAGCAAACGGTTTTCTTTAATTTCCATGCGCAGCAACTGCTTATAGGGGTAAATTTCCCCCCCTGAAGTTTGCAGGTCACTGGTATTGATAAAAACAACCTTATTACCATCCCAATTATATGTATGAGAATATTCCTGGTCAAAATCATTTATACTGATGGTCAGTTCACTAGCTACGGCATTATATCTGACCGTCAGTCCCCCCGCTAGAGTAACCGTTGCCCGGGAAGACACTATTACCCCGGCATTAGCATTATCACGAGGGAGTTGGCTATTGGTGATATTCCCCACCTTTACAGTAGGCATGGGTTTTTCAGTTATAAGATTTTCATCAGACAACAGATTAACGGTATTCTTGTCAAAACCGGAGCCTGTTATTTCCACCTTATAACCGCCTTGCTTGCGGCCGGTTGGCGGAGAAATGCTGTTAATCTTAGGTGTTGACAGCTGGTAGTTGAATCTAACCGCGTTGGAAATACCGGCATCATTATTTACTACATATACATCTACTGCACCACTGCCAGGTGGTATCAACACTTGTAAATAGCCCGGGCTATACTCCAACAGTTCGGCTTGGCCAGCACCAAAGTAAATGGAAGGCAGCAGCGGTGAAGTAAGGTATTCATATTGCGGGTCATATTGGGATACGGCCTTCTGGTTGAGGTCAGCCTTTTCGGTTTCATCCCCATTCTGTACGAAGTCCCGGAAATCAGTACCGAAAATTTCCACAATATATCCGCCTTTGGCTGGTCCTTGTTGAGGAGATATGGATACAATACGGGGATTACTGGTCGGTTTAATATAGGTATAGCCATATACCACCTGGTTACCGGTTACCAGAGGCTGGTTATAGGTAATGCTAAAGGTTCCTCCATCCGGATTAAGCAGAACAATGGGCATGGTGATCCGGTCGGTCAAATCGTCATTTAAGCTCTCCCCATAAGCAGGTACCCGAAAACTCAACTGTTTCCCATCCGGTGATATAACCACATCAGTTGCTGCTGCTTCTTTTGCGCCAATAAATACCCGCGTTTTTTGCCCGGCGGTATCTACAAATCCTATGCTTTGATAATCCTTTATTACATCGCGGTAACTGGCAGGTACATCCTGAGGACAAACTAGTTTAACAATATTGCCCCCGCTGTCAGGCCCCTGGGTAGGTTCCACACTGGTAACCAGGGGAACTATCACACTACGGGAAAAATACTCAAATGCCCTGGCTTTGGTAACCGATTTGGTATCGGGATTAATTACGGTTACATCATAGAAGCCGTTTCCGGTCCAGGGATTCTGAGATAAGTCAGGCACTTCAAAGACCAGTTTATCGGAAGTGCCAGTGGCTCCTTCCAGAGGGTCGGTAATAAACACCCGGTTGCCAGTAATCTGATCATACTGCCCTATTTTTTTTATAAGGTAAGGAGTATAAGCGGTCAGGCTAAGTACTGTTGTGTTACCATCCACCAACTGCAATTTCCCGTTTACGTCTTGTTTGACTGTATAAGTTTTGCCGTTTAAAACAGCGCCAAAACTTTTAGTGTCCTGATTATAAATAATTTCGTATTTAGTCCTTTGAATAGAATCACCTATTATCTGCCGGCCTTCAATAGCATATTGATTTTTAATATTTCGGGAAATCCGATAAAATTTTTTATTAGTCTCGTCAAAAAGTATGGTACCATTAAAACCTTTACCTAATTCTATTTGCCCGTAATCCCGGTAAACAAATATATTTTCTTCGATATCCCGGCGCCCGGGATCATCAGCAAAAGGTGTCAGCTGGATACGGTTGTTTACCAGGTTATATTCGTTAATATCATGGCCGTTCATAAGGATACGCGTGCCAATCAGCCGGTAAATCAAATATTGATCAATATCTGCAATGGAATCCACTACTATTGTCGGGTCAGGCGGCAAGAACGCATCTCCGGTTACGGTTACCATAGTACCGGTGGTCCCTTTAGGAGGTTGTACAGATATAATCTTGGGATCGGTATAGGTAGTAGTATAGGTAAACGGATAGGTGGCGATACCACCGCCCGGATTTTGTAACAGCAGCAAGGTCTCTCCTTCTCTGCCGGCCGGCGCGGTAAACTGAATAGACTTATTATCGCTGGAAATGGTCAGGTTAGTTACTTGCTTACCGCCAATATATACTGATGCTCCGGTACGCAGGTTGCTTCCATTAATAAGTACATTTACTCCTCCCTGAACTGGTACTAAATTGGGAGTAACGCTGGCTATGATGGGGAAGTCATTTTCATTTATCAGCTCAAAAATCACCTTTTCGGCAAAAGAAAAAGGCGCAGAAAAATTGGCACTGTGGCGTATTGGGTTAGTAATTACCACTTCACGATTATTTCGGTCCCTAATCGGCATACCTTGCGGGCCTGTTTTTATGCGTATCAATATGGTATCACCAACCTGGTTGTTGTCGGTACCATCGACGGTTATATCACCTTTTAACACCTCGAAACTTAAGGGCTTATAGTCTTCTGCTGCCTTTTCTTGGTTATTGTTAATTACTACTCCGCCAATTTTGACCTGGGGGTAATTTATCTGCTCCACACCATTGGTATCCGTATAGCGGGTTACTAAAAAATTATTCCCCTTAATGACAATCTGCAGTTCATTAATACTGGAATTTATACAGTATGTACCTGCCGGCTGCTGTTGAATGGGAATAATTCCTGGTATAACCTGGCTTACCTCGGGTTTCTCCGAAGATGCCAGATAAGTGAAGTAATAGGGCTTGCCATTGGCATCAGCCCAGACAACTTCCTTAACCATAGTGCTGTTAAATCCCCCGCTTATGGATGTTTCCATAAGCACGATGACCGGGTGAACTTGGGCCTTCTCGGTATAAAATGAGGGTGTTTTTACCTTAATGGTGTTCAAAATACTTTCATTTTTAGGGTCAAATACAAAGTCTTCAAATGGTAACTGCTGGCCAATAAAAACTTTGTAGGTCCTCTTCACTTTTACATTTTCATATTTGCTACTTCCTATGGTAAGGGTTCCGGTACCGTAATCTATGCATGCTATCTGAATTCCCGTAGAAGGGTCTTTTTCGATACTTAATTCCGGTGTATGCGTTGAATCAAATCCCGGCAGATTTAGGCTGGCCAAATAATACCCGTTAATGGCTACCTGGGTATCAGTTTGAGATGGTGTAGAAGTAGGTTCGACATTGGAGATTTTCGGTTGTTGGCTCACTTCAATAACCGTATACTGCTGGCCGGGAAGTATATACCGGGCAATAATTCCTGCACTTTGGGAGTTCGGATTAGTAAAGACTATATAATATGGTCCCGGAGAAATCTCGGGGACAGTTACGGTGATAACATCATTCTTAACCGGGTCGGTAACTAAATCGAAGTTTTTCGCCCGGTTGGCCTCAATATACAGGCTGGTTTTATTTAAGTCACGGATGAAATAAATATCACATTCCTGAAGGTTAGCCCTTTCAAACTGAATTTCGCTTCCGGGTTCTCCCATGGTCGGGAACATAGTAATTCCGGTCAGGTCTAATTCGCCTACTATTGTAACGGCTCGTTTATAAACAAAAATATTTTGCAGGGTATAACTATTTGCCCCATCAGTAATGGTAACCGTTCTGGTTATGGTTATATCCTGAACCCCCTGTGCAAATGAAGAGGTGCCACTCGGAACCAACCTGATTTGGTTATCGGCTATTTTTTCTGCCGTGGCCTTTACCATTCCTACCTGAATGGAGTAGCTGCTATCTAAAATAGTTTTTAAATTATTGGGACCGTTTACTATAATCCCTTCATTAACTCCTACCTGCGGAGTCTCAATAGAGGTTATTTCCGGAATATCATTTTCGTTGATTCCTTTATATTGAACCTGAGCTGGAGCACCAGTACCGGCAATTGTCCCTGACAACAGCACCTGGGAAATATCCCAGCTTTTATCCAGAACTGCCTGAACAATATTGTTGCCATAAAGCTGCAGCGAACCAACGTTGCGGAAGCCTTCATTTATATTAACGTCCATCTTTTTGTCAATATAGTTACCTATTCTGCTATCTTCGATAGTAATAACTTTCGAAGTCCTGATAAAGCCTTCATAGATATTACGAATGGTGACAGTATCGGTTGCAGCAGCTGGTGACATGCCCTGCGGCATAATACCCAGAAAAATAAACAGGAGTATCAGCAACAACTTATATTTTAAGACTACTTTCATTACCTTAATGCTCCTTTTGCGCAAGTTGTTCAAATGACAATTATATTCCTTACTTATATCGTAAATTATGACTAATTATTTGAGTAAAAAATAAAAAAAGCCCTCAATTTGAGAGCTTTTGCCCGCCCAATATTTAGTTTTTTATTTTTCTACAACTATAAAAATTCCGGGTTGGGTGTTATATACCAGCACCCTTTGATTTATTCGATCAACGCTAAAGACCTGTGGCAGCCATTTTCTTAATGTTTGGTCATACCTTAACACCTTAAGGTTGCTTCCTTCACTCTGCCGGTATGGTATCTGTACCTCCACCCTATCAGTCTGAAAATTAACGCCCTCTACGGCAATAAAATCAGACTTCAGGTTTTCATGGACCAGTTTGCTTTTTAAGGCATATGCCTGTACCGGCGGGATGCGGCCTAACCTAAGCTCAACCTGATTATTGCTGTTGCGCGAGTCCAGCCTTACCCCATACAGAGTAATATCAGCCCATTTGGACAAGGTACGCAACTCACCCAGGTGATCATTCCTGTCACCCTTGAATTTAATGATTCTCTCCCGCACATCTTCGCCCATAAGGTCATCCAGATTTATCTCCAGATAAGTGCGGTCAGTATACTTCTGGCTTAAAACTAAGGTACTGGTACTGGTCTCGGTATTTGACCGTACCTCCCCCAGGCGGCCGTCATATCCAAAGTTGGTGCCTTCCTCGGGTTTAGGCTGGGCAGCCGCCGCTATTACACTAAACTGTCCCTTAACAATCTCTTTATTAGTATCGGTGTTTATTACCATCACACTGTACAGCCCCGGTTCCAGCCTGCGGCTGCGCAGCGGCAGGTATACCAGAATATACTGGTGGCCTTCCTGGTCAAAAAACAGGTCGCCGTGCCGATCGCTAATCTCCACATCACTGGCATACCTGGTTTTATCGCCCACAAATTTAACTCTAAGGTTATCATGGGCCTGACACTGGGCATAGATTATTAGCGGTGTATCCGGGTCATAGTTTTCCCCCACACTGCCCAGGGACAACTCTGACCTTGCTTGTACCGGTATTGCCGGCCAGGTTATTAAACTAAGGGCTATGCTGATAACTATGAAAATACCGGCAATACGATAATTCCTTACAGCAGGCATAAGTATCTCCTTTAATAAAGATTGATTCCACTGTCAAGCTTTAATAACTGCTTGTTTGAATGCGTAAATATATAGGAAGCCCGGCACCCTTTTTCCACGCGGCTAGCCGTTGGGGTTGCCGCATGGGTCAAACTAATCTTGAGTTCTTGGTGCAGGAACTTCTTTAATATAATTATCGTCGGAAAGAGTTACTTCTTTAACTTCCTCTTCAACCTCTTCCAGGGCTACCACCACCAGCGGGTCTAACAGGGTGCCGGTGGCTTTTTTTATTACCTCCACTGCCTGATGAGGCAGCAGTCTCTCTTCCTCCGGGCATAACCGGGTAAGGGCATCATAGAAATCAGCAACGGCAATTATTCGGGCCGGCAGGGGAATGTCATTTTTCGACCGGCCGGTAGGAAAACCGCTCCCATTATAACGTTCATGATGATAACGGATGTTTTCCTTAATAGGAGTAAAGAATTCATCAGCGGGAAAAATATCAGCTCCCCAAACCGGATGTCCATCAAATTCCGGTTCTTCCTCTTCAGCGGTGGTTGCCGGGATTACTATCTTGCCAATATCATGCAAGAGGGCACTATACTCCAGTTCCTGCAACTCTTGCCCCGACAGCCCCAGTTTTTGCCCCAGGAGAACGGAAATAGCCGCCACCCGGGCAGCATGACCGGTAAAACCCTCTTGGCGTTGCTCAATAGCTCCGGTTATCGATTTAATAGTAGTTTTAAACACCTCTCGCTGTTCCTGCTGGTAAAACAACCCGGTAAGAATCGGTACCGCCATTTCACACAGTTTTTCTGCCATTTGCTGGTCATAGCAGCTGAAATCCTGGTTGTTTTTTTTGTTACCCAGGCAGAGAATACCGGTAATCTGGTCCGAATCCATCAGGGGAACCGCCAGCAGAGAATCTAATTTTGTATCTGGTAATGGAGGTATGGTATGTTTTTCTTTACTATTGATAATCAAAGGCCGGCGGTTTTGCATTATCCAGCCGCTAATTTCCGGGGCCCATGAGTCTTGGCCACCCCCCTGGGGAATTAGATAAGTTTTGTGGTAGGAGGCCTCGGTTACCAGTGCAGCTGTGCGGCCGAGCTCGTCCATCACCTGGGTTACAGAATTTTGCTCACCCATGCGCCGGCATCCCTTGAGCAGCAATCCGAAATTCTCCAGCTGTTCTTTCCTTTTTTGATTTAAAACTACATAATAGGTCAACCCTATACCTGCCAATACCAGTAAGAGCGACATTATCCACGCCGGCACCGGCACATTGGCCGCCAGGGATGCTGCCAGAGCAGTAGCTACCAGTCCTATCATCACCTGCTGCTGAGTTGTCATGTTACCCCACCCCCATACTTAATTACCAATTACGGTTCCTGGACCAGTTCTATTCTTTCCCCGTCAGGCCCGGCCAGGAAAATAATTTTCTTGCCGTTCAGAACTTCCCGGGGAGCTTCTGCCAACAGTTCCACTCCCATTTCTTTTAAGCGGGCTATTTCTTTATCGATATCTTTAACCTCTACTGCTATGTGGTCCAGGGGACCTGGTAAACGCGGTGTGGTTTCCCCCGCCAGATACTGTATTAACTCAATTGACTGACCTTTGAAATCCAGAAAAACGAATTTCATTTTTTCGTCCTGATATTCGCCGGATTTTTCGCAACCTAGTACCCGGGTATAGAAAGAGCTTGATTTTTCACAATCCTTGACTACCATGCCGATGTGTGTCAGTTGCATTTTAACATCAACTCCTAATTGCTTTTTGACTGGCAATGAGCTCACTCAAGGTTACGAACTGGTAACCTTTCTGCTTATAACCTTTTATAACCAGGGGTAAAGCCTTAAGCGTTCGGGTTCGGTCCAACCTTCCGTCATGGGCCAGCAAAATGGTTCCCGGCCGGGCCGCTTTGATAACCCTTTTCGCCATAGCCGCAACAGTTTTAGATTTGTAATGTTCCAGCCCGATTGTCCATAGTACCGTGGTATATCCATGTGCTTCAGCAACTTTCAGGGTAGAATTTTTAAATAATCGCTTGGGGGGACGAAAATAAACCGGCCTTTTTTGAGTCAATTCGGTAATAATTCCTTGGGCCCTTAAAATTTCCCATTCTGTATCTAATTCATCACCTGCAGCCAGATTAGGGTGACTGTACGTGTGGTTTTCTATCTCATGACCTGCGGCGATTTGCCTTTTTATAATGTCCGTGTGCACCTGGGCATTTTCACCCACCACAAAAAAAGTGGCCTGGATATTATTCTTCTCAAGGATATCCAGAACCTCCGGGGTAAACCGCGGGTCTGGTCCATCATCAAAAGTTAACGCCACCAGTTTCTTTCCGCCGGTATCGATTCGGGTAATAACCTTATGGTTAAAACCGGAACTCAGGGCAAACAGCGATTTTTCAACTTCGGCCTGTTCCATGTGCCATCGATAAGCGAACAGGTATAAGGCACAAACCAGCACCATTGCCAGAGAGCCAATAACTATTAATCTCATCGTCCGGACTTCAGGCATTTTGGCCACCCCGGCAGCCTACTTCAGTTGATCCGGGTTTAATCCGGCTAATTCTGGCAGAGTGAACAAGCCCTGGCGACGCACCAGAACATCATCAAAATAAATGTCCCCGCCGCCATATTCAGGTGTTTGAATATACACCAGGTCCCAGTGAATAGACGAGTTGTTGCCATTAGAAGCCTCTTCATAGCAATTTCCCGGGGTAAAATGAATAGAACCAGATATTTTTTCATCAAACAGAGTATCTTTTATCGGGGTAGTAATATAAGGATTTACCCCCAGTGCAAATTCTCCTATATATCGCGCACCAGCATCAGTATCTAATATACGGTTCAGCTTCTCGCTGTTGTTAGCTGAGGCGTTGACGATTTTACCGTCCTTAAACTCCAGCCGGATATTCTCGTAAGTTGTCCCCTGGTACACCGCCGGGGTATTATAACTTATATAACCATTAACCGAATCCTTTACCGGAGCAGTAAAAATCTCTCCGTCGGGAATATTGCGATGGCCGTCACATTTACGGGCGGCTATATTACGGATAGAAAAAGTCAAATCAGTTTCCGGTCCGGTAATTCTAACCTTATCAGTACGGTTCATTAATTCCAGCAAAGGGTCCATGGCCAGAGACATTTTACCATAGTCCAGATTACATACCTTAAAATAAAAGTCTTCGAAAGCCTCAGTGCTCATACCGGCCAATTGGGCCATGGCATCGGAAGGATAGCGCAGAACTACCCATTTGGTGTGAGGAACCCTGATTTTCGAATGGACCTCACCGAAGAAAAGTTTTTGGTACATTTCCATTTTATCCGGCGGTACATCTGAGAGTGCCGCATTATTAGCGCCGGAGCGAATACCTATATAGGCATCCATTTCTTTCATACGCAGCGCTTCATAGCTGGCCATCATCTTAATCTGCTCTTCCCCAGCCTGCATCAAAACAGCCCGGTCTACTGCCCGGTCTTTGATAGTTACAAAAGGTATTCCTCCAGCACGGTAAACCTCATCAACCAGGTCCCGTACCAGGGGCAATTCCAGCCCAATGGTTTCAATAAGAACCTTTTCGCCAGGTTTTATAGCACACGAATAATTAACCAGATTTTTCGCCAGCTGGCTGATTCGCAGGTCAATCATAACTGTCCTCCTGTAATTATAATGCCATGTGCGGCCTTAATCGTTCACTATAACTCATCTTAAGTGTACCCGGGGTGAGCTATAAACCTGCCCGGGCAAGCACTCTTTTTAATGCACATTCTGCCTGTTTAAGTATTTCTTCCTTATTAATAGTAGTAAATTGCCCGTTTTGATAAACAATTTGCCCATCTACCATAGTCAGCACAACATCCTGAGAGCGAGCCTGGTACACCAATTGGCTGTAAATATTGGTTTCTTCACGGGGTGCACAGTGTATTTGGTTCAGGTCGAGAAGCACCAAATCGGCCTTCTTACCAATTTCCAGGGAGCCAATCTCTTTTTCTAATCCCATGGTTTGGGCTCCGCCCCGGGTAGCCATGTGAAAGACCTGGTAAGCGGGAAGGGCGGTAGGACCGTGCAGCGGTTTTTGTATAAGGGAAGCCAACCTCATTTCCATAAAGGGGTCCAGATTGTTGTTGCAGGGAGCACCATCAGCTCCCAGGGAAACGTTTATACCTGATTCCAGCATTTTGGGCACCGGGGCTATGCCCGACCCTAGTTTTAGATTACTGGAAGGGCAATGCACCACCTGGGTATTAGTCTTGGCCAGTATATTTACTTCCTCATCATTGAGCCAAATACAATGGGCCAAAATCAGATTTTCCCCGGTCAGACCCAGCTCGTGCAGGTAGACTATATTACGCATGTGGCGTTCCTTTTCCACCAGGGATATTTCCGCCCGGTTCTCGGAGGCATGGGTATGAACTTTTACCCCGTACTGCTTTGCCAATTGACTTACTTGCTGCAACAGCTCGGGGGTACAGGAAATGACAAAGCGGGGTGCAAAAGCATAGTGCAGGCGTCCCTGGCCAGCCTGATGCCATCTCTCCAGAAGGTCCACACTTTCCTGCAGCGACCGTTCGGTATCCTCCAACAAGGCGGAAGGCACTACTTCGCCCCAATCCATCATAACCTTGCCGCTCAAGGCCCGCATGCCGGTATCAACAATGGCCTGAAAGGCAGAAGCAGTATGGCCCACAGTTTCCATATCAACAATAGCGGTAGTGCCAGAGCGGAATAGTTCAGCAATCCCCAGGCAGGCAGAAATATAAATGGATTCGTCATCAAGTGCACCTTCCAGCGGCCAGATTCGGTTTCTTAACCAGTCCAGCAATTCCAGGTCATCGGCCTGACCGCGGAAAAGGGTTTGGCAGAGATGAATATGGGGCTGAATTAGACCTGGTATCATTACCTTGCCCTGAGCCTCAATAACCTGACCAACAGGTGCTAAATCCGGCCCTATGGCCTTAATATACGAATCCTCTACCAAAAGATCACCTTTGATGATTCTTCTCTGGGCATCCATAGTAACCAGCAAGGCGTTCTTAAATAGTATAGCAGCCACTACCTTCACCTCCGGTATAGATGCAATCACCGGTTTTTCTTAATCACAATATCTCCAATTTGGCAGTTCAAATCCCGGGCAATGACCGGACATTTGGCTTTTAGCAAAAAGAATATATCTTTATCCCGGACGTCACTAAGGGTTTCATAATTCCCCTGTCCTTTGGAAATAACTACATCTGCCTGCTCATATTCCCGTAAAAATTCCGGCGAACATAATTTCAGGATAGTCCCCGGGGCACCATTGCCATTATCAATAACCCGAACCAGTTGTGTCATTCCTACTGATTCAGCATCTTCCCGGGTAACATCATTAATAACTGGTTCACCTTTGACTACATAGGTTATTTTATGCTGCGGCATTTGTTTTATTAGTAGTTTGTCGAAGACTATTTCGCCGGAATTATCCCCCAGGTACAAAATTTTGCCGGCCTGGTTAACGGCTTGTTGTAAGTCGGTGCTGGTATTAAATAATATCGGCCGCTCCAGAGCATCTTTAATCGATGCTTTAACCTGTTCGGGAGGTATCTGGGTAGAGATAGAGCAGTCAATTACGTTTCCGGCAATGGCAATGCGTACTGCCGTATCAAAAGGTTTTTTTGACTCTTCTATTATATTCGCCAGGCTGTCATATATACGCAGAGCCGAGCTATTGAACCTATCCTTTAGTTTCCGGTAGGGATCTTCGCAGTTTAACATATTTCTAAGCTGCCGGTTAATTATTGCGAACATATATGGTGATGATTCATTAAAGTCGACTGAAGCCGCTGTTTCTGCCAGTACCATACGCATAACCCGTTCATGAACAGCGAGATCATCAGTCACCAGGCGCATCGCTTCCAGAGCCTGTCTTATCATACAGGGAACACAATCGTAATAAGCTTTCACTGTTTGAGGCTCCTTTTACTACTTTTTTTGAATCTTGGCCCAGGTATCCCGCAAGGAAACAATACGATTAAAAATCAAGTTTCCTGGTGAAGAATCCTTATCAACACAGAAATAACCTTGCCGCAAAAACTGGTACCGGCTGCCAGGGAGAGCCTCAGTCAGACTGGGTTCGACCATACAGGAGGTCAATCTTTCCAGTGAATGGGGATTCAAGTAGTCCTTATAATCAGTTCCTTCCTGCTCTTCATCAGGGTTTTCTACCAGAAACAGGTGGTCATATAAACGCACTTCAGCAGGTACCGCATGACGAGCTGAAACCCAGTGGGAGGTACCCTTGACTTTACGACCGGCTGTTGCTCCACCTGTTTTGGATTCCGGATCATAAGTGCAATGCAGTTCAACTACTTCACCCTGCTCATTCTTTATCACCTGTTCACACTTTATTATGTAGGCATGCTTAAGCCGTATTTCTTTACCTGGCGAAAGCCGGAAGAATTTTTTCGGAGGATTCTCCATAAAATCCTCCTGTTCAATATAAATCTCCCGGCCAAACGGTATCTTTCTCCATCCGCCCTGAGGGTCTTCGGGATTATTCTCAGCATCCAGCCATTCCACCTGCTCTGGCGGGTAGTTATCCAGAATAACTTTTAGTGGACGCAGCACAGCCATGACCCGCGGAGCGCGAAGATTCAAATCTTCGCGTACACAGTGCTCCAAGAGGGCAATATCGACCACACTGTCCCGCTTGGCAACTCCGATACGATCACAGAAATCGCGAATCGATTCGGGAGTATAGCCCCTCCTCCTTAAACCGGAAATGGTAGGCATGCGGGGGTCATCCCATCCATCAACATAGCCCTGTTCCACCAGTTCCCGCAGCTTACGTTTGCTCATTACTGTGTAGTTGAGATTCAGGCGGGCAAACTCAATCTGCTGCGGACGGCTGGTAGCCTCGGCAGAGTAATCAACATTATCTAAGACCCAATCGTAGAGGGGGCGGTGGTCTGCAAATTCCAGGGTACAAACAGAATGGGTTATATTTTCCAACGCATCTGAGAGCGGATGAGCATAATCATACATAGGATAAATGCACCATTTATCACCGGTACGATGATGTGTTGCCCGAAGTATTCGGTAAAGCACCGGGTCACGCATATTCATGTTGGGAGATGCCATGTCAATTTTAGCCCGAAGAACCCTTGACCCGTCAGGAAACTCGCCTGCCCGCATCCGTTCAAACAGGTCCAGGTTTTCTTCTACGGAACGGTTGCGGTAGGGGCTTTCCTTGCCTGGTTCAGTCAGCGTTCCCCGGTACTCTTTAATTTCCTGGGCACTTAAATCACATACATAAGCCTTGCCCTTTTTTATTAACTGGACAGCATATTCATAAAGTTGTTCGAAATACTGGGAAGCATAAAACATGCGCCCGTCCCAGTCAAAACCCAGCCAGCGAACATCGTTCTGGATTGATTCCACATATTCAACTTCCTCTTTACTGGGATTGGTATCATCAAAACGCAAATTGCATAACCCCTGGTTAGCATTAGCCAGGCCGAAATTAAGGCATATCGACTTAGCATGTCCTATATGCAGATAGCCGTTGGGCTCAGGTGGAAAGCGAGTATGCACCTTCCCCTGGTTTTTCCCTGTTTGAATATCATTGGTAATAATATCCTGCACAAAATTACCAGGGCGTACCTGTTCGTCATTAATTATTTCTATTCGCTCTTCACTTTTCTCCTGCCGGGTAGCGGGCGTTGTCATCGTTCTCTTTTCCTCCTTTAACTCGAGCTGACCTTTATCCTAATACATATCAATTATTATCCTTATATTATAACCCTTTACCATGTTATTTCTACCACCAGGTAGAGCTTGCATCAGCGTTTAATTTCTATTCCTCCCAAAACACAGGTGCAGTCCAAATGTAATATCCTGGCAGCCGTCTGCAGATCACCGGCTTTAAGGCTGGTATTTCCGACTATCCCACCCATTTCCTTCCCCAATAGATCAACCCCGCCCAGTACTGATGTAGCCTTACAGGTCACCGTTACATCCTCGGGTACTGTAAGTGTAATACCACCCATGACGGCAGTTAGATCAAGTGATATTTCCTTTTCCTTAAAAGTGGCATTACGCAAGTCAAGTTCCACCGCCCCCAAAACCGCCGTATATTCTCCGCTTTCCAGTTCCCAGCCATCCTTGTTTTTCTCTACTGCACCCATTATAGCCAGGTGTCCGGAATTATGGCGACCGGTTTTACTTAATAAACTTACCCCGATTAAAATTAGTATAGCCGGCCATAAGATGCGCCAGAGAAAAGCCATATCAATAGTGAAAAAGCCGGCATTGCGGCCAAGATACATTACCCCCAAAACAAATAGAATACCGCCGGCTACCATCCCTACCAAACCGCGCCGGTTAACCATAAAAATAATACCCACCATAGCCAGCAAAAACGGCCACGCAAGGCTAACCAGGTATGTAAAACTAACCCTGATAATACCAAAATTATTGAGCAGAGCTATAATTCCAGCCGCAATAATCACTAACCCGGTTAAATAGCGTCCATTTGATCCGGACATCAAAATCACCCCTTAGTATATTATTTAAATCTGGTTAGAAATAATATCTCCATTATAAATTAGTCTAGCCATTACCGTCTGTGATTTTCTAAAAATCACATTAATTAGGGGTATTACATACAATTATTACAAGCCTATTGCCGACTCCCGGATATTGGGAGTAGAATGAAACCATAAAAGTCTTAAAGGCTTATTATAATTAACGGAGGCTATGATGTGAAACAATTACGCAGAAGCCGAAAAAATGCCATGATTGCCGGGGTAGCGGCAGGATTGGCAGAATACGCCGATGTTGATGTTATCCTGGTCAGGTTAATCTGGGTTTTGTTATTCTTTGCCGGAGGAGCCGGTTTTTTCATTTATCTGCTCTGTTGGCTTATGATCCCGGAAAATAACGATGAATACGAAGGATTTTCTGCCACTCAACAGCCCAGTACTCAGGAGGAAGCATCGCCCCAGCCGCATGGGGGCCGCCGCAACCTGGGACTAATATTGGTAGGAATAGGTTTGTTTTTTTTGGTTAAAAACATCCTTCCCTGGTATCTTTGGCATAAGACCTGGCCATTATTATTGGTGATACTGGGTTTGTATATCCTGTTTAGCAACAGGAAAGGGGACCAATTATGAGATTAGGTACCTTTTTCACCGGCCTGCTGCTGATTTTGGCCGGAGTAGTATTGTTTTTGATTAATTGTGGTTATGGTTCCTGGACCGTCCTATATGAACTCTCTAAATGGTGGCCGCTAATTCTAATCGTTATCGGCCTGAGTATGTTCGGCGGGGGTAAAATACCTTACTGGCTAGCCTGCCTGCTTATTATTTTATCAGTAGGAGCAGTTGGCTTTTTCACTATCCAGGCGGGTAATGGCAGTTATCGCGGCAGCACCGAGTCTGCTCTCAGCTTGACTCGCCAGCAATATCCTTTTGTCAACAGGTGCCATTTGGATATCGATTACCTGGGGGGCAGTTTGTCGGTAAAACCAGGCGGGAACGATTTGTTAAAGGCAGATTTCGGTCAGAAGCCAATAGTAAACCACCTAACCAGGGGTAGGGACACCCTGCGAGTCAATTTAAGCCAACCTGACTATTCCTGGCTGCCGCGCTTCAATGCCAGCAACCGCTGGCAGCTCTGGCTGTCTCCTGAGTTAGCCTGGATTCTAGATATAGAAGCTGCTGCCCTAAACGGCCATATCGACCTTAGCGGGATTCCATTAACCCAGCTTGATTTGAATATGGGGGCTGGTGATATGGACTTAATTCTGGGCTATAACGGAACCAGGAGCAACGTTAAAATAGAAGCCGGGGCTGGTGACCTGAACCTGCATTTTCCTCAGGAAACCGGAGTAAGCATTACCTGGGATGGAGCCCTGACCTCTAATAACCTTGATAAACTCGGCTGGTATAAAACTGGTAACCGCTACACCTCCCCTAATTACCAGCAGGCCACAGCAAAAATAGACTGCGAAATTGAACTTTCCGCAGGGGATCTGGATGTAAGCATTGAACCAGTTGACCAACCTACTGTCACCACCTGATCTTAAGCGATTAGTCATATTGCACCTTCTACTTATGGTAAGGTTCACCTTTCAGGATTTTAAAACCGCGGTATAGTTGTTCACTCAGTATCAGTACGGCCATATGGTGGGGAAAGGTAAGCCGGGAAAAGGATATTAACTGGTCAGCTTTCTGCTTCACTTGTGCAGATAAACCGTATGATGCTCCAATAATAAAATTAACCCGGGCTTTTCCGGACATATTCCAGTGCTCTATACAACCAGCCAATTCCTCTGAGCTGAGTTGTTTACCTTTAATGTCCATAGCTATAGACAAGTCATTGTCATTTATCAGTGCTAATATTTTAGCCCCTTCCTTGTCCAGTACCTTTTCGATCTCTTTTGCCCCGGCATGGGGACTTAATTTCTCCTCCAGGCTATCTATCATTTCTATTTGCACATAAGGGCGCAGTCGTTTTAGATACTCATTTATTCCCCGAAGATAGAAATCGTCTTTTATTTTCCCTACGGATATAATCCGGTATTTCATTTATAAACTCCCCTGTTTTAGTTTATTTCTAATCATATACCTTATTTACCCGCAATAAAAATAATAGGCGGACATTTATCCACCTATTACTGCAAGGGTAAATCACCTAAAATATTATTTTTTTAGTTTTTTACTAACTTCATCGGAAACCGGCATTTGGTTCCCCTTCTCCATAATATCATCTTCCATAGGAGACTTCTTGCCTTTTTTGCCAGATTTTTGCCGTGCTGCCACGCTATTCACCCCCTTTTTTCAGGGTAAGTTATTCCTGAACCAATTCTACATCTATGGTTAGTTGCCTGGTTCTATCCCCTTGCAAACTTGATGCTCTCACTACACTTAACTTTATCTTTTGCCCCGCCTTGCGGGTAAATATTTGTTCCTGGAGCTCCTGCCCCGTCTGAACCCGGGTTCCGCTTACAGCAGTAATAATGTCGTATTTTTTTAAACCGGCCCGGTCCGCTGGTCCCCCGGCGATAGGTTCCACTACTACTCCGTGCTTAACTGGGAAATTATAATAGCGAGCTTCGTTCTGGCTTATCTCACCAAGTATTTTTATACCTATAAGTGGGCGCAATACCCGGCCGTGTTTCATAATGTCATCTACTACTTTTTTCACCTGATTGGAGGGTATTGAAAAGCCCATACCTTCAAAACCAGGTACGGAAATTTTTATAGTGTTTATTCCTATTACCTGACCATTAAGATCAACCAGGGCTCCGCCGGAATTACCCGGATTAATGGCGGCATCTGTTTGTATAAGGCGAAAGACAAAGCCCTCATCAGTAGTTATCAGGCGATTAAGCCCGCTGACTACACCAGCGGTAACTGACCGGGCAAACCTTAATCCCAGCGGGTTGCCTATGGCTACCACCTCTTCCCCAACTTCCAGTTGATCAGAATTGCCAAATTGTACTGGGGTGAGATCGGTCTTGGGCTCAACCTTGATTACTGCCAGGTCGGTTCTTTGGTCGGTACCCTTAATCGTCCCTTTAAGCTCTTGGCCATTAGCGAGGGTAACGATAATACGGTCAGCTCCCGCAACTACATGGTTATTAGTTACGATATAGCCGTTTTTATTGATGATAACCCCTGAGCCGGTAGTTTCAGTATCCCGCTGATTGAACATATCGCCGCTGTTAGTCAAGCTGGTAATACCTACTATAGAAGGACTAACCCGTTTAGCCACATCGCTTACTGAACCGGCGGCCTGTACGGCTGCTGGTTCCTCTCTTACCATGGGTTTACTGGGAGCAAATCCGGAGCTAAACCAGGTCAGTAAAGCCAGCCCCAAAGAAAAAAAGAACAAAAAATATGTTCCACCCCTGATCAGCCTTCTGTTCACAATATTCCCCCTATTTATTTTCTGTCATTATTGTTTGCGCCCGCCTGGGTTTTTAACCAGAAAACAAAATAGGAGGCGGATGCCTCCTATTGCTGGTATTTCCCTGTCTATCTGATTATTTCACCCTGGCTCCCAGGTTAATTAGTTTTTCGGTAATATTTTCATATCCCCGGAAAATATGAATAGCATCGCTTATGGTAGTCTCACCCCGGGCTGCCAATGCGGCCAGAATTAATGCTGCCCCGGCCCGAAGATCGGTAGCCTTTACTTGGGCTCCGCATAAACAATCGGTTCCTTCAATAACTGCTGTATGCCCTTCAACTTTAATATGTGCTCCCATGCGTTTTAGTTCATCCACTATTTGAAACCGGTTTTCAAAAACATTTTCAACGATAATACTATTCCCATCCGCCAATGTTAATAAAGCCATCATTTGTGATTGCATATCGGTAGGAAAGCCTGGATAAGGTAAGGTTTTTATATCTGCCGGCAGTATCTTGGGACCTGCCTTAACGAGAATACCCTGCTCAGTTTCCTCAATATACGCCCCGGTTTCCCGGAGTTTAGCCGTAATCGGGTGTAAATGGGTAGGTATAACGTTTTCTATGAAAACCTCTCCACCCGAAATGGCTGCTGCTACCATATAGGTACCCGCCTCAATACGATCAGGAATAATAGAATATCGCCCGGCTTTAAGTTCCGGGACCCCATCAATTTTAATAATATCAGTACCTGCGCCCCTGATCCGGGCTCCCATAAAATTAAGGAAGTTGGCCAGATCGACAACTTCCGGTTCTTTGGCCGCGTTCTCCAGAGTTGTTATACCCGGGGTTTTAGCAGCCATCATCATAATATTCTCCGTTGCTCCGACACTGGGAAAATCCAAATATACTCTGGAACCAGCCGTTTTCTGGGCCCGGGCATAAATATACCCGTGCTCAATAACTATATCAGCTCCTAGTGCCTGCACGCCTTTGATATGCAGATCCATAGGGCGGGAACCTATGTCACACCCACCGGGCAGGGAAACTAAAGCCTCGCCTTCTCCGCCCAGCAACGCCCCCAGAAATAGATTCGAGGCACGCAACTTTTTAGACAGTTCGTAAGAGGTTCGTTTTCTGATCTTACCGTGCCGGGGACATATGGATAGACTTCCATCTTCATTCCAGGCAGTTTCCACCCCAATATCATTAAGGATTTGAATCATTACCTGAACATCCCGTATTCTAGGCAGGTTATCCAGAATAGTCCGGCCTTCCGCCATAATACTGGCGGCCATTAAAACCAGTCCTGCATTCTTGGCACCACTAATTTGGACGTTGCCGTGTAAAGGCTGTCCACCTTCTATAATCAAACGATCATTATACTCTTTCAAATGGTACACCTCACCTGATCCTTACAAAATAACCGCATTCTCCATAAATCTTGACTCAAAGGTTTTCATGTCGATACCCAATGCATTCTGTATAGCCTGCCCCATAGTATTACCTTTACCCAGGCAATTAAGTATGGAGAATAACCTGGCCTCACCGTAAAAGGCAGCAATATACTCTACCGCCTTTAATGATTGCCAGTAGGCTACCTGCTGATCCAACTGATCAAACTTCTTTTCCAGCTGGGAAAATTCATAATACTCAGTAACCCCCCGGTTAACAAAAGGATCAGCAAATTCAAAGCCAGTGGTCTTCTTCTCAACATACTGAGCAATGCCTTCAGTCCACCAGCGATTATAATTACCCCGCGTTATATCGTCAACTAGTAGGTGGGCCATCTCATGATTCATGGGACCATCTTTACGGAATTTTGCTTCAATATCTTCGCCATTTAGCCAATCGCGGGGTGACAGTATTCTTATGGAACCGCCCCAGTACACTCCCAGGGCTTTTTCATTCTTATCCCAGCCAAAGCTTGAAGCCAGGCTGGTACTATCTGGATAAACCACAATGGTGGTAACCTGCTCCGGCTCGCGATCAAAAACTTCACTTACTGAAGCATATGCTTCTTCTGCAGTATCCTCAATAAGAGCAATATAAGCTTCATCAACAGGTTCATATTTAATAATAAAATGCGGCGTTCTAACCTCTAGAAAGCTCTTAGTCCGCAGACTTACTTCTTTCCCGGTTAAGTAGTGCAATATACCGTAACCCAACTGGCGCGAAAAGGTGCTGATCCTGGCCCAAAAAGCAGTTATTAAAAACACGGTGACCAGAAATAGGCAAATACCCAGCCGGGCTAGATTTAAAGTTTTTATGCCCAACAAATTGGATCTCTCCCCTCAGACCCAATTATACAATGGGTTATCTTTCTGAGGGGAAAACAAATATTGGCAATTCCTATGTCCTGGTCTCAGAATTTAGGCTAACACACATCCATTATTCCCATTATATTAGTTATCATTGGTAAATAGGATGAGTATATCCTTGGGCAACAGTCCCGACTATTAATTCATAACTCCCTTCAAATATTCGGCTACCGCCATGCCCGCCTGGGCCCCGTCCCCTACCGCAGTGGCTACTTGACGGGCTGTTTTGGCTCTGATATCACCGGCAGCAAAAATACCCGGAAGAGATGTTTCCATATTATTATTAGTAACTATATAACCATCCTGGGTATCAGCCAGTCCTTCCAGAAAACTTGTTTGGGCTACCAGCCCAATGCTGACAAATAGCCCTTCCACGGACAGTACTTCCTCCTCATTGGTATTCACGTCCCGCAAGATTACCCGGCGCATCAGGTTATCACCCTCAACCCGGCTGACTACCTTATTTAATTTAAGTTCTATTTTATTGTTTGCCCGCATCAAATCAACTGCCGTCTGATTGGCCCGGAATCCCTCCCGGCGATGTATTAGATATACCCGTGAGGCTAGATTAGCCAAATACAAGGCTTCACTGACCGCTGCATCACCACCGCCAACAATGGCTACCGGGCATCCCTGGAAGAATGCCCCATCACAGGTGGCACAATAGGAAACACCCCGCCCGGTAAACTCTTCCTCCCCTTCAACATTGAGTTTCCGGCGTTGGGCACCAGTAGCAATAATAACTGCTCGTGCAGCATACACTCCGCGGTTGGTGATTACCTTCTTGTCTTCGGCGGTTACCTCCAGAGAAATAACTTCTTCCGATGCCAGCGTTACCCCAAAACGCTCGGCCTGTTGCCGAAAATTCATCATCAGCTCGGCTCCCGCTATCCCCGCGGGAAATCCGGGATAATTTTCAATCAAATCGGTAATAGCTGCATTGCCCCCTACCAGACCGGATTCAAAAACCAGGGTCTTCAATTTGGCTCTGCCGGTATAAATGGCTGCCGTCAAACCGGCTGGACCGGCTCCGATTATTATCACGTCGTACATTACTAAATTTTCCCTCCTGAATAAACAAATAAAACCCCGACCTGGTAAACAGATCAGGGTTAGGGCTGTTGATTAGCGTAAATAGCTAAACGGATTCCGGAAAGAACCGCCAGCCAGGACTTCAAAGTGAAGATGTGGACCGGTACTATTTCCGGTAGAACCCACTCTGGCAATGGTCTCTCCAGCTGATACCCTCTGCCCGGCTGAAACCAACAAACTGGAACAATGTGCATACCTGGTTACCAGACCGTTACCATGATTAATAATCACAAATTTTCCATAACCACCTTGGTAACCGGCAAATGTTACCGTACCCCCAGCGGCTGCTCTGATTGCTGAACCTGAACCTGCACCAATGTCGATACCGGTATGACGTCCGCCATAGCCCTGGGTTATCGACCCGCTGGTAGGCCAGCTCAGACTGCCTGAACCCCCGCCGCCACGGGACGCTATTTGTACTACCCGGGAGCCTTTGACGATTATTTTGTCAACTGCCGCTTTAATTATCTTTTCCTCAATAACATCAGTCTTAGCTATGATGCCATTACATTTAGTTACCCTATAGGTAACCTGTTTCTCACCATTTTGCCCTTCTTGCGAAACTTTTACACTGCGGGTAGATGTTTTATCAACAACCGTTTTCGTAGTATAAGGTATGGTTTCGATCTTTTCCCCTTGGATCGTGGCAATAACGTTTATGTAAGGCTTACTAGTCACCAGCACCAGCTTGTCCCCGGGCTTTAAATCTTCTCCCTGCAAATTATTGGCTTGCTTAATTTCGTCTACCAGCATATTATTCTTGCGGGCAATCCACCATAATGAATCCCCTTCTTGAACCGTATATTGTTGAGGTTCCTCACAACCAGTGGTAAGTAAAGCCAGAGCCTGCTGCTTGGTCTTAATCTCGTCTAGATGTACCTTTCGCTCCTTAAGTTCGACTTTTTCCTGAAACTTGATCTCCAACAGTTTCTCGTCACTGCCAACGGAAGCATACTGTTTTTTCAACTCTTTTAACAGCGTATTGGCAACAGTTTTGTTTTCAACATAGGTTACTGTCTTACCTTTAACAACTATAGCAACTGCCGGGGTTTTCAAGCATTGCCGGAGCTTGTCCATTGCCTGGGGAGCTGAAAGAATAGTATTGCGAGTAACCATTTTTCTTTTCATTTCTACATTCGCAGCCAGATTAAGCTTGTTGTTCAACTTCTTTTCCTGCTCCTGGGTCAACTTCTGCAAGGCCTTGTCCACATCAGCCCGGTTTTTAACCACAAATTGTTGTTTTCCATCAACCAATACTGCAAATGCCGGTGTTTTAATACTAAAATACCACATACCCGAGAAAATAAATAAAGCCAATAATCCTAGCACCAAAGGCATAAAGCCCTTTTTGTTTCGTAAATAATCAACCATTTGTTAACCCTCTCTGTAACTTTACAAAATGTCCCAAATAATCCTACTTAATATACCACTTCTATTTTTATATTTAAATTTCCTTCTTTTCGGTAAAACTTTTCGACAACTGTTTTTGCAAATCTAAATATATTGCCCCTTCAATTCTCTTTTTATGCATGGTGCAGCTAACCACATCCGGTCGGCTGATGTCCCCTGAGCTATGATAAGCATTGGCATGACAGCCGCCGCCGCAAAAATAGCGTGCCCAGCAATTTCTGCATTCCTTATCCGGCAACCGGTTATGCTGGAATATTGCTTGTATTTCCGGGTTTAATTCCGCCTGCTGGACATTGCCCATGTAGAATTTATCTTCCCCGACAAATTGGTGGCAGGGATAAATATCCCCTTCGGGCGTAATTACCAGGTATTCGCTGCCTGCACCACATCCACTGGTACGTTTGGCAATACAGGGTCCCTTTTGCAAATCCAGGTTGTAGTGGAAAAAATGAAGGTCTTTTCCCTGGTGGAAGTACTCAACCAGCACATCGGTTAGTTTTTCATACTCATCTAAAACCCGGGGCAAATCATCCCTTTTAATACTGTAGGGATTGTCCGCCCCCACTGCTGGTTCCAGGGAAATGCAATCGAAGCCGAGATCTACTAAGTGTTTTAAATCGTCGGCAAAGTCGAGATTGTGACGGGAAAATGTCCCCCGTACATAATAACTGACCGGGTGCCGGTTCACCATCTCTCTAATTTTAGGCACTACCAGGTCATAACTGCCTTGTCCGTTATTTAATATACGGTGGAAATCATTAACTTGCTGTCTTCCATCCAGGCTTAGGATTACACTGATGCTATTATCTATAATAAAATCCATAATATCGTTATCCAACAGCAAGGCATTAGTGGTCAGGGTAAAGTTAAAATGTTTACCCGTCTCCTTTTCCCGCTGGCGCCCATAAGCAACTAATTTTTTAATAACCTCTATATTTAAAAGAGGCTCTCCCCCGAAGAAATCAACCTCAATATTTTTCAACTGGCCGCTTTTGGCAATAACAAACTCAAGTGCCTGCTTACCTGTATCCAGGCTCATTAAGGAAGGCTTCAAGCCAAAATCCCCCTGGCTGGCAAAACAATATTTGCACTTCATATTACAGGCATGAGCTATATTAAGACAAATGGCTTTCACCATTAACCCGGAAAAATCAAAGGGAATATCAACAGCTTCACTGAATAAGGCTTCTTCCCGGTAAGCCTCCATTATTTCGCCAAGGGCTTCGTCAACCTCTGCAGCCGGAAACTTTTGATAACAATCGTTCCGTGCCTGATCAATGTCTCCCCGGCAATCCGTAATTTTTTGCAGTAATTGCCATGCTATCTCATCAAGCACATGGATAGCCCCGCTGTTTACATCCAGAGCAATATTAAGTTCCTTCCACCGAAACATATGCAGGTGGGCGGCAAAATCATAATCTGCCCGTAAATTCATCAAATTCTCCTCTCCTGGGTATAAAAGGGCATAAAAAAGGGGGCAATGCCCCCCTTATGTATCTTTTGTTACTGATGTTTACATACCTGATTGCCAACTGTGCACGAGGTCTTGCAAGCTGATTGGCAGGAAGTAGCACATTCCCGGCAATTGATTAGCTCCTTACCCTTATTAAGATTAGGTTTCACAACGGTTTTAACGTGTTTCACTTTTTTACCCCCTTCTGGATAATAAATGTTATTTATCATTTTATAGCACTAATAATCATGATTAAATAAAATGGAGCGGGAAACGGGGTTCGAACCCGCGACACCCGGCTTGGGAAGCCGGTGCTCTACCACTGAGCTACTCCCGCCCATGACACAAAGATATTTTATCCTAATTACTGCCCTCCGTCAACTCTAACCAGTCTTTATGCTGGAAAGCCAGAAAATAATATGGCGGAGCTGACGGGAATTGAACCCGCGGTCTTTGGCTTGACAGGCCAACATGTTAACCGCTACACCACAGCTCCGCAAATCATTGCAAAATCAATAATAACAAATTAGTCAGAAAACTACAAGCATTATTAAATAAAAAAGTTTTCATAAATTTAGTATCCGTTTGCGGGCCTGGTTAAGCGGGGCATAGGGTTATCCCTGGCTGCTTAAGAACCATGGCCGGGAACTAATCTCTATTGCCACGAAAGCTGGTTGGGAAACGCGAGCAAAAATCACGAACCGCCTGACTCACCTGATCTGCCTTCTCCAGCAGAATGAAATGACCGGTATTAGGGATAACTTTTAGGATAGATCCGGCTATATTTTCATGCAGGTAATGGGAATACTTGGGCGGGGCCAGCCGGTCTTCTTCACCTACTATTATTAGTGCCGGGACTTTTACCTGGCCAAGCCGGCTGCTTACATCAAAATGGTCACAGGCATTAAAATCAGCATATAAAATCCTGGTGCTAACCTGCGCATAATTTGCCACTTCCCGCTCTTTAGTTTCTTCGGGAGTATCATCCGCAAACCCGGCGCGGAAAAAGTTCGGGTCTACACTGCCCTCCTGTAATGTCTTGAGCAAGGCAGGTAATACCCGCAGCCTTGAACCTCCCCCGATTAAAACTATCCCGTCCAGAAGTTCCCCATATTCAATAGCCATCTGCAAACATACCGCTGCTCCCATGGAATGACCTGCCAGGACCAGGGGACGGGGAGGATTAATCGTTTCGATAGCTTGCCGTACAAACTCAGCCATTTCTTCTATACTGGCACACAATGGCAAGGAAGATAACCCATGTCCCGGTAAGTCTAAGGCAAGTCCATTAAAACCCTGGGGCAGCCTTTGCATAAGTCCGGTCCATTTTGTATGATCCCCACCGCTGCCGTGAATCATAAGTATTGTTCCTTGTGGAGCAGGCACCCAAGCAGCCTGGTAGGTTATTCTCAAGCCGGGGCTATAATCCAGATTCATAGCAAATCCCCTTTATGGTTTAATATACTAATTATTATGTTTCATACTAAAACTTAATGTCGTTTTTAGCAAGAACTACCCCAGAGTAACTAAAAGCGGAGCCTATTCAGCAGTGGCAGAAAACCAAAATGAGAATAACCGCAAGGATTATGTATTTTTGATTATTCACATAAACAGTAGTGTATTTATACAAAAGGAAAATTATTACTGTCACGCGAATTTATATAATATTATTTAAGGGGGCATTAATAAATGGGTTTTATATGTTATTACGGTTCAATTGCTGCAGCAATTTACCTATATATAAAAACTATTTCGATAGTAAAAAAAATCAAACACAATGAAGAAACTGATCTAGATACATTTATTGGAAGTATTCTATTAGGCTTTATTATGTTTTCAATTTATTACTGCTGCATGGGATAATAGAGTTGTTTGTTGCACAGTTATAACACGCTGTGCAAAAATACACTGCTTGAAAGGTAAAATAGACTATGTTCTTTCGCAAAAGAATTTTAATTCATACAGCCTGGGGACATGAAGAATATCTTAAAATTGCTAATAAACTAGCAGCTGCAGGAATTGTTTTCAAAACTAAATCGAGATATAGTGGCCATTTTATGGGCGGGAATAGTTATTTGCCTATGTCCTTTAGGGATAAAACTGTTCAATATGATATTTATGTTAATAGAGAAGATCAATACAAGGCCCATCAAGCAATTCATAACAAAGAGACATGATGACTTCCTTTTACAATTTTATTGCTACGCATCTTCCCTAAACTGCACATCTTCTTTGTAACGCGTCATACAATTTCTCCATGAACTTTTATGTATAATCATAAATAATAATTATCGGGGGGTGAATATTACGAGTTTCCAGAGCCACCTAATCTCCTTAAAAAGAGCCACTCAATCTTTTAGATAGAGCCACTGTGTTGATGCTGGGAGCCACCCTTCAGGATGGCTCCAGAAGCATGTTAATAT
>JBMNOY010000021.1:0-33113 GCA_050943315.1 Syntrophomonadaceae bacterium
AACCAGTAAGATAGGTTTTTGTCATGTCCATCTCCCAAATTTGATTGGGCTTGGTAGGTTGACTAGGTCGCTCTTTCATCTGAACTATACGTCGGTTTTTCAACCGTTGTTGGCTCAGACCTAATTTGTTCATAACCCGGTTAACCCGCTTCTGACTGACATTTATGTTAAATTCGCGTCTGAGTATAACGCGAATACGGCGATAGCCATATAGGGGGTAGCGGTTACAGGCCATTTTGATTGCTGCGGATAGTTCTTTATCAGATACATAGTTCTGCTTAGGTTTAGGTGTTTTGTTACTCTTACGATTACGAGGATAGAATCGTGAGCGCGGCACTCCCAATATTTCAGCAGCATCTTTGATACTGATTCCGTCTTTTCTGAGTTCATTGGTCAATACAGTATAGTAATCCGGATCTACTTGCGAAGTTTGCGAGTGAAGAAATCTTCCGTTTTTTTTAGTACCTCTACCTCCAGGGTTTTACGTCCCAGGGCTTGTTCGAGTTCCTTTATTCTTAATTCTAAAGCTTTAACCTGGTTGGTTTTACCGTTGTTCTGGAGCCCCTGAACTCCACCGGCGATGAACTGGTCTCTCAGTTTGTAGTAAGTTGCGGTGGATACTCCATATTTGCGGCACAGGTCTGAAATGGGTAATTCACCTTTTATTCCACTCAAAACCAAGGCTAGGGCATCATCATCGGTTAGCTTTTTCTTCGGCATGGTAGTTCTCCTCCCTTAATTGGATTCTACCATAACCGTGTTGTCACTCTGTGGGTATCAGTATACAATAACCGTTTAGATAGAATATTTGCTACTGATATAGACAACGAAGTATTAGAAAAAGCGGCCCTGGGGTTGTATAATGAAAAGGCAGTGCAAACTGTTCCCGAGCCGTATAAAAGTAAATATTTTACACGTGATAGTGATTGCTATCGCGTTGATGAGTGCCTCAGGAAGATGGTGCAGTTCCAGCGGCATGACCTGTTAAAGGACAACTATAACCGTGGTTTTGATTTGATATTGTGTCGTAATGTAGTAATATATTTCACGGAAGAAACCAAACATAGGCTATATTGCCGGTTTGCCGATGCTTTGCGAAGTAAAGGGGTTATTTTTATTGGCAGTACGGAACAGATTTTTCAGGCCCGGGAATTGGGACTAAAATCTATAGCTACTTTTTTTTTATCAAAAAGTGTAAATTATCAATAATTATGCTAAATGAATTAAAAATTCCTAGACCAGAAAAAGAGGAAATATCAGCTAAATAGCGAAAACTTATACTGACATTAATAGTCTTAATATACTCAGGGTGGGACACGGCATATTAGTTCTTAACAAAGGCGGTGCCGTAGTAAATAAATAACATAAATTATCAGACTCATGGGGGTGGTTAATTAAAATATTATTCTATACCTCAGTAGTGGTATTTAGGTACAGGTTCCGCAAGTAAATTACTAGACGTAAAGGAGGAATGAAACTTGAAGGTTATGGTGTGTGTTAAGCAAACATTTGACACTGAGGCCAAAATTGAGTTGAAAGATGGCAAGATCAATGATGCGGGTATTAATTTAATTATCAACCCGTATGACGAAGTTGCTGTAGAGGGAGCTATTCAATTAAAGGAAAAGAAAGTTGCTGATGAAGTAGTCGTAGTTTCAGCTGGTTCAGACAAAGCTATGGATGCTATTCGTACTGCTTTAGCAATGGGTGCTGATAGAGGTATCTTGATTAAGCAGGATACTGCTGCTGATGAATATGCCAGAGCAGTAGCTTTGGCTGCAGCCATAAAAGCCGAAAATCCTGATTTGATTCTTGCTGGTCATGTTGCTGCCGATGATGGTTCTTCACAGGTTCCCACCCGGATTGCAGAAATCCTCGGCCTTCCCCATATAAACGTTATTACTTCTCTTGACATTGCTGGTGGCAAGGTAACCTGCTCCAGTGAAGCTGATGGCGGTACCCAGGTAACTGAGGTTAGCCTCCCGGCAGTTATTTCCAGTCAGGTTAGCTGGAATGAACCCCGTTATCCGTCCATGAAGGGAATTATGCAGGCGAAGAAAAAACCTGTGGCTACTGTAGATGCTGCCGCAGCCGACAATAAAGTTAACATAGTCGAATTTAGTCTGCCCGCTGCCAAGACAGCCGGTGTTAAGATTGAGGACGAACCCGAAGTAGCTGGCGCAAAATTGGCAGATTGGATGAAGAATACCGTAAAGGTAGAAGTAAAATAAGTAAAGAGAAATTTATTTTAAAGGAGGGTGCTTGATGGCAGGGACATGGATATTTGTAGAACAAAGAGACGGTAATATCCGTAAAGTTACTTTTGAAATGCTCTCAGAAGCCAAGAAATTCGGAGATGAAGTATGTGCAGTAGTATTTGGTAAAGGCGTAGAAGGCTTAGCTCCTGAGTTTGCAAAATATGGTGCAGATAAAGTTTATGTGGCTGATGCAGATGTATTTGCCAACTATAATACTGGCGCTTATGTAGCTCAGATGGTGGCAATGATTAATGAGTATAGCCCTAATGCAATTTTATTTGCTCACACATTTAACGGCAGAGATTTCGCATCCAGATTAGCCCAAAAATTAGAACTGGGTCTGGCTACCGATGCTCTTGCAGTTGATATGACAGCAGGCAAAGGTGTATTTACCCGGTCTATCTATGCCGGTAAAGCCCTGGCCAAGGTCGAAGTGGCCGGAGCCCCGGTCCTGGGTACTATCCGTGCTGGTGTTTGGGAAGTTGTTCCCGCAGCTGGCGCCGGCGAAGTAGTAAAACCTGCTATTGCTGCCACTGATGCTGATGTATATCAAACCGTAAAAGAATTCAAACCTTCAGTATCTGCTAGGCCAGAACTTACCGAAGCTGACGTAGTTGTAGCTGGTGGCCGTGGTTGCAAAGGCCCCGAAGGCATTAAAATCATAGAAGAACTTGCTGACCTATTAGGTGCTGCTGTTGGTGGATCCCGTGCTTCTATTGATTCCGGTTGGTTGGGACATGAACTGCAGGTAGGGCAGACCGGTAAGGTTGTTAACCCCAATCTGTATATAGCTTGCGGTATTTCCGGTGCAATCCAGCATTTGGCTGGTATGGCATCTTCAAAATTCATTGCAGCAGTTAATACCGATACTGAAGCTCCCATTTTCGGTGTTTCTGATTTTGGCGTAGTAGGAGATCTGTTCAAAGTTGTTCCAGTCGTAATAAGCGAATTGAAAAAATAGTTTTGCTGATGTAAGCGGATGGCTGGATATGTGATACGCTCACATATCCAGCTAATTAAATTGTAACGGTATTAAGGAGGGAATTATTGATGATTTTCGGATATCATCCCTTTGAAGGTGGTTTCGAAGTCCCAATGCGCGTGGTTGGGGCTAATATTCCCTACGAATGGCTTATCTATATCATAATGTTTATCCCCATTGGTGTTTTCCTGTACGGTTTCTGGAAAAAGGCTGAAGTTTGGCTCCTGGCCAAGGGTGAAATACACAGGAATGATAAGATAGGGCAACGTATAGTTTCTTTACTGGTAAATGCATTGTTGCAGGCCAAGGTAGTTAAAAAACCACTGGCAGGGTGGATGCATTTCTTTCTTTTCTGGGGCTTTTTCCTGTTATTTGCGGCAGCCGGTGTGGATGCAATGCATAATATGATTAAATGGCCTCACCTGGAAGGTGCAACCTATATCGGAATGTCTTGGATCGTAGACGTTTTAGGTTTCCTGGCAATGATAGGTATTGTGGTATTAGGTATTATAAGATATTGCCAAAAACCGGAGAGATTAAATGATACCAAATCCTCAGATGGTTGGATCATACTTCTCATATTTGTTATCCTTTTAACTGGCTTCTTTATTGAAGGCTTTAGAATAGCTGCACAGATCAAACTTTCCACCACAATGAGCCAAATTGCATATGAAAAAGTTGCTTCTCCGATAGGATGGGCATTTTCTTCGTTATTTGCTGGTATGAGTTTGGACGGAATTCTCATATGGCACAGATTTTTATGGTGGTTCCACATGGCTTTGGCCTTCCTGTTCATCGCATTGGTTCCTTTCACCAAGTTGTGGCATATTTTTGCCAGTATGATTAATTATTTCTTCCGTGACCTGGAACCTTCGGCATGCCGGATGGTTGAAAACATTGAGGAAGCTACCAGCTTTGGTGTGGAAAATATCGAAGAATATGGCTGGAAAGATCTTCTGGATTTGGATACCTGTATTCGCTGCGGCAGATGTCAGGAAAACTGCCCGGCATATAATACTGGTAAGGCCTTAAATCCCAAGTTAACACTTATTCAGGCTATGAAACAGCATCTTGATGCAAAAGTTCCTTATCTCCTTGAAGCCAAGGCCAGCGGCGCCAGCGCTGAAGCTGAAGAGATGGCTATGACTGAGGAAGCCGAAGAAGTTAATCCTATGGAGCAAAGCCTGATTTATGATGTGGTTACCACTGATGTAATCTGGGATTGTACTAACTGCCGGGCCTGTATGGAACACTGCCCGATGTATATTGAGCACATTCCCAAGATAATTGAACTGCGCAGAAACCTGGTTATGTGGCAGGGAGATATGCCTGGTGAAGCTCAGGCGGCCTTCACTAATATGGAACGTAACTACAACCCCTGGGGTGTTGGCTGGGCTAATCGTGCCTCCTGGCTGGATGAGAGAGGCGTTAGAGACAAGGTTAATCTCTTAGGCGAAGATGGTAAAGATTTTGAATACCTGCTCTACGGCGGTTGCGGAGTTTCCTTTGACGATCGTTATAAGAGAGTCGGCGAGGCTCTGGTTAATCTGCTTGACAAAGCTGGAGTAAAATTTGGCTACCTGGGAACCGAAGAATTCTGTTGTGGTGATTCAGCCCGCAGACTGGGTAATGAATATCTTTATCAGACTCTGGTAAGCCAAAACCTGGAGAGCTTTAACAATTACGGAGTTAAAAAGATAATTGCCATTTGCCCGCATTGTTATAATGCCTTAAAGAATGAATATCCGCAGATGGGCGGAAATTACGAAGTTTACCATTATACCGAATTCCTGGCTAAATTAATTGCCGAAGGTAAATTAAAGGCCAACAAAGCGCTGGGTCTTAAAGCAACTTATCATGACTCTTGCTTCCTGGGAAGACATAATAATGTCTATGAAGATCCCAGAAAGGTTTTAAGAGCAGCTGGGGCTAATATTATTGAAATCGAAAAGGGTAAAAACTTTGGATTCTGCTGTGGCGCCGGTGGTGGACGCATGTGGTTGGAGGAAGAAGCAGTGGAAGGGTACAAACGTATTAATGATACCCGTACTGATCAACTGCTGGTTCCGAATCCAGACATGATTGTAACCAACTGTCCGTTCTGCTTAACCATGATTAACGACGGTGTTAAGGCTGCCGGAGTTGAAGAACAGACCAAGGTATATGATGTTGCTGAAGTATTATGGAAGGCAATGGAATAAAAGCAATCATTTATTAGCTAAAGTTAAAGAGTTTCAGGCTGTCGATATAAATTCGACAGCCTGATTTTTTGAGCAGATAAATTAAAGAACATTTTTTAGCATATTGGTTAATAATAAACTAATAAAAACGAAAAATATTTAGAGGGAATTGTTTACCTGGGCTAGAACTAATATACCTTTGGGGTGAACAGTATATTTGAAAGGGGGATCAATTTGAAGCTTGCTGTTTATCCAGGAAGTTTTGATCCAGTGACCAACGGCCACATAGATATATTGGAGAGAACCAGTCCACTATTTGACAGAATTATAGTCGCAGTAGTACATAATGTATCCAAAAAAGCCCTGTTTACTCCTCATGAGCGCGTTGATCTCATAAGGAAAAGTACCAGTCATCTACCTAATATCGATGTTGATTGTTTTAGCGGATTGCTGGCCGACTATATTTCAGGAAAAAACGCCTGTGCGATTATCAGGGGATTAAGGACAGTATCCGATTTTGAATATGAAATGCAAATGGCGATGATGAACAGGGTACTCATCCCTAACCTGGAGACTATTTTTGTAATGTCCGACAGTAAGTATATTTTTGTAAGTTCAAGTGGAGTCAAGGAGGCAGCATTACTTGGAGGGGATGTAAGTTCACTGGTCCCCAGGGTTGTCGAGCAAGGCCTGGTAGATAAGCTAACGTTAATCAAAAATAACCGGGAGGGCTGAAGCCCTCCTTTGTTTTTTGAAAAGTCATATTTTGTGGGTATAATTACTAATGAAGAATTTAGTAGAGGAAGGAACAGACATGATAAGGAATGACTATCTTTTAAAGGCAATTGACAGCCAACAGCAGGTTAGAGTTTTAATAGCCAATACTACCGGAGTTGTCGAGGAAGCCCATCGCAGGCATAATACCTCGGCAACTGCTTCGGCTGCTCTGGGCAGGGTGCTTACGGCAACTATTATGATGGGAACGGATATGAAAGGCCCTCAGGATGTAGTAACAGTTCGTATTAACGGGAATGGAATCGGTGGACCAATAATCGTTACGGCCGACAACCAGGGTAATGGAAGAGGCTTTATATCTAATCCCGGAGCAGACCTTGAGCCACGCTATCCGGGTAAGCTAGCTGTTGGTGAATTAGTGGGCAAGGAAGGATATATCGAGGTAGTCAAGGATTTAGGTCTTAAACACCCCTTCATAGGACGGGTCCCGCTGGTAAGCGGGGAAATTGCGGAGGACTTTACACAGTATTTTATGACCTCGGAGCAAATACCGTCGTTGGTATCACTGGGCGTCTTAGTGGGACCTGGTTTAAATATTGAGGCTGCCGGGGGACTATTCGTGCAAGCCCTGCCCGGGGCTGATGATGCAGTCCTGGCGATGATTGAACAAAACGTAACCGAGCTTGGACCGATCAGTTCGGTAATGAAGACTTATGATAGTCTAGAAAATGCGCTGGATCTGGTTATGAAGGGTATTGGTTATAATATTATAGGAGAGCACCAACTGGCTTTCAGGTGTAATTGCAGCCGGGAGCGGTTGGCAGTTATTCTTTCCAGCCTGGGTGAAGAGGATATAGAATATATTTTTGAACAGGAAGGTAAACTGGAGGCGGTATGTAATTTCTGTCAGGAAAAGTACGAATATACTCCGGAAGAAATATTAGCCTTAAAAAAGCAAAAGCCTTAGAATTAATCTAAGGCTAATGTGATTAATGTTAGATTGCTCTTTTAACTTTGCCGGAGCGTAAGCAACGTGTACATACATACATTTTAGTAGGTGTGTCATTTACGATTACTTTGACACGTTGAACATTTGGTTTCCATTGCCGGTTGGTTCTTATATGGGAATGGCTGAATTTCTTACCAAAGGTTACGCTTTTTCCACATACTTCACATTTAGCCACGATTTAGCCCCCTCTCTGTAACAGTTGCACTCAATTATTTTAGCAGAAGAGATTGGAAAGGGCAAGCTAAGGAGGAATAAATCTTCAATTGAAGAATTATCAATATATTGGATTGGAGGGAGTTTTATGTATAACATTAAGACCAATGAATTAGGAGAGATTAATGTTGCTGAAGAAGTAGTAGAGACTATTGCCGGTTTGGCTGCAGTTGACTGCTATGGATTGGTTGGGATGGTTGCCCATAACATTCAATCTGAAATTAGCAGCATTTTGGGTAGAGAGTCTATTCGCAAAGGGGTAGAAGTATCCGGATCTACTGATGGACTGACAGTTGATGTCCATGTTATAGTTGGATATGGTATAAAGATTTCACAGGTTGCTTTTAACATTATGCAGAAGGTGAAATATGTGTTGGAAAATAGTGCTGGACTACCGGTAGCTGCTGTTAATGTTAATGTTAGAGGGGTAAAAGTCCTGAAAGAAAAGTAGTAGGGAGGATAAGGAACTTTGAGCTTGGATTATTTGACTGGGAAAGACCTGGTGAGGTGTGTAAAGGCGGGCTGTATTAACCTTGAACACAACCGAGATACCGTCGACATGCTGAATGTTTTCCCAGTTCCAGATGGTGATACAGGTACCAATATGTATTTGACACTGCTGGCAGCAGTAAAAGAAGCGGAAAAACACCAGGGTGAATCCATAGGCACTGTGGCCAAAGCAATATCAACCGGTTCATTAATGGGGGCCCGGGGTAATTCCGGGGTAATATTATCCCAGATTTTCCGGGGCATTGCCCGGATATTGGAAGGCAAGGAATCGGCTAATGCTTCCGACGTAGCTCAGGCTTTGAGATCGGGGTCTGATACTGCTTACAAAGCAGTTATGAAACCGGTGGAGGGTACAATTCTAACCGTAGCCCGCGAAATTGCGAGAGCGTGTGAAACCGAAGCCAAAAAACAGGCAGACATTGTATCCGTATTGCTGGCAGGTCTCAAAACTGGTCAGGAAACCTTGAAAAAGACGCCGGCCATGCTGCCGGTACTCAGGGAAGCAGGTGTGGTTGATTCCGGTGGGCAGGGCTTGATTTATTTTCTGGAAGGAGTAATAGAAGGGCTTGCTCACGAAAAGGATATCAAACTGGAAACTTATCTTCAGAAATCAGGTACACAGAATCAACTGCTAAATAGAGAAGTTAGTCTCGAGTATAAATATTGTACGGAGCTATTAATCAAGGGAGCAGAACTGGAAACAGAGAATATTAAAGACCACCTTGGCCCCTTGGGGGATTCCATGCTGGTAGTAGGCGCAGATGATATTGTTAAGGTTCATATCCACTCCAATCATCCTGGAAAGGTCCTGGAAACCTGCCTGCAGTGGGGCGAGTTAAGCGATATCAAGATTAATAATATGGCGGAAGAGACTCATGAGCATCTTAATAATTGGGCGGAGCTGGAAAAGCAACAGGAAGATGCTGCCAGGAAAAAAATCGGGCTGGTTGCTGTCGGTGCCGGTGATGGTATTATAGAGATTCTTGAGAGTCTGGGTGTAGATAAAGTAGTTGAAGGCGGTCAGACTATGAATCCCAGTACCGAGGATTTACTAAATGCCTGCCGTGAAGTTAATGCTGAGAACATAATCGTTTTGCCGAACAATAAAAACATAATAATGGCTGCTGAACAGGTAAAGGATTTAATCGACAAGCCTGTGGCCATAATCCCCACCAAATCGGTTATGCAAGCCGTTACGGCACTGGTAGCTTATGACCCGGAAGGGGAGATAACCAGCGTTATTAAAGCGATGAATGAAGAAATTCAGGTGGTTAAATATGCGGAAGTTACCTACGCGGTAAGAAACACCAGCATTAATGGCCTGGAGATAAAAGAAGGGGATATCATAGGTTTAATTGGCGGAGATATTGTTCTAGCCTGTGATCAACCGGCTGCTGCCGTAGAAGAACTGCTTCAGAAAATGGTTAACGCTGATAGTGAACTGATAACCCTTTTCTATGGTCAGAATGTAAGCGAAGAGGAGGCCATGCATATTAAAGACACTGCCCAAAAACGTTACCCGGACTGTGAAATTGAGGTTCATTATGGAGGCCAACCTCATTATACCTATTTAATTGCAGTGGAATAAAAATCGGGGCATTTAAAGGCGGGGAAGGTCCCGCTTTTTGTGCTTTATTAGCCATGGAGGATATGATTGAAGGAACTGTTTGAACAAATACAATATTTAAAAGGAGTCGGTCCCAAACGAAGTAACCTGTTAAAGCGGCTGGGTATTGAAACTATCTGGGATATGTTGTGGTATATACCACGCAGCTATTTCGATGCGGGTAACACTGAAAAGATTTCTTCACTTAGGCCGGGATCAAACGCGAGAATAAAAGCAACCGTGAGCATGGTCAAACAGAGTCGTACTTCCCGGGGATTAAGCCTTTTCAAAGCCAAAGTAGCGGATGAATCCGGGACTATTACCGCCGTTTGGTTCAATCAGGCTTACCTGGCAGGGATTATTAGACCTGGTCAGGAAATTTACCTTTCCGGTAAAGTGAAAAATGTTTATGGTGAGCGGGAAATTAATGTTGCCTATTATGATCTGGCAGAAAACGGGAAACACCAGGCAGGTATTCTTCCTGTATATCCCCTGACTGAAGGGCTGAGCCAAAAGGTCCTTAGAAACCTGGTCACATTGGTTCTGGATAATTATTTAAGATATTATCCGGAGATACTTGAAAAAGATATAAAGAATAAATATCAATTGGACCATATCCAGGTGGCAATGCGCAACATCCATTTTCCCAAAGACCGTGAAGCCTATTGGCATGCACGCCGCCGGTTAGCTTTTGAGGAATTGTATTTGTTTCAGATTAATATGTGCAGGGAAAAAGAAAAACGGAAAAACGATCATTATATTGTTCACCAACCGGAATCAGGTTTGGTTAATAAGACTTTGGCTGGTCTTCCCTTTCGTCTCACTGCTGGCCAACTAAAGGCTCTGAATGAGGTTTTCGCAGACATGGAATCGCCCCGACAGATGAACCGTTTGCTCCAAGGTGATGTAGGCTCGGGTAAAACGGTAGTTGCTGCCCTGGCCATAGCCAAGTCAGCCTCAGGGGGATACCAATCAGCCCTAATGGCACCAACGGAAATACTTGCCGAACAGCATTTTTTATCCATTAATCAATTCTTTGCACAATCGGATGTAACTATTGCCCGGCTTACCGGGTCCACACCTTCCGGTGAACGCAGGTCAATCCTGGAAGCTGCTGCCATGGGTAACGTTGATGTGGTAGTTGGGACCCATACCCTGATCCAGGATGAGATAAACTTTGCTAATTTAGGCCTGGTGATTATCGATGAACAGCACCGGTTTGGGGTGCGCCAGAGGGCAACATTGGGCAGAAAAGGCTATGCCCCGGACATTTTAGTTATGACTGCTACCCCTATTCCCAGAACACTGGCTCTGACTGCTTATGGAGATTTGGATCTGTCAATTATAAGTGAACTCCCCCCGGGACGCAAACCGGTCAAGACTTTATACATAAGAAACGAGTTTCGCAACCGGGCCTACCAGTTTCTTAGAAAGCAGATAGAAAAAGGTGAGCAGGCCTATATTGTCTGTCCTCTGGTGGAAGAATCGGAGAAACAGGACCTTACAGCCGCAGTATCTTTGTATAATGAACTCAGCCAGGATATATTCCCCCAGTTTAATGTGGGATTACTGCATGGAAGAATGAAAGCCTCGGAAAAAGACGAAATTATGCAGCTATTCAAGCAAGGAGGTATAAAAGTTCTGGTATCCACTACGGTAATTGAAGTAGGTGTTGATGTTCCCAATGCCACGGTAATGGTTGTTGAACAGGCGGAACGCTTTGGACTATCTCAGCTGCACCAGTTGAGAGGAAGGGTGGGCCGGGGCAGCCGCCAATCGTACTGTTTACTAATTGGCAATCCCAAAACAGAAGAAGGTTTCCGGCGGCTAAAAGCTATGGAAAGGTCTAATGACGGCTTTGAACTGGCCAATGAGGACCTGGCTCTAAGGGGACCGGGAGAGTTCTGGGGTGTAAAACAACATGGACTGGACTTGTTTCGGGTGGCAGATTTAGTGAAGGATCGGGATTTGGTCCTACTGACCAGGATGATAGTAAACGAGATGGAAGCTGACACCATAAACGATAACCAGCTCACACCTATACTTGCCTATAAATTTCAAAGAAGTCGCGATATAGCAAGGAATTAGTTTTCGGGAGCCAGTGTATTTCAATACAGGCAGCTATATGTAATTAAATATTATCACTGCCGGAACAATCCGCTGTTCTCATACCTGGATAAGCTTACCCAAACCTTTAAATATTTATAAAAAATGGCCCCAACTACAATGCTAATTAATGGATAATAAAATTGACAAAACTAATGAATTATAATACTACAAGTGCCGACATGTTATTAACTTCTGCAGAACGGAGGATGGATAATGGAAAACAAAACCAACCAGGCAGATAATATTGAGAGACTTAAATTTGAAGTTGGCCAGGAGATGGGCCTAAATTGGGAAAAGAAGAATAATAATATTAAGAAAAAAATTAAATAGCTTTGAAAATACTTCTAGCATATTACTTTGATCTGGGGAAACAATAAGACTACACCAGAAAAAGGAGGTGAAAGAAAAATGGCAAGCAGAAGTAGCAACAGAATTTTGGTTCCCCAGGCCAGAGCTGCGATGGATACCTTCAAATTTGAAGCAGCTCAGGAGGTAGGAGTTAACTTAAAGCAGGGCTACAATGGAGACCTCACCGCCCGTCAGGCTGGTAGTATCGGAGGGCAGATGGTTAAGAAAATGATTTATGAATACCAGTCTAAACAAGCTGCCGGTGCAGGCCCCAGCTTTAACGAGACCCAGGATCTGAATACCATTAAGCAACAGAATCAAAATAGTCCGCAGTTTTAATCTAACCTAATTTATATTATAAATATGAGGCTGTTCCCGACTCTATTCAGAGAAAGGACAGCCTTAATCATTTTGTCCTCTAGGTAGCATAAAGCTCCAGCTGCTCCGCGGAGATACCCGGGAATAAGTTTTTGGCTACTCCCATAGCAATAATCCGGGAACTGTTTTCCACTATTTCGTCAATCTCTTTCGGAGTTACTTGTAATCCACCACCGAAAACGGACAATACTTCTTTGACGGAATCCCGGGCGCGAAGATCGTTAAATATGGCTCCTGAGTTACGGCAGTATCTTTGTATGGCTTGCTGGGCAATAACTCCTGCGTTTACAATAGTAGGACAGCCTATAGCAATAACCGGTACGCCCAAATCTTTTTCACTTATTGCATGGCGATTATTACCAATTCCGGCACCAGGCTGAATACCAGTGTTGGACATCTGGATGGTTGTCCCTATTCGCTGCACATTTTGCGCTGCCAGAGCATCAACTACTACAAGAATGGCTGGTTTAGTGCTTTCCACAATTCCTTTTATCACTTCATAAGTTTCCAGCCCGGTTATACCCAACACACCTGGGGCTATTCCGCAAGTTGGACGCATACCTTCCACAAGGGCGTCAGGGGCATAATGGTGGTAATGCCTGGTTATGGGACTATATTCGATAAATTTGGGTCCCAAAGCATCGGCAGTAGCACGCCAATTGCCCAGGCCTACCAACAACACGGTTTGGTTAGGCGCTAGCCGGTTTCCAATTAGCACCCCCATGCTTTTATCCATGGCCTGGATTATATCTTCCTTAACATAAGGATCATTAATCTTTAACGGGGGGGATTCAATTGTAACATAGACTCCTATTGGCCTTCCCATGATTTGTGCTGCAGCTTCAGTCTTGATACTGATGGTGGTCATTTTGACGGTAGAGATCGTTTCCACCTGTTCTTCGACTCCCGGTATTTCCTGGTTAGTAGCGCCTCTTATCAGATCACGGGCTTCAACTGCCAAATCAACATACAGGTTTAATTCAGATATTAAATTTTGCATAATACCTTGACCTCCCTTTTTAAGCTATTATTGGTTTTATATTGCGATAATATGCTTGACAATATGTTAAAATGGCGACTTATTAAGTCGCCATTTTGGGGAGAGGAGAATTTTGTAAAGTTGTTGGGGAGGGTTTGTTTACCAGGTTTTTTCCCTGGTAGTTATATCATTGCCAGGAAAAACATAATATATACATTTCTTTAAAAAATTTTTTTATGCTAAAATATTAAATTAATAATCAGGAGAAGGTTATTTTCGAATTGCATCGAAAACTTAAAAAGGAGATATGCATTGAGAGTTATTGCTGGCTTAGCCAAGGGCAAAAGATTAAAAGCCCCTGCCGGTCTGAATACACGGCCGGTAACAGATATGATAAAAGAAGCCTTGTTTAATGTATTAGGTGATTCAGTCAAAGGCAGTCTTTTTTTGGATTTATTTGCCGGCAGCGGCAGTGTTGGAATCGAGGCACTGAGCCGCGGGGCGAAGCAGGTAGTTTTTATTGATAATAGTGTTCCGGCAGTAAAGACGATTAAAGAAAACATTTGTAACTGCGGATTTAAGGAAGGATTTTCTATATACCGGAATGATGTTTTTAAAGCTCTTAGTATTCTCTTTCAACAGGGATATAAGTTTGACATCATCTATATTGATCCTCCTTTTACCGTTGATGAAATATTTGACCGGATTATCTGCCATCTTGACGAAACACCCATGTTAACACAATACGGCAAGATAATTCTCCGCACTCGACGAAAAAAACAAATTAATGTTAGACTTCATGCTTTGGAAGAATACCGCACTAATAATTATGGGGAGTCGGCACTGCATTATTACCGTATGAATAAGGAGGTCAAACTAAATGATGGAGATTTTCAGAATCCTCGATGATCTTGAGTTAATGATAAAGGATGGCAAAAAAGTACCCTTTTCGAACGGTAAGACCCTTATTGAGAGCAATCGATTTCTTGATCGGCTGGACCGCATAAGGGCTATTTTGCCCGAAGAGTTGGAAACAGCACGTCAGGTTTTAAGCGATAAGGAAAAAATCGTCAAGGATGCATGTATGGAGGCCGAGAAATATGTTGAGCAGTCTCGCGACAGGGCAGCCCGCATGCTAGATGATAATGAAATAACCAAAAATGCCATGAGTGTTGCTGAGGAAATCGTGAATAAAGCCGAACAGGTTGCTCAGGAAATTCGCCGTGACGCCAACGAGTATGCGGAAGGCGTATTAAGCCACATGGAAATAGTTTTACGGCGGGGTATGGAGGCGGTAGTGCAGGGAAAAGAGGAAATAAGAAAAGGATTAGCTGATAATGATTACTAGGATCTAGTCAGGCTTATTATAACCATTGTTAATAATATTATTGCTCCTATGACTAAACAGTAGATAGAAAAGGTCCATGCATCAAAGGAATAAACAGCTTTATAAAAGGGAATAGCCATAGATGGTAGGGATGTTCTTATAAAGTGATAACCAGTGGTGACGATAGAGATGGAAAGTGCCATCTGCGCCAGCCGTGCACACAAATAATAGTACAGCCGGATGGGACTGCCGGCAACAATACTCATTATCTGGGCGATTACCGATAGCCCGCTAAAAGCCATTATTCCGCTGACAATAATTAATTTAGCCAGGATTTCCCCCGGAACACAGGAAGTTATCGTTCTGGCCCCAAGCGTCATTTCGAAAATGCCCATACCCATTCCATAAGCCATAGGATATGACAAATCGAAACAGGAGAGAACATTCACAATACCATTAGCCAGGATATTCATGGCACCCCATACCGAAAGCATCCGGGTAATAATTGAAAAAACCACGATAAAACCGGCAATGGCTAAAATATTAGTTATGCTGGTTTTAATCGCTTTACCTAACAGCATGCCAATACCGCCCGAATCTTGGTAACTGTTCAAGAGGTCGTGCAGGGCACCTTTCCAGGTGGTAACCGGCTTGCTTTTAAAATCAATCTCCTGGACTGACCGGAATCTTAATAAAAAGCCCAACAATAAATTAGAAAGATAGTGGGCAGCTGCCAAAAGGTACCCAAGCAACGGTGAGCCAAACATACCTACCCCTACTGCACCAATAATAAAAAGGGGACTGGAATTATTGGTGAAACATACCAGGCGTTCAGCTTCATTGGCAGTTAGCATTTTTTCATCATAGAGTTTCTTGGTTAACAGGGCTCCAACCGGAAATCCGGAAGTAAAACCCATAACCACTACCAGAGAGCTGCATCCAGGGAGGCGAAAAATGGGCCTCATAACCGGTTCGAGAATCACTCCCAAGAAATTGACAAATTTAAGGCCTACTAGGAGCTCCGCTACTATAAAAAAAGGAAAAAGAGCCGGCAGTACAATAGTATACCAAAGCTGGATACCACTGGCTGCTGCTGTGACCGTCTCCTGGGGATCAATTACCATAAACAAGGCTACTATTAAAACCATGCTCAGAAAAAATAATCCTGAGTATTCCTTCATTAAAATCACTCCATAATCAAAGACAGTAACCAAATCATTAATTATCTATCTCTGTATACATATTCGAAACTTTTCACAATTATTGCTGGTGATAGTGATATCATATAGAATATCTAAAAAAGACGGGGGATTTGGTATGGATAACGACAGGCACATTCAGGAACAAAGGCCGCTGATTGGCCTGGTACTCGGTGCCGGAAGTGCCAGGGGGCTTGCTCACATAGGAGTTTTACAGGTCCTGGCCGAAAATAGCATCCCCTTCGATTTTATAGTCGGCAGCAGTATGGGGGCAATGATCGGCGGGATATATGCCTGTGGGGCTGATTTGTATATGTCGGCCAAGATGCTGGAGCACTTGGACACCAGTATATTACTGGATGTCAACCTGCCCCGGATGGGTTTTATTGCCGGTAAAAAAATTACCAGCTTTCTGGACTTACTAACCAAAAAAAAGGACTTTGCCGATACCAGGATGCCGCTTTTTATAGTAACCACCGATTTAGTTTCCGGACAGAGAGTCGTAATAAATAGCGGTTCAATATCGGAGGCGATCAGGGCCAGCATTTCGATTCCAGGGGTTTTTAATCCGGTTCGCAAAGATGAAATGGTTTTGGTTGATGGTGCGGTGGTGGATCGTTTACCTGTTGAAGTAGCCAGGGAGCAAGGGGCAGAGGTGATAATAGCCGTTGATGTAACCTTCGGAGAAGGAAAACAAGTTGTAATAAAAAATGCTCTGGATGTAATATGGGCTTCACTGGATATTATGCAGAAGCAACAATTCGACTTAGTAAGTCCCCAGGCAGATATCATTATCCAACCTGAGGTAGGAGGATTTTCTTCCCGGGATTTTGACAAGTCTGCAGAACTGATTCAATTAGGACGGAAAGCTGCTGAGGAAAAGCTGAGTGAGATAAGAGCCAAAATAGGCAGGAAAAAGCAAGAATTATTTGTACAAAGGGGAGAAACAGATGTACACAATACTGAATAAGAAAACGTTGGCCCGGGAAATAAAACGTATCGATATTTCTGCCCCGGAGATCGCCGCCAAGGGTCAGCCGGGGCAGTTTGTTATAATCAGATTAAATGAACAGGGTGAGAGGATTCCCCTTACAATAGCTGATTTTGATCGTGACCAGGGCATTATAACCCTTATATTCCAAGAAGTGGGACGCAGCACCAAAGACCTGGGCCGTTTGCAGGAAGGAGATAATATACTAGACGTTGTCGGTCCCCTGGGAAAACCCTCTGAGATCAGGAATTTTGGCAATGTAGTCTGTATAGGCGGAGGGGTTGGAGTGGCTCCTATATATCCAATTACCAGGGCTTTGAAATATGCCGGCAATGAAATTACGGCCATAATAGGGGCACGAAGTAACCAACATCTGATTCTAGCCGACGAAATGGCGGCGGTTAGTGATGTCCTGTATATAACCACTGACGACGGAAGTGCCGGGGAAAAAGGTTTGGTTACTGATGTACTAAAAAACCTATTGAAAAGTCCCACTCCAATTGATTTGGTTATGGCGATTGGGCCACTGATAATGATGGAGGCGGTTGCAGAAGTAACCCGGCCCTTTAAAGTAAAAACGGTAGTAAGTCTTAACCCGATTATGGTTGACGGAACTGGAATGTGTGGGGCCTGCCGGGTAGCGGTAGGAAAAGAAACCAAATTTGCCTGTGTTGACGGTCCAGAGTTTGACGGGCATCTGGTCGATTGGGCGGTTGCTAAGTCACGGGCACGTATGTTTAAAAATGAAGAAAAAATAGCTATGGAGACTTGTTCAGGAGGTGGATGCCAATGTCACGGGAAGAATTAAAGGCCAGGAATAAGAGAACGCCCCGGCAGGAAATGCCTCTGCAAGAGGCCGCATTAAGAATAAAAAATTTTAATGAAGTGGCACTGGGATACAGCACTGAACATGCTCTGCTCGAAGCCTCCCGCTGTCTGGCATGCAAGGAACCGGCCTGTATGGAAGGCTGTCCGGTTGAGGTGGATATTCCCGGCTTTATTAGTCTTCTCAAGCAACAAGAATTCCAAAAGGCTATTGACAAGATAAAAGAAAAGAATAACCTGCCAGCTGTTTGTGGGCGGGTCTGCCCCCAGGAAAGCCAATGTGAGAGCCGTTGTGTCCTGGGTAAAAAGTTTGAGCCGGTAGCTATCGGAAGAATGGAGAGATTCCTGGCTGACTGGGAGATAGAAAATAGTGTTAACCAGGTAAAGCAAATCCCGGCTAACGGGAAAAAAGTGGCCGTCATAGGCTCTGGCCCGGCGGGGCTTACGGCAGCAGCAGACCTGGCTAAACTCGGCTATAAGGTTACCATTATGGAAGCACTGCACACCCCTGGAGGGGTTCTCGTCTATGGCATCCCGGAATTTCGGCTGCCCAAAGCTATAGTGCAAAAGGAGATATTAACCATTAAGCAGCTGGGCGTGGAGATAAAGTGCAATACTGTGGTAGGTAAAATCAATACTGTTGATGAACTGCTGGATGGCGGTTATGATGCTGTTTTCATTGGAACCGGTGCCGGCCTTCCTTATTTTATGAATATCCCTGGAGAGAATCTGAATGGCGTTTATTCTGCCAATGAATTTTTAACCCGGGTAAATCTGATGAAAGCTTATCGATTTCCAGAATACTTGACTCCGATTAGAATTGGCCCCAAAGTGGCGGTAATAGGAGCAGGGAATGTAGCTATGGATGCTGCCCGCACTGCTTTGCGCCTTGGTGCTGAAGAATCTTATATTGTATACCGCAGGTCGGATAAAGAAATGCCTGCCCGTCATGAAGAGATCGAACATGCCCGGGAGGAAGGAGTTCAGTTCCGGTTATTAACCAGTCCTGTGGAAATAAAAGGTGATGCCAACGGTTGGGTAAAATCAATGATATGCCTGCAATATGAGCTGGGCGAGCCGGATTCTTCGGGCCGCAGAAGACCGGTACCAATAAAAGGATCAGAGTATGAGATGGAAATAGACACTATTATTATGGCTATTGGCCAGGGACCAAATCCTCTGGTACCGCAAACTACTCCGGATTTAGAGGTTAATCAAAAAGGCAATATTGTTGCCGATGACCTTACTGGTATAACCAGTAAACCAGGAGTATTTGCCGGCGGCGATATTGTAACCGGAGCTGCTACCGTAATAAAAGCAATGGGGGCCGGTAAAAGGGCAGCCCGGTCTATCCATGAGTATTTGAGCAGGTTATAATATTACCCTCCTCTAATATACCTGCTGCAGCAGTACCGGGTTAGACATCTGTACAAAAGTGGTACAGCCATGTTAAAAGGGAAATCAACCTGGCAAAGGGCGGATGCGCTAATTAATATCACTCACCGTAATCTGCGGGATAGACTAATTAGTGAAGCCGACCAAATGAAAATATGGGTAAAAAGCAATAAGGTTTCTTAATGATTATGCTAGAAAATAGGCGGGGTAAACATATCTACTCCGCCTGTCTGCTTAGTAATGCAACCGCCGGTAGGGAATGAAAAGTACCTTAACACCAAAAAACTTTGCTTAGAAATTAATTAGTTGACATTTACATCACACATCCAGATCTATTTCCTTAACAAAAATGATCTATATGTCCTAACTGTTTTACTCTTTCTAATCCGGCATTAGCTTTCTCTTCCGTTGTATATGATCCCAATACAGTTTCATAAGTTTCTTCCAGTAAATAGTATCCTTCGATAACCTGATAAACCTTATTTAATTAAAACCCCCCCATAATAGCGATAAGTGGATAATATAACCCAGGTAATTGCTTTTGTCTACCAAAACACACCAAAGCGCAGCCTATTATTTCAATTATCAATTCTAACCGCACTGGTAGTAAAATCTAAACTGCCTTTGCGCTGGGAAGGATCAGGATAAAACAGCGTGTACAAATCGGTAGCCAAAACATCCAGACCTATCATCTTTCGGCAGCTAAAAGATCCCTTGTTATAGGCTTGTTTCACTTCACTTCCTCTGGTTAGCAGTGGTAATTCAGAGTTATTTTTAATTTCATGAAGGATTTTTTGCCCTTTTGACGAAAATCCTAAAATATGAAAGTACAGTGGGCCGTTTTCATCTAGAGTATCTACCAGGTTCTTTGACAGATTGCAAAGTGAGTATAATAAGATTCGGCTGATTCGGGTGAAGCTGTAACGCTTGGATTTTACCATATTAATTAGTTCATCAATGGTTCCGCATGCTAAAGCGGCACGTTTGATGCGATGTTCCAGGCCTTCAGTGACTTCGTAAATATTACCCAGGTCTTCCAGGGTAATGGTACGCAATCTGGTCAGTATTGATTCCGCCATAGCATTAAAATGTACCGGCGCACGTCCTGACCGGATTTCGCGCTCCAGTATGGCAAGGCTACGAGCAGGCATAGTGTCGGTTAACTGAGCAATATCTTGATGCTTTTCTAAAGCATTGCGAATTGCGCTGGCACTTGCATACCGGCACAACAGTTTACTGTGATATCCAGATTCGATTCTGTTCAGGGTTATGGGGGTAAGGCATAGCTTTTCCAGTGCGATGGCACGCAGGTATTCCAAAGCTAGAATGTTATTCGGCGACATTAGCAGATGATGAATGTCTTCGATTTTCCCAGCCAATAATTGTTCCACGGTTTTGGACCTGGCTGCGGGAAAATTTAATCCCATGGAGAGGTATTGCTTAAGAAGAATTTGGTAGTCGTCGGGTTCATTAGCGATTAGCCTGGCAATTGACTGCAGGCTTTCGATATCTCCACTCTCACTGCCAAAGGCAAGATGAGTCACTACACCAGTGCGTGATAACAACTGAACCGCACCGCGGGCAAAAAAGAAAGCACTGCGGGTAGCAAAACCAAAAGGAAGCTCGATGATCAGGTCTGCCCCGGATGCCAACGCCATCTCGGCTCGTGTCCATTTATTACAAATGGCTGGTTCGCCGCGCTGAAGAAAGTTACCGCTCATCACACACACAGTGGCGGAAAAGTTATATCTTTTTTGGGCTTCGGTAATTAAATATAAATGTCCATTATGAAAAGGGTTAAACTCCGCAACAATTCCTAAAACAGCCAAGATATTTTCTCCTTTGTGACCAGTTTTTACTACAATACCATATATAATGATTCGGTTCCATTTTTGTGCTAAAATAACTATAGAATGTGAAGGAATCACCGCTTATAACGGTAATAAATTTAGGGGAGGTTATGTGATGGATTTATTAGCTCAAATTAGGGAAAAGGCATCTCTAAAAGAAAAGACTATTGTTCTTCCTGAAGGTACCGAAGAAAGAACACTTAGTGCAATTAAGGGTATTGTTGATGGCAAGGTAGCCCGTCCGATTCTTCTTGGTGATGAAAGTGAGATAAAGGGGCTTGCCAGTAAAATAGGGGCTGATATTACCGGGGCCGAGATTATAAATCCCGTTAAAGCTCCTTTTTATGATGATTTTGTACAGGCTTTCTATGAAATGCGCAAAAGCAAGGGCGTAGATATGGACAAGGCGGCCAAAACCATGCTGGATCCGTTGTTCTTTGCTTCCATGATGGTACATATGGGTAAAGCCGATGGTGAAGTTGCCGGTGCAGAGAATACTACCGGAAATGTTTTGCGGCCCGCTTTGCAGATAATTAAAACTGCTCCTGGCATCAATTCAGTATCCGGTGCTTTCATCATTATAGTTCCTGATTGTGAGTTCGGTGCCAACGGTATATTTGTATTTGCTGACTGCGCAGTTACCATTGACCCCACTGCCGAACAACTTGCCGAATTTGCCAAAGCATCCGTAGGAACCGCCACCTCTCTTTGCGGTATTGATGATCCCAAAATCGGTATGCTATCCTTCTCAACCAAAGGAAGTGCCAGCCATGAAATGGTGGATAAAGTATCGAAGGCAACTGCTATCGCCAAAGAAAAGTTTCCTGAACTGAAGATCGATGGCGAATTCCAGTTTGATGCCGCTATAGTTCCCAAGGTAGGTGCTTCCAAAGCTCCGGGAAGTGACGTTGCCGGACAATGTAATGTCTTAATATTCCCCGATATTAACGCTGGTAATATAGGTTATAAAATTGCTCAGAGATTAGGTAAAGCAGAGGCGATCGGACCTATTTTACAGGGTATTGCCAAACCGGTTAACGATCTATCGAGAGGCTGCAGCGTACAAGACATTATAAATGTCGTCGCTATCACAGCAGTTAGAGCGTAGTAATTGGGGGGTGGGGAAAAGCAATATACCTCATACCCAAAAATATTCTAAATAAATTGAGGAGGTATGTTACTAATGAAGGTTCTTGTGGTAAATGCCGGCAGCTCGTCAATCAAATACCAGGTTTTTGATATGAATGACGAATCAGTACTGGCGAAAGGTCTCGTAGATCGTGTAGGTATTCCTGGAACTACTCTGGAACACAAACCTATTGGCAAGGACGAAGTTGTGATAAAAAAAGACTTACCTGATCATACCGCTGGTATGAAGCTGGTACTCGATGTACTGGTTAACGAAGAATATGGATGCGTAAAAAGTATGGACGAGATTAGTGCTGTCGGTCATCGTGTGGTTCATGGCGGAGAAGGTTTTGCTGATTCAGTAGTCATTGATGACAGCGTCAAAAAAGTTATCAGGGATTGTTTTGACATCGCACCTTTGCATAATCCGCCCAACCTGCAGGGAATTGAGGCGTGTCAGGAACTAATGCCCAATGTTCCGCATGTGGCAGTTTTTGATACCGCTTTCCACCAGACCATGCAACCAGCTAATTTCATGTATGCCCTACCTTATGATGCTTATGAAAAATACCGGGTAAGAAGATACGGCTTCCACGGGACTTCCCATTATTATGTATCCCACCGGGCTGCCGAGTTGATGGGCAAGCCATTTGAAGAATGCAAGATAATTACCCTGCACCTGGGTAATGGAGCCAGTATGGCCGCTATCAAAGACGGACGGGTGGTAGATACTTCGATGGGCTTTACACCTCTGGAGGGCCTGGTAATGGGTACTCGTTCGGGTGATGTTGACCCGGCAATTGTTTTCTTCCTCATGGAAAAACTGGGCATGGATTCTGCTGCAGCTAACACCTATTTTAATAAAAAATCTGGTATGTTAGGACTGTCAGGAGTTTCCAATGATCTCAGAGACGTTCTCGAAGCAGCAGCAGCCGGCAACGAAAGAGCCAAAACTGCTCTTGATGTTTACTATAATAAGGTCAAAGGTTATATTGGAAACTATATTGCCAAGTTAAATGGTTGTGATTGTCTGGTATTTACTGCCGGTGTTGGTGAGAACGCTATAGACATCCGTGAAAACATTTGCAGTGATCTGGATTACCTGGGCATTAAGATGGATGTTGAAAAGAATAAAGTTCGTGGCAAGGAAGTTGATGTGGCTGCACCCGACTCCCGGGTTAAAATATTCATCATTCCTACCAATGAAGAATTGGTCATCGCTAGAGATACATTAAGGCTGTCCAAACAGGCATAGTCTATAGAGAAACATAAAAGATTATTTGAACTTGATTCGTGTAAATATATCCTGTGGTGAAAGGGCTTCGATGAAGGCTGTAATCTCCACATATACAGTTTGTGCTAAAAAGGGCAGGGCTAGTTCCTGCCCTTTGTTTGCAACCGGAAGGACAGAAAACTTTACCCAAACCGTTATTCCACAAGTTTTATTTGTCCGGTTTCGGTTAGATCATAATCTCCCAGACCTTGCAACTCGAGTTTAAAAGCGGAAGACTGAATGACCTTGATTACTGTTTGGAATTCCTCCTTCTCTAAATCATCCTTCCTGAGAACCAGTTCGTAACTTTCTTTTTGCAGCGGTATAAAATCTATTCCCCGAACCTGCATAGATGCTTTTTGAATACCCAGAGCTACATCAGCCTCCCCGCGGGCGACTACACTGGCTACTGCCAGGTGGGAAAGTTCTTCCCGATCATAGCCGTTAATTAACCGGCGGTCTATTTGCAGTCGGTGCAGTTGTTCGTCTAATAGAATCCGGGTACCGCTGCCTTTTTCCCGGTTAACAAATCTTATTTGAGATCGGGATAAATCATGCCAGTTCTGAATATTCTGTGGATTCCCGGAAGCGACATAGAATCCTTGCATACGCACTGCTAAATGAATTATTACTGTTGCAATACCGGGAACCAGGCGGCGCACATAGGGAATATTGTAAACCCCGGTATCACCATCCCAGAGATGGATACCAACCAAATCTGCATCACCCTGGTAAAGCGCCGATAGGCCAGAAAAGCTGCCTACCTGTTGCCGAAAGGTTTTAATGCTACTAGCATATTGCAATTGGCGTGATAAAACATCCAAAATTACATCCAAACCGCAAATTACCAAACCCTGGGAGGGACGATATTCAGTAGTTAGGGATTTTGGCTGAAGTCGGGGCTCCAATGCTTGCGGTGAATCACCTAAAGCAAATTCAAATTTCTTTCCTTGCTTTTTATATGCCTCTACATCCTTCATATCAATCCTTATTTTGCGGCCTACCTTATAAGCAGGAAGCTCCCCGCGCTTAACCAACTCATACACGGTATTCTTGGCTATTTTTAGTATGCCAGCTACTTCTTCAGGTGTAAGTGAAATGTCTTTTTGCACTATTATGTACCTCCGATTTATCTTGACAATTATTTTAGCATAATTTATTATCAATAAGTAATAACGTTATGATATGTTGTGTAACGTAATGTAATGCCGATAAATATATTTTTCCAATACTAATGGGATATTACCAGGATATATAACATAATGTAAATAAACTTAACATTACACAATTTCTAATGCTCGTCATTACTCCTTCAGACTTTGAATCAGTAGCACCTGCCAGTCAGGTGTTACTGTGCTGGTCAGATTTTGCTTAAGGTAATAAATTATTTGAAAAGGGGGATAGATTGCCGTTATTCCAGTCCAAATCTTTTTCAGAGGTGTTAGGTATGAAGACTAAGAGATTACTAACATTAGCGGGAATTTTGTTGTTTTCTTTAATGATGGTAATCGGTTGCTACCAAGAAAAAGCTGATATGCAAAAAACAGCTGACCAACCGGAAAAAGTTCAATTAACTATTGCTGCTGCGGCTAGTCTCCAGGATGCTCTTAAGGAACTGAAAACCATTTATACTAAAGAACACAGCAATGTTGATATTGTTTATAATTTTGCTTCATCGGGAACTCTGCAAAAACAGATTGAGGAGGGTGCGCCGGCAGACCTCTTTATATCGGCGGGAAAATCGCAAATGGATGTTCTGGCTGAGAAAGGCTTGCTGGTAGATTCATCCCGTCGGGACCTGCTCGGTAATAAGCTGGTATTAATAGCCGTAAAAGATAGCCCCCTGGCTTCGTTTACCGGACTTACCGATAAGAGTATAGCCAAAATCAGTATAGGGACCCCGGAAACCGTACCGGCTGGTAAATATGCCCAGGAAGCGTTAGTAAACCTTAAACTGTGGGATATTATTCAATCCAAACTGGTGCCGGCCAAAGATGTCCGCCAGGTACTCACATATGTAGAAACCGGTAATGTCGATGCCGGGCTGGTATATAAATCTGATACTGTAATCAGTGATAATATTAAAATTGTGGCAGTGGCACCGGAAAGCTCACATAAACCAATTGTTTACCCCATGGCGGTGGTAAAAAGTAGTAAGAATCAACCAGCAGCCCAGGATTTCGCAAAGTTTTTGCTTACTGATGAAGCAGGCAGAATATTTGCAAAATACGGCTTTGAACCGATTAAATAACTAGGTACAGATGTTTATTCAGATTAAGGACTGGTTTCCCGTATTTCTCTCTATCAAGGTTGCCTTCATCGTGGTATTTATTGTAGCCTGTGTGGGTATACCATTGGGGCGACTAATGGCGCGCAGGGAGTTTTACGGTAAAGATGTGGTTGAGGCATTTATAACTTTGCCTTTGGTGTTACCTCCGTCAGTTATTGGATACGGTTTATTAAAGCTAATCGGTAAAAACGGTCTGTTGGGCAAGACGCTGGAGAGCATGGGTATATCAATAATATTTACCTGGTGGGCGGTAGTACTGGCCTCAACTGTAGTAGCCTTCCCTTTAATGTATCAGAGTGCTAAAGCGGCTTTTTGCAGTGTAGAACCAAACTATGAAAAGGCAGCTCGAACATTAGGGGCCAGTGAAATGAGAATATTTCTTACTATAAGCCTGCCTCTGGCCTGGCCGGGAATTATTGCCGGGTTGGTCCTGGCATTTGCCAGGGCTCTGGGTGAGTTCGGTGCAACCCTCATGGTGGCCGGTAATATACCAGGTCAAACGCAAACTATACCTTTGGCTATTTATTTTGCTGTAGAATCTGGAGATGATCAAACTGCCAGGACACTGGTAGCCATAATCACGGTTTTCAGCTTCCTGATGATTTTTTGGGTTAACCGGTGGACCAAAAGAAAAACATTTCAATTTAACAATGGTGGCTAAATGATGCTAAAAGCTCGACTAATTAAGAAACTGGGTAGTTTTACGCTTGATATTGATATCCAGATGGATAATCAGATTCTAGTTTTATGGGGGTCTTCCGGTGCCGGCAAGACTACCGTGTTACATTGCCTGGCCGGTTTAATAAATCCTTCTTCAGGTTTTGTCAAGCTGGATGGAAGAACCTTATATTCATCTGCAGACAGAATCAATATTTCCTCTCGAGATAGAAATGTAGGCTACTTATTTCAGGACTATGCCCTTTTTCCCCATATGACGGTTCGAGAAAACATATGGTACGGCCTCACCAAAAGACAACAGAAACCATTAAGCCCGGATCCACTGCAATTACTGGATTCATTTGGAGCCGGTCATTTGCTGGACCGCTACCCGTGGCAACTATCAGGCGGGGAAAAACAAAGGATAGCGCTGGTCCGGGCTTTGGCGGTTAAGCCTCGCTTGTTGCTATTGGATGAACCTTTCAGTGCATTGGATAAGTGCAATAAAATAAACTTAAGGCAGGAAATCAAGAAACTGCACTCACAATGGCAAATTCCCTTTATACTGGTTACGCATGATGAAGATGATGCCAGTTTTTTAGGTGATACCATCATAGGTATAGAAAAAGGCCGAGCTCATTATAAAATATCATAAAATAGGCAAGCAGGTCCTGGCTGGTAAGAAGCCAGGACCTGCGCTGTATTAGGAGGCATGGATGAAAATCTTAGATTTTTGCCTGGTATTCTCCGGGGAAGTTCTTCATAGTGGTCAATACCGGGGCAGGTGCCGCCTGGCCTAGACCGCAGAGACATGCCTTAGTCATTACGTTTCCTAATCTCTGGCATAATTCTATATCCTCGGCGTTCCCTTTACCACTGTTAATCTTTTGCAGCAATTCATACATCCGTTTAGTGCCTTCACGGCAAGGGGTACATTTTCCACACGATTCATGTGCAAAGAATTTAGTTATACGCTCAATAACATCTACCAGGTCGGTAGTTTCGTCCATCACAAATACTGCCCCCGAACCCAGGGTAGCACCTATAGCGCTCATGGAATCAAAATCGACGGGAGTATCCAGCAGTGATTCGGGAATAAATCCACCTGATGTACCGCCAATCTGAACTGCCTTGAACTGCTTTCCAGCGGTAATACCACCGCCCAAACCGAAGACCACGTCACGAATGGTGACATTGGTGGGAAGTTCAAATACGGTCTTGTTGACTACGTCTCCAGTCAGCGTAAACACTTTGGTTCCGGGATATTTGGCAGCACCAATGCCGGCAAACCAATCAGCACCTTTTTCCAGGATAACCGGTATGTTGGCGAAAGTTTCTACATTATTGACTACAGTGGGTTTACCCCACAATCCAGCTACCCCTGGGAAAGGTGGTTTAAATCGAGGTTCACCGCGATGACCTTCAATGGATTCAATCAGGGCGGTTTCCTCCCCGCAGACATAAGCTCCGGCACCCATACGCACTTCAATATTAAAATCCCCCAGGACTCCTTTTTCTTTGGCCTGGGTAATGGCCCGGTTTAATATATCAACAACATAGGGATACTCACCCCGGCAATAGATAAATCCCTGTGTAGCTCCAATGGCATAACCGCATATGGCCATACCCTCCAGCACTGTATGGGGATCGTTTTCCATTATAGTGCGGTCTTTATAAGTGCCTGGTTCGCCTTCATCAGCATTACAGACAACATATTTCTGGTCTGCCGGGGTATTATAACTGAAGCTCCATTTCATACCGGCGTTAAAACCAGCACCACCACGTCCCCGCAGACCTGATTTTTTTACTTCTTCAATAACATCAGCCTGGCTCATGCTGCGCGCTTTGGCTAGAGATTTATAACCTCCGGCGTCAAGGTAATCCTCAATTCTCAGAGGATCAATCTTACCCATGTTTCGCAGCACAATGCGCATTTCCTGTGCCATTTGGTTCCCTCCTTTCGACTTGTTTTTTTATCTGTATTCAGCCAGAATACCAGGGATTTTGGAGGCATCTACATCTTTGTAAGGTTTACTATTAATAGTAATAACCGGTGTAGCCTGGCATTGCCCCACACACTCGGTATACTCCAGGGTGAACTTGCCATCAGCAGTAGTTTCACCCATATTAATACCCAGTTCTTTTTCCAGAGCAGCCACGACTTCGTCAGCACCGGCTATATGACAGGGAGCACTTTCACAAATTCTTATTACGTATTTTCCCCTTTTACCCACCTTAAGGTAGGAATAGAATGTTGCTACTCCAAAGGCTTGGGCTTTGGGTATATTGAAGGTTAGGGCTGCAGCCGGAATGGCTTCTTCCGGGATATAGTTGTATTCCCTTTGAATAGCATGATAAGCTTCGATTATTCCCCCGGGAACATCTTTATACCGGCTGATAATTTCATTGTAGTCGGCCATTATAAATATCACCTCCCCAGCATTTTTACTTTATCCATGTTTTTCCCGCCGGATATGCTTTTAGAATCAATCAAGAGATAAGCATAATAGATACCTGGGTACCGGCGTCAAAAGGCGCATGCCCGGCAGGGAGATCAATTAACGCATTACACTCGATTAAGGACCTAATCATGCTTGGCTTTTGTCCCGGTAATACGGTGACTTTCCACCCTTCACTGTCACAGGCAGCGTGACCCCGAACAAAACGTCGCGTACCTGTTTTCTTAGCAAAAGAATTGGTGCAAAGGGCAGAATAATATTTTGGGTAGGGATTCATTCCCTGCAAGGCTCGTATTACCGGTGATGCCAGAACATGGTAACCAACAAAACAGGAGGCTGGGTTACCAGATAACGAAATAATCAATATTGAGTTTATAATACCTGCCGCGTTATGCCTTCCTGGTTGTATTTGCGTACCCCAGAAAAGCATTTTGGCGTTGATATTACTGAACAGAGACCGCACTTCATCAAATTCTCCCGAAAAAGTACCACCAGTAGTAATAACCACATCAGAATCTTGCAGGAGCTTAAGCATCAAATTCCGTACTTCATTACAGTTATTACTGCCAGCCAACTTCACATCGGTAATTTTTCCTCCATCATGGTGTATTAGAGACGCCAGTAATGGACCGTTACTATCGCGAAGCTGACCCGGGTGGGGAGAGGTATTAAAGGGTACAATTTGTCTTCCCAGGCTCAGAACTGAAACCCGGGGCCGGCAAAATACCCGCACCTTCTCATATCCAAAGGCCGCCAATAAAGCAATCAGTGCAGGAGATATACATGTACCACGTGCCGCTAAAAGGCTTCCGCGGTGGAAATCCTCACCAGCACGCTTGATATTGCTGCCTGACTTAATTTGACCGGGAAGAATTATTTCGTCTTGCCAGACCCGAACCTGCTCACACATAACTACTGCAGCGGTTCCCCCAGGTAGGGGGCCCCCAGTTACAACTCCAACCGCTTCTCCAGGGGCAAGTGGCAAAGCAGGTACATCTCCGGCTTGCAGGTATTCCCTTAGTATAACCTTTCCGCCGGTCAGACGATCACTTTCGTGAATGGCAAAGCCATCTACAGCAGATTGGGGACAATCCGGCAAACTGCAATATGCTGTAATATCCTGAGATATTACCCTTCCTGCCGACTCCATTAAATCAATGGTTTCCTCGGGTAAAACACTGACGCTATTGATGATTTTATCCTGGGCAGACTCCAGATTTATGTCTATAATCACTTAGAATATGCCTCCCATTTATAACTGGGTCGTTTTTCCGAACGGACACAGCGGAAAATGACAAACCGGACAATTATTACACAAACCGCCATGACCCATAGCAACTATCTCGGCACGGCTGATACGGTCACCGGCAAAGATACGCGGTAAAAGAAGATCAAAGGTAGTAGTTTTACTATACAAAGTACCGCCGGGTACCCCCAGAATAGGAACGTGCCCTTGATAAGCCAGCATAAACTGAGAACCAGGTAAAACCGGGGCACCATAAAACACCACTTCCGCTCCGGTGGCCATTATGCCCAAAGGGCTAACATCATCAGCATCAACTGACATGCCCCCGGTAACTACTATTAACTCAGCACCTTCTGCAATTAAACGATGAATTTCCATGGCAATCAGATCCGGATCATCAGGAACAATGACCTGGCCAACCAAGCGGGCACCAAATGGAGCCGTTTTTTGCCGGATAACACCCCCAAAACCATCCGGGATGAGCCCGGAATAAACCTCACTGCCGGTAGTTATGATTCCTACCCACAGGGGCTGGAAGGGTTTAACAGTAAGTAATGATGAAGGTTGACAGCATAGTTTCTCAGCTTCTTCTAATTCATGGCAATCAATGGCCAGAGGAACTACACGGGTTCCTGCAATTATCTGATTTTTAACCACTACCCGGTTATTATGCAGGGTGGCAAACACAACATTATCCAAATTATTAATCCAGTTCAATTGGTTAACATTTATTTTTAATAACCCGTCGTATTGTGCTTTAAGGTTAACCCTGCCCTGGTTGGGTTCTGTCCAGTTAACACCTGCTCCGGCAGCATGTCGGGCCAAACGTAAAGCTGCCTCATTTTCGTGAATAATGTTAGGCGATGGCTCCCAGACATAGATATTTTCTTTACCTAGACTCCTGAGTTTGGGAATATCCGCAGGAGTAATAATATGCCCTTTGCTGAACGCCCGTCCTTTTTTACGTCCGGGGACGATCTCGGTAATATCATGACCGAGAATCAAACCTGCTGCCTGGTCAACTGGTACCTTCCGCATCACCGTACCCCCTAAATTTTCTCAACTTTTACGGCACAGATTTTGTATTCACCAGTTTTGGTAATGGGGTCCATAAATTCACTGGTCAAGGCATTAGTCGGACTCTGGCTATAATGGAACGACATCCAGATCATACCGGGAGGAACTCGATCGGTTACCTTAATAGCAGTGGTAAGTTCCCCGCGCCGGGAGGATACTTTAACAGTTTCACCGTTAACCAGGTTCATCCGCTCGGCATCAGCGGGATTGACTTCCGCCTGTTCTTCTGACCAAATGCTCTGTATGCCCATTGAATAGGGAGTAGTAACATTATAGTGGTACAGAATTCGACCGGTTGAAAGCAGGAAAGGATACTCTTCATCAGGCATTTCACCTGGTGGTATATGTTCTGAGGGTTGAAAAATACCCAGGCCCCGGGTAAATTTACCTGCATGCAAATAGGGAGTTCCCGGATGATCCAGACTCGGACAGGGCCATTGCAGTCCCTTTTCCTCCAACCGGGGATAAGTAACTCCGGCCATGGAAGGTGATAGTGAAGCCATTTCATTCCAAATGTCCTCAGGACTTTCATAATTCATGGGATAACCCATGGCATTGCTCATGGCTATAATAGTTTCCCAATTGGCCTTGCCGGGAACTGGCTCAATGGCTTTACGCACCCGCTGAATGCGGCGTTCGGTATTAGTAAAGGTGCCGTCAGTTTCAGCAAAGCTTGCCGCTGGCAGGACTACATCAGCATACTCAGCAGTTTCAGTTAGGAACAATTCATGTACAACTAAGAATTCTAGATTAGCTAATCCAGAACGGATATGGTTACTGTTAGGATCAGTAAGTACGGGATTTTCGCCTAAAATGTACATAGCCTTTAACTCACCGCTATTGGCTTTTTCAAACATTTCGGCGATTTTTAATCCCATAACATTTGACAAGGGTCTTCCCCACGCCTGTTCGAATTTCTTCTGTACATCCGGGAGAGTAACATTCTGGTAGGCAGAATAAACATTGGGCAAGGCTCCCATGTCACAGGCACCTTGAACATTGTTCTGACCGCGGATCGGGTTTACCCCTACACCAGGCCTGCCCATATGTCCGGTTAACATAGCCAGATTGGCAATTGTCATTACATTATTGGTACCGCAAATATGTTCCGTTATTCCCAGGGTATAGAATAACATAGCCCGGTCAGTAGTGGCGTAAAGGCGGGCTACTGCATAAAGGGTTTCTTCCGGTACGCCGGTCAAACGGGAAACATAATCGGGAGTATATTGTTCTACAGTTTGTTTGAGAGCTTCATAGTTTTCCGTACGTTCCTCAATAAAGGATTTATCTTCAAGTCCTTCTTTGATAATTATATGCATGATTCCGTTAAGCAGGGGAATGTCAGTTCCGGGCTTAATACGCAGCCAATAATCAGCTTCGGCTGCCAGTTCGGTACGGCGCGGGTCGACTACAATCAGCTTGGCGCCTTTACGGGCTGCCTGTCTCATTTTGTAACCTATTACCGGGTGAGCTTCAGTGGTATTGGTTCCGATTAAAAACATAAGCTGGGCATCAGTGGTTATTTCATTAATGGAATTGGTCATTGCACCGCTTCCGAAGGTGGTGGCCAGACCGGCCACAGTAGGGGCGTGTCAGGTGCGGGCACAATGGTCTACATTATTGGTTCCCATAACTGCCCGGGTGAATTTCTGCACCAGGTAATTTTCCTCATTGGTACACCGGGCGGAGCTGAGAGCAGCAAATGCGTCGGGACCGTTTGTCTCCTTGATATCTTTTAAACGCGTGGCAATCAGATCCAAGGCCTCATCCCAGGAGGCAGGAACGAATTGACCATCTTTTTTGATCAATGGGGTGGTCAGACGCTTGCTGTTATTAACAAAGTCCCAGCCGAAACGTCCCTTTATACAGAGGGCTCGTCCATTTACCGGGCTGTCAGGATTGGAGAAAACACCCACGATTTTCCCGTCTTTTACCGCCAGGTCGAAATTACAACCAGTACCGCAGAACGGGCAGGTTGTTCTGACCCTTTCGATTTCCCAGCGGCGACCTTTACCATGCAGGGACTTTTCAGTTAAAGCACCGGTAGGACATACGGCCACGCAGTTGCCGCAGAAGGTACAGTCAGATT
>JBMNOY010000079.1:0-6046 GCA_050943315.1 Syntrophomonadaceae bacterium
TCATTAGCCCAATAGCAAGCGGTCGTTGTCCAGTTCCTGGCCGCTGCGGCGGCCGAAGAGCTCAATCAGCTTGTCCACCGTCATTTCCCGGCGTTCCTCTCCGGATATATCCAGAATAATACGGCCGTCGTGCATCATAATGGTACGGGTCCCGTATTCCAGGGCAGCTTTCATATTATGGGTAACCATCAGGGTACAGAGCTGGTACTGCTCCACCAGTTCCCAGGTTAAATGCAGCACCTGCCGGGCTGCCGACGGGTCCAGAGCGGCGGTATGCTCATCCAGCAAGAGCAGCTTGGGTTTTACAATGGTAGCCATCAGCAAAGTAAGGGCCTGCCGCTGGCCCCCGGAGAGCAAGCCTACCTTTTGCTTCATACGGTCTTCCAGTCCCAGTCCCAAGCGGGCCAGGTGGTCCCGGAACAATTTGGCGTCAGCTTTACGGATTCCCCACTGCAGACCGTGAGGTTTACCTTTGGCATAAGCCATGGCCAGGTTTTCTTCAATGGTCATATCAAAGGCCGTTCCCTTAAGGGGATCCTGAAATACCCGGCCAATGTACTGGGATCTTTTATACTCCGGCCAATAGGTAATATCCATAGAATCCAGCAGAATACTGCCTTTATCCGCTTCATATACTCCGGCTATACAGTTTAGCAGGGTGGACTTGCCGGCGCCATTTCCACCGATAACGGTTACAAATTCCCCAGCTGCCAGGGTCAGGTCTACTTCATCTACAGCCAGTTTCTCATTGGTACTGCCCATAGAGAAGGTTTTACTTAAACCGCGGACTTCCAGCATTGCTTAGACCTCCTTATGGACCGATTCCCGAGAACGTTTATGCCGGGACATCAGACCTTCTTTGATAACCGGGCTGGCCAGAGCCAGGGTAACTATAAAGGCCGACACCAGCTTAAGGTCAGTGGGTGGCATACCCAGGTGCAGGGCAACGGCGATTACCAATCGATACAACATGGCTCCCAGTACCACCGCTATCAGCCGGCGCAGCAGGGAACTGGTGCCAAAAATTACTTCACCGATTATTACCGAAGCCAGGCCAATTATCACCATACCCACACCCATGCTGACATCAGCAAAGGATTGGTACTGGGCGATCATGGCTCCGGACAGGGCTACCAGGGTGTTAGCTAAGCCCAGCCCGAACAATATGGTGGTATCAGTATGTACCCCTACTGCTCGCACCATTTGATCATTATCCCCGGTGGCTCTTAGGACCAAGCCAAAGCGGGTCTGCAGGAACAAATACAGTAAAACAATTACCACCAGCAGCATAATTAAAGGAAGCAGCCATTGAGTATGGACCTCCAGAGAGGTTCCCTGCCAGGCATTCAAAACCGTAGGCTGGTTAAGCAGGGGGATATTGGCCCGATTGGCCATGACCCGCAAATTTACCGAATAAAGACCCAGCATGACCAGTATGCCCGCCAGCAGAGGCTGGATTTTCAGTTTGGTGTAGAGTAGGGCAGTTACATTACCGGCCAACCATCCGGCGGCCATAGCTGCCGGTATGGCCAGGAAAGGATGACCCATAGTGCACAGCATAGCTGAGACAGCAGCTCCCAGAGTAAAGCTGCTGTCTACAGTTAAATCCGGCATGTTAAGAGTGCGAAAGGAGATGAATACTCCCAGAGCCATCAGGGCATAAATGATGCCCAGCTCCACTGTACCCTGCAAAGCTAGTAAACTCATTGGTGCAGTGCCCCTTTAATATAAAAATTGACAACCAAAAACTAGGCGATCGCCGCCTGAAGAACAGACCACGATGAATGAAAACTTAAATCTGTCATCGCGAGGAGCGAAGCGACGTGGCGATCTATAAACTCAAACCGTAGATAGGCATAGAGATTGCCACGCGCTGCGCGCTCGCAATGACACATAAGAAGGCTTCGGGTTTGTAATCGCTAGGGCATTTTCACAGCAATGACATAGTTTTTTTCACAGCGATAAAGGATTAAACCTGGTTTCTACTCGAATATTTCCGCAGCTTCCTTCATGACATCTTCCGGTATGGTAATACCGATAGCCTCAGCAGTAGTCTTGTTCAGGTATATTTGCATGTCGCTCATGGTCTTGACCGGAATATCCCCGGGTTTTTGGCCTTCCAGAATCTGCACAGCTATATTGGCAGTCTCCTGACCCAGTTCAACGTAGTTGATACCGCAGGTTGCCAGACCCCCATCCTTAACCATGGAATCAGCACCTACATATACTGGTATTTTGGCCTGGTTGGCTACCTGAGATACCACCGGCATAGCTGAGGCTATGGTGTTATCAATGGGAGAAAAAATAGCATCAGCTTTGTCCGCCAGAGATGCGGTAGCCTGTTGGACTTCCGAAGAATTCATAACCGTTGCTTCAATGACAGTTAAGCCGTTTTTGGCGGCATATTCTTTCAGATTGTTAATAACAGCAATCGAATTGGTCTCCCCGGAGTTGTAGAGCGCTCCCACGGTTTTTATATCCGGGGTAACGCGCATGGCCAATTCCATAATCTTTTCCGCCGAGACTGCATCCGAGGTGCCGGTTGCATTACCTCCGGGCTTCTCCAGGCTGTCAACCAGACCGGAGCCTACCGGATCGGTGCAGGCGGAAAACACTACCGGTATGTCCTTGGTCTCACCCACAGCCGCTTGGGCGGAAGGGGTAGCAATGGCTACAATCAGGTCATAGCGGTTGTTGGAAAACTTCTGGCAGATGGTTTTCAAGTTAGTTTGATCGTTTTGGGCATTTTGGTAATCAATTACAATGTTTTCTCCATCCCGGTAGCCCTTTTCTGCAAGTTGAGCAACGAAGGATTCGCGAATGGTATTAAGGGATGGATGTTCCACAATCTGGACAATACCAATTTTGATTTGATCCTCAGCCGGGGACTGAGCGTCATTGCTCCCCATTGACGAGCACCCCACTGCCGATACCAACAGCATAACCGTAACCAACAAAGATACCGTAATCGACACAACCTTTTTCATTTCCATTCCTCCTTGAAATTAATCTAATCTGGTGTGCTCATCTCTGCTCCGCTCGTCTCAACTCCACTCATCTAAGATAGAGGTATGGAAAGGGCCGCCAAATAAAAAACACCTATCCTTAAGTTTAAGGACAGATGTAAAATCTGCGGTGCCACCTTATTTGGTACCTGAGTACCCGCTCGCAGAGTGCTGACACACCCATAGCCCTCTAACGCAGGCCAAGCGTTGCAAGCTACTGCAGTCACTAGACTGGTTCGCTCCACCCTCCGGGGCCCATTTGTCCACTCCATCTCCCGCCGGGATTCCAGCTTGCCCCGACTCTCTGTAGGGCTGGTGGTGGTTTTACTCCCTCATCATCGGTGTATCATCATAATAACCAGCGGGAAAACTAATTGTCAATCCTAATTTCCTCACGAAGCTGCTTATCGTAGGCACGGGCTGTGTATAGATATGTAAAGAACCCAATAATTCAAATGTTCTAAGTGTTTCGGGGATTCAGGAAGTCATGGATGATGGAATATACACCATCAACGCAGGGATAATAAATCTCTCCGCAGAAGTAAAATGGGACCGTAAAGGAGCTAAAAAACGATTTTCATGTATCACAAGAGCTTTTTTTAGGGCTATCTCTGCCTGATAAAGCAATACTTAATATAAAGGTTGAAAATAAACAGACTTATTTAGGCCCAATTCTTGGGGTTTTTATTAGCGAAGAAAAAATACCAAGCTCTCATTTGGAGAGTGGGATAGTATATTTGTATGTACTAATGTTTATGGCTTACCACTGGATTGGGCAAAATATCTTGCTAGAAGTATGTATGCCACAAATACTGTTATCTAGCTTACCGGAAGATTTCTGCTGTTTTTGGATAACAATTGACTTAGTAAATATTTGCTTGAACTTTCTGCTACTTTACGTTTTCCATACTTCTGCATGAGTGCTTGCAACTATTTATCAGTCTGTGCAGTTGATGAAATTCCATTAAAGTGTCAGGTTACCAATTTTCTACGCCTTTAAGCCTAAACTTATCCTCCTGGGGGCCGGGTGCAAAGGTTCGATTCCTCTCAGGTGTACCATCCAAAATACAGGCACTTTCAGCACCCGCTGAGAGTGTTTTTTTAGTCCGACAGAATTTTTTAGAATTTAGATATTATAATCAGATACTGATAATTTCTTTTAATGACTCCTGAAACTTAACTTTTGCTTGTTATCTGAGACTCACATCTTTACAATGCTGTTTTCCTCCAAAACCGATGCCGAACCCCTTCACACCAGTTCCCATTAATATATCGGGTTATCTTAATACTATCAATTACATTAGTAAAAGAACATAGGTGAGAATGCTCCTTCCTAACCTAACGGAGACATTCTTCGCAGGTTGGTGATAATTTGGGGAAGAACCTCTAGGACATAATCTACATCTTCATCGGTGTTATCTTTACCCATAGTTAACCGTAGTGAACCATGAGCTACTTCGTAAGGTACCCCCATTGCCAATAAGACATGAGAAGGATCCAGGGAACCAGACGTACACGCAGATCCGCTGGAAGCCATTATTCCTAATCCATCCAGCATCAATAATATGGACTCACCCTCCACAAACTCAAAGCAAAAGCTGACACTACCTGGTATACGATTATGGGGATGACCGGTAAGTCTTGCATTAGGAATGGTTTTCATTATGCCTTTAATTAAACGATTTCCGAGATGATTCAATTTTTCTGCTCGTTCGCGCATATGATATCCTGCTAATTCAGCTGCCTTGCCTAAGCCTACAATTCCTGGGACATTTTCCGTTCCTGCTCTTAGCCTTCGTTCTTGACCACCACCATGGAGGAAACTGCTGATTTTAATACCCTTTTTTACGAACAGGAAACCAACCCCCTTGGGACCATAAAGCTTATGACTTGATCCAGATAGTAAATCAATACCCATATCCTTCACATCAACAGGTATTTTGCCCAGTGATTGTACAGCATCAGTGTGAAAAGCTGCTCCCCCCTGGTGGGCAATACCTGCTAGTTCCTTGATAGGCTGAATCGTTCCTACTTCATTGTTCGCATGCATAATAGAAACCAATGTAGTGTTAGATTTGATTGCCTTTTCTAAAACATCAGGTTCAACCAGACCATAATTATTTACTGGTAAAATAGTGATTTCATAACCCTGCTTTTCTAAATATTCACAAGTATGCAGTATCGCATGATGTTCGATTGCCGAGGTTATTAAATGATTTCCTCTTTTCCGATTAACCTCCATATAGGTTATCAGAGCCTGATTATCGGCTTCTGTCCCCCCGCTGGTAAAAATTATTTCCTGAGAAGAAGCATTTATTAACCCGGCTACCTGCCCACGAGCCTTTTCAATCGCACGCCGCGCATTCTGTCCCAAAGAGTATATACTTGATGGATTACCACATTCTTCCTTGTAATAAGGTATCATTTCCTTAAATACATCCGGGTCAACCGGAGTAGTAGCACTGTGGTCCATATATACAGTTCGCACAGTTTACACCTCCAATAAAATTAGGTTTCGTGAGAAAGATTCATCTCCGGGAGTGTTTGTTTTAAAAACCCGTAAATAGGCTTATGACCTATTTACGGGTTTGGTCTATTTATATTAGTTTATTGTAATTCCACTATAGACTGGCTAATTTTATTAGCCACTTCTCTTTGGCGGCAGCTTTCACACAGCCGGTCAGTGATTTCGTTTCCTGATTTTTGATTGACATAATTCAGCTGTTCCATAGTAGCAAATGGTTTACCGCATTTCTCACAGGTTACCAGTTCAAAGGTTTTATTCCAAATGGTGCGCTTCCCGCCTTCCTCCACCATCTCGATAGCACCGGTAGGGCAAATCTCGGCACAGGCTCCACAGCCTATGCAAGTAGCAGATGCTTCATCATAAGGGGTAGCAATCCGTTTTTCAGTCCCCCTCATTATGGCTGATATTGCACTGGTACCCATTTCTTCACAGGCATAGGCGCATAAACGGCATAAGATACAACGTTCATTAGGATCGCCCTGTAAAGCATTATCTGTACAGCCATATTCTTTGG
>JBMNOY010000022.1:0-30558 GCA_050943315.1 Syntrophomonadaceae bacterium
CTTTGATTGGTGTTTGCGTCACATTCATTATATCATAAGGGGGTTTTTCATTGCTTTTACAGAGGCATTTAATTGTATTTTTGCTATTTTTTATTATGCGTTTTTCAGCGGTCTCGAACCGTCCCCCTGCCCGTTTTTTCTGTCTTGTCAATAGTTAAAAAAATATAATCATACGCAAAGATTTTTGTCAATGCCATATATAATATTATATAAGTAGCAGAATGAGCATATTGATAAGACAATTTAAGAAAAGGGGTTTTTCCATTGAAGAGAATCTCCGAAAATGTAATTCAGATGGGGAACCGGCATTTTAACTATTTCCTGGTTGGTAACCAGGAGAAGGCAATTATTGAGTGTGGGGTGACAGGCGGAGTACAAAGTGTTAAAAGCAAGCTAGAAGAACTGCCCAACTGGCCGGATGTAAAGTATCTGGTAGCTATGCATGCTCATTTTGACCATATTTGTGGTATTCCCGCACTTAAAGAACTGTTTCCCCAGGCTAAGGTGCTAGGGAGTAATGATACGCATAAGGTGGTAAGTAAACCTAAAATACTGGAAAACTTCTTTTATCAGGACCAGATGATGTCAAAAACCCTGGTCGATGAGGGCATTCTTAATGGTTTACCTAAGGGACCGCCCAACAACGCAATTGCTATTGACCAAATCATCGGTGAAGGTGATGTTATTGAATTAAATGGATTAAAAATTAAGGTATTAGAAGCCCCTGGTCACAGCCCGTGCAGTCTAGCCTGTTATTTGCCGGAAGAGCAAGTCATGTTTTTATCTGATGCCGCCGGTTTTCAGATATCGGAAAGCGAAATATTCCCTATATTTTTCCAAAGCTACAAGCTTTATATGGAAACCATTAAGCGGCTGAAGGGATTCCCTACCCGGGTATTATGTCTTCCCCATGAGCAGGTTTGGGTTAAAAGAGATATTGATGATTTTTATGTTCGGGCTATGGAATCAGCCTGCTGGGTGTTTGATAGTATTAATAGCATGCTGGATGCAGGGTGGGAAGAAGAAAAAATCGTAGAAACCCTATTTAATTACTACTACCGGGGTAATCTTAGAATTTATACCCCGGAGAATATCACTATTTGCGTTCAATTGCTTATCCGGCGGGTTAAGGAATATACGGGTTAAAATTTTAAGCCATAGCGGAGATTCTTGATGACCGAGCCGGGAAAAGAAATCAAAGTTAGTTGATACTGATATATTTATGGGTCCTGCACATACTAATAATAAATGTCGCAGGAGGTTGTCATGAAGGAAAAGAATGGGCTGTCAGCCTGGCAGTTGACCATGATGGGACTGGGAACAGTTGTCGGAGGTTCTTTTTTCCTGGGCTCATCAATCGCTATTCGGGCTGCCGGCCCTTCAATAGTTCTGGCCTTTATAATTGGAGGCCTTATCGCCTATTGCATATTGACAGCTTTATCAGAAATGGCTACGGCAAGCCCTCATCCTGGTTCGTTCCGCACCTATGCCGAAGAAATGTATGGCCCTTACATGGGATTCATAGTGGGCTGGGTCTATTGGACCGGTCTCGTGTTAGCTATGTCCAGTGAAGCCACCGCCGCTTCCCTGTTTATTAACAGCTGGATTCCTTTTCTGTCGGTCCAAACCCTGACCGTGCTTATCGTAGTGATTATTACCTTACTGAACTTGTTCGGCGCCCAGATTTTAAGCCACCTGGAAAGCAGTCTCGCCGCCATAAAGCTATTAGCTGTTGTCGGATTTATTTTAATAGCGGTTCTTTTGATAGGAGGGCTTCTGCCGGGAAGATCTCCGGTAGGCATCGGAGCACTGGCTGGCGCCCCCTTGCTTCCCAATGGCATAGGCGGTCTGGCGGGAAGTATGTTGATTGTGCTATTTACCTATTCCGGTTTCGAAATAATCGGACTGGCCTCATCCGAAACCCGGGAACCACATAAAACTATTCCCCGGGCTATCCGCATGACCATAATAAGCCTTTTAGTTTTATATTTAAGTGTTATGGTATTATTACTTCCGCTAGTACCTACCGGCCAGCTGTCACCAGGCACCAGCCCCATGGTAACTGCATTGACAGTCCGGGGCTTGGGAAGTATAGCCGGGGTTATGAACTTTGTTCTGGTAACTGCCATACTATCAACCATGCTGGCCTCTACTTTCGGCTTAGGGCGAATGCTTCGTTCCCTGGCTGACAATGGGCAGGCGCCGGCATTTTTGATTGATAAACATGATGTACCCCTGCGCGGCATACTTTTCTCCGGATTGGTTATGTTGGCGGCGGTAAGCTTATCCTACCTCGTTCCCCAGCAGATTTATCTGTTTCTGGTAAGTTCAGGGGGCTTTTCCCTGCTTCTGGCCTATCTGGTGATTATGATAACCCATTTACGTTTCCGCAAACTCCGGGGCTGTCCCCCTTCCGGCCGATGCCAGCTGTCGGGTTACCCATATACTACCTGGTTTGCAATAATCAGTCTGGTGGTAGCGATGGCTTCGATGCCGCTAATTCCCGGACAAGGCCCTGGATTATACGCTGGTTTATTACTGCTGATATTCTATTCGGTTGTCTTCCTGGTCGCGTATCACAGAACCAGGGAACCCCTACCGGCGGTGGCCAAGTTGCTGCTGAATGATTCCGGAAAAGAAAATTCGGAGTCAAAACCACCACAACAAGAGCGAGATTAAATGCAATTGAATATTACCATAACCCTGGCTTATAATAGGAAACGCCACTGTATATAACTGTCTCAAAAATCCTTAAAGGCCAGTATACAGCAAGGAACAAAGAACAAATAAGTTAAAGGAGGAATAACTAAATGCTAAACTTTACTTTCCACAATCCCACTAAAATATTATTTGGCAAAGGATGTATTGCTGAAATAGCCAAGGAAATTCCTAAAAACTCTAAAGTTATGATTACCTATGGGGGCGGCAGCATTAAGCGTTATGGTACTTTTGATGAGGTTAAAGCCGCTCTTTCCGGTTATAACGTAACCGAGTTTGGCGGTATCGAACCTAACCCTACCTATGAAACCCTGATGAAATGTGTCGAACAGGTTCGTGCGCAAAGCATTGACTTTTTGCTGGCTGTTGGCGGCGGTTCGGTAATTGACGGTACTAAATTTATTGCCGCAGCTGCCCGTTACAGTGGTGAACCCTGGGATATTCTGGTCAAGCGCGGAGTTGATATCACCAGTGCCATTCCTTTTGGTTCGGTATTAACCCTTCCTGCTACAGGTTCAGAGATGAACTCCGGAGCAGTAATTACCCGCCGTTCTATAAAGGCCAAGCTTCTTTTCGGCAACCCCTTGGTTTTCCCCCGTTTTTCAGCCCTTGATCCAACCAAGACGTATACTTTGCCTCCAACCCAAACCAGTAACGGTATAGTGGATACTTTTATTCATATAACCGAACAGTATCTTACTTATCCAGTGGATGGAAAAATACAGGACCGTTTTGCGGAAGGGTTACTTTTGACTCTTATCGAAGAAGGCCCCAAGGCCTTACAGGATCCGGAAAATTACGAAGTAAGGGCCAACCTGATGTGGTGCGCGACCCTGGCTCTTAATGGACTTATTGCTGCCGGGGTACCGCAGGACTGGGCAACACATATGATCGGTCATGAAATCACTGCTTTACATGATTTAGACCATGCAAAAACCCTGGCGATTGTACTGCCCTCCCTGTTGAAAGTGCGCAAAAAAGAAAAATGGCAGAAGTTATTACAATATGCCGAACGGGTTTGGGGAATAACCACGGGAGATGAAGAAGCACGTATTGATGCAGCTATTGAAAAGACCCGGGAGTTCTTCGAGAGCCTTAACATCAAGACGCATTTAAGCGATTATAATATAACCGCCGACAGTATTCCAACTATCGTAAAACAACTGCAAGAACATGGAATGGTCAAGTTGGGCGAAAAGGAAGACATTACTCCGGAAGTCGCCGGCAAGATTCTGGAGCTGAGCCTGTAAACTTATTAACCTGTATAAGGCCCTGCCATTATGGCAGGGCCGTTTCTTTTCGAGCAAAAAAAAACCGACCTGTTTAATAGGTCGGCCAAGCCAAAATTATTTGAACATGAATTCTGCGGCTTACCACAGAATATGTGGGGAAACATTTTTAACACGTTGACTATATTATGCAAGTAGCATGCCAACTTCTTATTATTTTCAATTAAGGTTGCCGGAATGCACCTACACCAGGGGTTAATGTCTTTTTACTTATTCTACTAAGTTTCGACAGATTATTTAATTATGTTTCAAGATTGTCGCAAAATTAATGTGTGTTTTTGGATTTGTGACACTTTTGCTACACTAATACGAGAACAGGTACCGCTAAGCAAAAGTTTAAAAGGGCTCATTTTGTAAGCGAAACAGGTTGAACCAGTACAGGTATTACTCTATTATCAATAATATATAGAATATAGGAAGGTTGGTTACTAGTGAAGATATTAGTAGTAGGATTGGGAGCCCTGGGTACGGTCTTTTCCTGTCTGCTTAAGGAACAGGGACATGAAGTGGCCGGTTTGGACCGCGAACTAGTTATCGATAGAATCAGACAAAACGGTGTTCAAGTAACCGGTATATGGGGTGAACATAGCGGTGTACTGGATAAACTTTATACCGATGCCAGTCTCATAATAGACCAGGATTTTGACCTTGTAATCCTGACCGTTAAAGCTTTTAATACTAAACAAGTTACCGCTTCAATATCCCGCGTGATAGGACCTAATACCTACCTTGTTTTAGCTCAGAATGGTTACGGCAACTATCAGGCTGCTGCTGAGAATATAGCTGAGGACAGAATAATTCTAAGCAGAGTTATTTTTGGGGCAGAGACCATGGACTGGGGTGTATCCAAGGTTACCGCTATCGCCGATGATGTTATTTTAGGATCTCCCCGAAGACTCGTTGATGATCAGGTGGTCGTTGGCTTTGCAGAACTTTTTAGCCAGGCCGGTATTCCTACCCGGGCTTCCGAAAAGGTGATGCAATATTTGTGGGGGAAAATTATTTTTAACTGTGCCCTTAACTCCCTGGGAGCCATACTGGAGGTCAATTACGGCCAACTGGCTAAAACAGAATTTTCTCGAACCTTAATGGAAAGGATTGTTGGTGAGATTTTTGATGTTATGGCAGCTATAAATGAGCAAACTTTGTGGTCCAGTTCCGATTCTTACCTAAAGGATTTTTATGCCGAACTGTTGCCTACTACGGCAGCCCACCATGCTTCGATGTTGCAGGATATCCAACGCGGTCGCAGAACCGAGATTGATTCTCTAAATGGAGCAATAGTTCATTTAGGTAAGGAGGCAGGGGTATTAACCCCCGCAAATGAAATGGTAACTTTACTGGTAAAAGCCAAAGAGACACTTCAGCTTAAAGAATAGATAACATAATTGCCATACCGTTTTAGGGCCCGATGTTCAAGCATCGGGCCTTTTTGTTTGCTGGATGTTGCCTAATTGCCAATATTAGCAGGTGGCTAGCCCACTCTATCATTCTATGTCGTAACATTATTTCCATTTAATTCATATATAGGTAACATATAGCGGTAATAATGGGTCAAAGGAGGAGAAGGCTTTGCATACTGGACACGAGCATGACAATTATGAACTAGCCCGAGCTTTCATAAACATCCAGCGTTACCATCACCGTTGGGAACCGATGGAGGGGCTCTTTAGAGGCACAATTTTTCCCGAATTGTATCGTCCCTATCGCCCTCGTGACGATTATCGCTCCGATCATAAACATCCCGAAGAATTCGCACATCCCGCCCGTAGAAATGTCCGACCGCCTATGAGAGGAGGAAAGAGATTTGCGAGACGATAGAAAACGTTTACTGGTAGCTATTATGGCGGAAGAGTTTACCGCTATAGAGCTAAATCTATTTCTGGATACCCATCCCAAAGATGAAAAGGCACTGCATGATTATAACAGCACCGTAGAGAAATTAAACCATTTGAAAAGGCATTATGAGCGTGAATTTGGTCCCCTTACGAATTTCGGCTTTGCACCCAGTGAGTTTCCCTGGCGTTGGGTGGAAGAACCCTGGCCCTGGGAAATAAACTTTGCTCGCTAAGGAAGGAGATTGGCAAATGTGGGTTTATGAAAAAAAACTGGAGTATCCCGTAAAGGTAGTTAAAACCAACCCCAAGTTAGCAAAAACTATTATTACCCAGTATGGGGGGCCAGACGGCGAACTGGCCGCTTCCTTACGCTATTTGACGCAGCGTTATACCATGCCTACGGGAAGATCCAAAGCCATTCTAAACGATATCGGTACCGAGGAACTGGCACATATGGAGATTGTGGCTTCTTTGGTGTATCACCTGATCAAAGATGCATCCATCGAACAAATAAAAGCCGCCGGCATGGATGGCTACTATGCCGACCATGATAAAGCCCTTTACTTCGTAAATGGTGATGGCGTTCCCTGGGTGGCTCAATACATCCAATCCAAAGGCGACCCGATTGCAGATTTGCATGAAGATATGGCTGCCGAGCAGAAGGCTCGCTCAACTTATGAGTATTTAATACAGCTATCTGATGATCCAGGAGTTACTGAAACTCTTCAGTTTCTAAGGCAACGCGAAGTGGTACACTATCAGCGCTTCGGAGAAACCCTGGAACACATTTATGACTTCTACGGCAAAAACAGGTACTGTTTTTTGGATGAGAAACTATGATAGGATTCCTAATCGAATAGCCATATTAAATAATGATTAAACTATCAAAAACATTCTAATACTGGCTCTCTTCTACCTTAATGATGGAAGCCAGTATTATTAGCAGTGTCTTGTAAAGGGGCGGTTGTTACCACGGGTTTAGTGTTTTTTATGGCTGCAACCCGGGCCATGATGATGATGAACAGTTTTCGGGCTGATACCAGCCGCATCCAGCTGGCTGGTTACCTGTTCCCGGATAGACTTCAGATATACCTGGTAAAGTTGCTGCTGTTCAATGGCTTCCTCCGCGGTTAATCCTTCACTTCGCTTCTTTCGGGCTAGTTCGTTTATTCTTTGTAATAGTGCATCGGTTATCATAATTCCACCTCGTTTTATATAGCTTACGCTTATCTTATAATATATTCAATTAGCAGCTGTTTAAAACAAAGACATTTTATGGTTAGTTATTTTAGCGGGATTAAAGGCACTGGGGTCTGAAACTGGACCGCGCAGTTATTAGGAGGCATTTACGGGGAACCCATGTTAGGCAGGAAATAGCGTTAAACCGGTTTACATGGGAACCGTACATAAAAGGTAGTACCGGTAGAACCGGTTTCTATTTCAATGACCGCGTTATGCCGGGCGGCAATCCGGTAGCAGACCGGCAATCCCAGACCGGTTCCCTGTTCTTTGGTGGTCAGGAAGGGAGTACCCAGCTTCTCCAACAACTTAGGTGGAATGCCATGCCCCCGATCCTGAACAGCTAATACAACTGACTCCCGGTGCACAAATGTTCTTATGACCGCCACCCCACCGACACCCATGGATTCCAGGGCATTATTAAGCAAGTTTAAGATTAGCTGACGAATCTCTTTAACATCCAGAAGTACATCGGGCAAATCTTCCAGTTCCATTTTTATAGACTGATCCCGGCTGGTAGCCTTGGCTTGAGCCAGGGGCAGCATCTTGGTGATTACATCATTCAAGTTGGTGGGTTGCAGGGTAACTATCTTATCCTTAGCCAGGGAAAGAAATTCGGTGATAATGCAATTGGCTCTATCCAGTTCTTCAATCATCAAATCAAAATACTGTTCTTCATGGCTAATGTCCTTATTTTCCCGCAGAAATTGCAGATAGCCGCGGACTGTAGTCATGGGATTTCTGATTTCATGGCCAATGCTGGCCGCCATTTCTCCTACTACATTAAGGCGGTCTAAACGTGTCATTTCCGCTTCCATTTTCCTGAGATCAGTTACATCCATTATTACACTGAGCAGGCACGGTTGTCCATGAACATCCAGAAGCTGTGCTGAATATAGTCCAATTCTCTGTTCCCCCCCGGCTATATTGAAACGGACTTCCACATCCAGAATAGACTCGTTGTTGTCCATAATCCTGGCGATTATCTGATTACGGTCATCAGGGTCAGGCCAGAACCCTAATTCGAGGGATGACTTGCCAATCACATCATTACGCCGGTAGCCGGTAGTGCGGCAAAATGCCCGGTTGGCTTTAATAAACCTTCCTTCCCTCAAGGTGGAAATAGTCATCAACAGAGGACTGGCATTAAAAGCCTTGGCGAAACATTCTTCAGATAAGCGTAACTGTTCTTCCATACGCTTGCGTTCCGTGATATCCCGGTTGGATATCAGCATATGGGCTTCACCGTCGATTTCTATAATTTCCACGGAAATCAGTACGGTTTTGATTTCGCCTGACTTTGTCCTATATTTTGTTTCTATATTCTGCACGGTCCCATGTTCCTGAATTTGCTTAATTATGAAATCCATCTGCTCAGGGTCCGCCCATAAGCCCAATTCTCTAATTGTACGACCAATTACCTGATGCTCTTCATAGCCGGTGGATTTTAGGAAAGCCTCATTAACTTCTACATAACGCCACTCTTTTAAAGTTGCAATAGTCATAGGATCGGCATTGGAATGAAACGCCCGGGAAAACTTCTTTTCCGAAAGCCGCAATGCCATTTCCGCCTGTTTACGGTTAGTTATGTCCAGAATGGTCCCGGTGATGCGTAATGGTCTTCCCTTTTCATTGCGGGCCACTACCTGACCGCGGTCACGGATCCATTTCCACTCACCTGATCTGGCTTGCACCCGGTATTCAGCTTCATACCGATCAGTCTGCCCGTTTAAATGGTCTTCAAAGGTTTTCATCATATAGTCAATATCGTCGGGGTGGATTTTACGTCTCCACAATCCCTTCTCTAATGGAGCTTCCTCCGGCAAATATCCCAGTATTTCCATCCACCTGGGACTCAAATAGAGTTCCCCCTGTTCTAAATCCCAGTCCCAAAAACCGTCATTACTGGCTTCTAAAACTAAGCGCAGGCGTTCCTCCCGTTCTCTTAGTACCTTATCGGCGCCTTCCAGCTGGCGCAACCTTTCCAGGCCCAAGGAAGCCAGAATTTTACCCAGTTTAGAGTAGAATTCCATTATTGGCTTGATGCGCTGTTCCGGTATAATCTTAACTTTTCGAAGCGCTTCCAGATAAGCGGATCCATCGAAACCAAACTCTTGTGCCTGTTTGCGGAAATAATCCTCATCCGGCTTCTCGTTGAACAATTGCCCCATGTAAATGGTGGCCAAATGCTGGCCTTGTACGATTATAGGGATAGCATATTCTGTCATACCGTTTAAGCATCTGTACTTGAGATAAGGCCCTTGAGGTAAATTACCATTTATATACTGGTCACTGGCTTTACATCTGGTCTCTGTCAGGGGGCATTGACGGTGAAAATTGAGACAAATATCAGTCCAGCCGGACATGGTTAAAATATTAGCATCAACATCGAGAAAGGCATGCTGAATTCCCGTAAGTTCGTAAAAAGCATCAAATAGCTGCTGCAAAAGGGGAATGTCTATCAGTTCGGAAATATGGTATTTCCTGGCTAGTAGTGCTTTAATACCAGGATCGTTCCCTCCTCCCGGAAACGGCGGTCGAAGTTTAGCATCCGGTAAGCCGTGGAAGTCTTTTGCCTGCGAAGCTTCCAGCTGTTTTACCCTTTGCCGCAGTTCAGCCAACTCATCCACAAGCTGCTCTTTTGATTTATTAATGTCCTCCACCACAAATCCCCCTAATGCTAGAAGTCTATATTAAATAAGCATAACTCAAATACGGTGATTTTTTTGTCGCAAATTGTAACAGGTCGGAATCTTTCTGATATACGGCAAGAATTTTTGCAGATCAGGCTTCTTGTTGTTGGTTAGGTTCATAAAGGATTCCAGCGTGTAACTATATGGTGCGGTTGAATAGCAAAAAAGCAGCGGATAAGTTTAGCTGCCTCTAACCGCAGCATATAACGTTAATCTTTCAATTTTAGGGGCAGGGCCGGATCGCTTATGGCTCCGATTTTAGCTGCAAAAGACGTTTTTCGCGCAATATCCTCATCGGTTATCAGGTGCACATCCAATAAACCATCACTCTTATAGCCTGTTTTAAGATAATTCATTTCCGCCAGAGCAAGGCTCCAGCCTGTCAGCCAATGCATTAGCTGCTCCCGCTTCCTATCATCCCCGGTGATATGAATGATCAGATCGATGTCACTTCCCGGACCGGCTGTTCCATTGTTAGTACTGCCAATGAGATAAGCACCTTTTACACCCAGACGTTCGGCTTCCATTAATGAAGCGATGCGTTCTGCCATATAATGACGCCAGCGCCAGTAACGATCGTCATGCCTGTATGGCTCCGGCGCTGTTTTATTACGCGGTACTCCAGTTTTAGATTCCAGAGCCGTTTGACTGGTAAACCTCCCTAAATAACCGAGAGCTTCCCCCAGGTCAGCGTTCATATTAATATGCAGCATATTACCATCACTCGCCTCCCGTACATCAATAACCCGGATAACATCCTCCAGGTCTTGGCACTGCGGAAGAAGCTTAACCAGAATATTTGGTGATTTGGTTAAAAATCGTTCATTAAATATGATGTCTGGGTCATCAGGGTAAAGAGGTAAATAACGAATATTGGCTTCCACCAGGTCCTGAAAAAAATGCGTACCAAAAGATAATTCGGGAAGATAGTTTGATTTCTGGCGGGCTATTTCAATAAGTGCTGCAGTGTTATTTATATCAGCATAGGTTACCTGTACCCCCATCTTAATGTCGCCCCGGCTTCCCCAACGCCCCGGGCCCATAAGAATGAATTGCCGCCGGGGCAGAATGGTATTTAGCATTCCTACTGCTTTACCAACCTTCACCAGCATTTCGAGGTTAGGCAAGCGGCTGTAAGCATCGGGATCGACATACACTACATGAGAAATATTCTGTACCAATCCATTGGAAATATAGCGGCGGGCCGAGAATATCATCCGGTTCGCTGGTATGTCTTTGGGAACCGGGGCCGGGGCCGCATAATCACCGAACCCTTGCGGGCGGCACTGTAAAAGGTAGAAGTCCTTGCCGTCCGAAGCAAATTCTATATCCACCGCAAATCCGATTTTTTCCTGTAATGTGCTCAGGATATGGCCAACTTTTTTAACAAATGGAGTGCTCTCCAGGAGTCCTCCAAAGTTTACCACCAGGTCATCCCTGTCAAAATCAATTTGGAAAGCGTTGAGTCTCTCTATAAAGCCCTCCCGGTAAGCCGAAACCAGTTGATGCACATGGGGGATTTCGGTTCCGTATTCCCTAAGCAGGCGCTCAATGGAAATGGTTTCAAAAGTATTGCTTTCCAGGTTTATCACATCAACCTTTTTCGGAGAGTAATGCTTTACTTCCTCGGGAACCATATTCACCCGTAAATTAGGCTGCCCCGGGGAGATTAAAAATGGGAAATCGTCACTTAAACGGTCCACAGCCCGGGTGCCCAAGCCCATAACCAGGCGTATTAAGCCATCTTCCCGGCGTATACGGGGAGACCAGCGAAATTCATTATTACTAACCGCCACACCAGCATAAAGAGGTAAGAAGTAAGGACCGATTTGCGTCCCTACCACCTGCTGAATCATGATTCCCATTTCTTCCTGAAAATCCAGCAGACCGCGCTCTGCCCGGTAGCGTATAGAATCAGGCCCATACACTGATGCATAAACCTCTACAATAGCGTTCATTAGCGCTTTCAGGCGTTCCTTCTTGCTCCCCCGGTTGCCCAGAAATAGGCTTTTATACTTACCGGAAAAAGCAGCTCCCATTTGATCCTCGAGAAGGCTGGAACTACGAACTATCAAAGGGACTTCCCCGAAGTCATCCAGGGCCATAGCCAGGCTTTTTACAATCCCCGGAGGGAACCTGCCGTTTTTAAACATTTGGATAACGTTCGGATAATTCATGCGAATTTCTGATAATTCTTTATATTTTTGTTCATTCAAACCTTCTAAACTATTGTAATGCAGAAAATCAGTCAGCTCATCAGTAGTAATGTACCAGGTTTTGGGGACCTTAACACAAGCCAGCAAGGGGTCATTTTGGCTCTCGGTTTTGAGAATCTGTTGAGCTAAACAAAGCCCGGTACTCTTACCGCCAATCTTACCGTGGCTCTCCTCAGGAAATATCAGTCTTTTTACTACCTCATAAAAATCGCAGATGCCGATATAATGTTTGGCAACCCGTATAAAATCCAGGTTCTCAGACAAGAAACGGCGTATTAGGGCAACTTCCAGCCACCGTTCAGTAGGAGAATAAAGCATGTTGCTGTCACCGGCTACATTACGGTAACGCTTTACTGCTTCTACAATCTCTTCCAGCGAAGTATCGATACGATCAATAGTCTTAATTAAATCATAAGCTTTTTGCTCCTGGATCCATCTATTTAAGCGCAGGGTGATCTCCTTGTCGCTAAGATTTTGAGCAGCGATATTAAAGACCTTTTCACTAATATGGCTGGCATTGCCCAGGGGCAATTTGGCCATGGGGTAATTAACTTCGCCCCGGTGGGCAAAATCCTGCCAACCGGGGCTGAAATCGTGCAGCAAATCTCCTGCCTCTTTAATACCGTTCCCATACAAGAGATTAATCATCTTGCGGCTCACATGTAAGAGCATATCCGGGTCAGCCCGGCGCAACAGATCTAAAATAACCGTCCATTCATGTTCCCGGGTCCGGTTTTCAGCTGCATCTGGTCGGGGATGATTCCATTCCTGAAGAACCTGTTTTAGCTGGCGGTGAAAAATGGTCTGTCCGATTCGTTCAGCGATGGTAGAAATTAGCCGACGTTCTTTGTCCAGGAAATACCCTTCTGGTCCTTGGGGTACTTGCTGTATGTAAACTACTTCGATGCTGCCTACAGTTTTGTCATCCACTCTAACCGGCACGGTCTGTGAAATACGGGAGGAACAGTAACCCGGCGTCTGGTAGCTGTTCTGGTTTATAACTATCCTGGCCTCGCAGGCCTCTGGATACTGCCAACCGGCAGGAATCGCCTGAACCACGTTTTCACAGATCTCTGCTAAAGATAGCCGCGGGTTACTGAGGATCTCATCCACCTGATAAAGGCAATTAAGTTCCTTGGCCCGTTCCTTCAGCAAGTATATGGAATGCTCATCTAGTAGTTCACGGTCGTGCATATTAATTACCCTGCTTTGCTATTAATTCTATACCCATCCCCGCATTTTAACTGCCTGGGCGACACGATTGATGGAGATTACGTAAGCGGCATCGCGCATGTAAAGATTTTGTTTTTTTGCCAGGTCACTTACCGCCCGGAAGGCAGCCGTCATTTTGGTATCCAGTTTTTGCAATACTTCGTCTTTTTCCCAGTAGTAATTATTGTTGGATTGTACCTGTTCAAAGTAACTGCAGGTCACGCCACCGGCATTGGCCAGAAAATCGGGAATCAGGAAAATACCCCGTTCTTTGATAACTTCATCAGCATCCGGTGTTGTAGGGCCGTTGGCACCTTCTACTATAATCTTCACCTGTTGGCTGATTTTATGCACATTCTGTATGGTTATCTGGTTTTCAAGAGCAGCAGGGACCAGTATATCCACATCCTGCTCAAGCCAGGCATCCCCATCCAATATTTCGCATCCCAGGGCTTTAGCCTGGTCTTTGTTAATGCTGCCAAAGGCATCAGTAATACCCATCAGTTGGGCAGGGTCCAGGCCATCTTTTTTTCTGAAGGTGTAACTCTTTTTATCAGTATTATCCCAACAGGAAATAGCGACGATGGTACCACCCAGCTTACTGTAGAGTTCAGCGGCATACTGAGCCACATTACCGAATCCCTGGAAACTGGCGGTGGTATTCCTGGCTTCAATTCCCATATCCTTCAAGGCTTCCCGCACCGTGTAAACCACACCGTAACCGGTAGCTTCCGTTCTTCCTAACGAGCCTCCCATTCCTACCGGTTTACCGGTGATAAATCCCGGGAATCGGCCGCCATTAATGGCTTCGTATTCATCCAGCATCCAGAGCATATGCTGTCCGTTAGTCATAACATCCGGGGCCGGTACGTCTATATCCGGTCCTACATTGCGGGCTACCTGTCTAACCCATCCCCGGCATAGTCTTTCCTGCTCACTGGGGGTTAAATTGCGAGGATCGCAGATAACTCCGCCCTTTCCTCCACCTAAGGGAATATCCACCACAGCACATTTCCAGGTCATCCACATAGCCAGGGCGCGTACCGTGTCAGCAGTCTCCTGGGGATGGAAACGAATACCACCCTTGGCCGGGCCGCGGGCATCATTATGCTGCACGCGAAAACCTTTAAATACTTTGGTGCTGCCATCATCCATGCGTACCGGTATCAGAAAATGATATTCCCTGGCCGGCTGCCGCAAAAGCGTGCGGGTGGCTTCATCAAGGCCTATTATTTCAGCAACCCGGTCAAATTGGGCCTGCGCATTGGTATAGGGATTGTAAGACGTTTCACTCATTTTAAATCTGTCTCCTCCTTGATTTTTTATTGAATAATTATCTCGTGTTACTTCGCCAGTATATCCGATAATTCCTTTATTCTCCGGCATTTATTTAACGTTTTTGTACTGTTAATTCAGACCAATAATTGCTCATATTGACTCTTTTACCTGCAATCCATGTTTAGGGTTGACGTTTACTCCAATATCTCTCTCTCAACCCAGAAATCGGCATAGCCATTAAACCTGCTTTCCATTGTCATTAATACGATGTTCCTTTAACATTGCCGACAAGGGGTTAATAATTGAAATTAGTTGTCAAATTAGGCATGTCAATTATAGTTCAGGCAGGGAGCAATAATGAGAACAAGGATCACGACTTATGGGGCTTTAGCTGGTACGGTTCTATTTTTTGGGGTGTGTCGTTCATCGGAACGAAAATCGCTTTGAGCCGGGGGTATACTCGTCCTTGCCGCAGTAATGATGGCTAATACCTCAGAAAAGAAAAAACCAGCACCGGTGGATTTGGCCAAAACCTATTAGCTATACTTTCGGTTCCGACCCACCCATTTGTAACAGGTCATGCCTAACATTGTGAGCCTGACCTTCGCTGGTAAGAATGCTCAGATAGTCACCCGCTTTAATTTTAGTGTCACCACGAGGAATAATTTGCTTCTCTCCCCTTTTGATATTTATTAAAAGGCAATGTTTGGGCCATAAAACATCCTTTATCATTTTTCCCTCCAAAAACGAGCCTAAACATACAACTACTTCCAGAACTGTACTATCACCGGAATGTTCATTCCGGTACTTATACTTATTGTGGGCCAAAATACGATCGAGCAGTTGATCATAAATCGGCTGGGATTTCAATAAGTCAGCTACCATATAGGCAGTCATAGAAACGGTAACTAATGCCGGAAGATGTTCAAAAGAACCGGTCATTTCGGTTACCAAAATACTACCGGTAATAGGAGCTTTAACAACTGCTGTAAATAACGCCGCCATGGCAAAAACCACAAAATTATTGATAAAAACCGGCTCAACCAGCCCAATCCTGGCTATTAGCTGGCTGTAAACCCCACCAGTTAAAGCCCCTATAACCAGCATAGGCATAAAAAAGCCACCCGGTGCCCCCGAACCATAACTGGCCATGGTCAATACAAACTTTGTGACCAGCAAAATAATTAGCATTAATAAAACATATTGGTTACTCTGCAAACCGTTAATTAAACCGCTTCCTCCCCCTAGAATCTGGGGCACCCAAAATCCTGCCGGTATAGTTAACAACAAAGGTACTAACATGATAAGCCTGGGGGGAATAAGTGTCTGCTTTTCATAAATCTCCAGTGATTTAAGCAAAGACCGGTTAAAAAAAACCCCCAATAACCCGGTAACGATTCCAAGGAGCAACAATAAAGCAAAATATCTCATTGGTAATACCGGCAGACTGGTAAAATTAAAAATCGGACTTATACCAAAATAATTGCGCGCAACGTAATCAGCCGTCAAAGAGGCTGCCATAGTTGATAGTAAGATCGGGGGCGAAAAGTTCTTATGTACTTCCTCCAGGGAAAAGATAACGCCGGCCAGCGGGGCGTTGAAGGCTGCCGCCAGACCAGCACTGGCGCCACTGGTAATAAGAATTCTTTCCTCTACTTTTAGACCGCCCAGCAGGCGGTTTATGCCTTGTCCCACAACTGCACCTAATTGAATTGATGGCCCTTCCCTTCCCAGTGACATTCCTGAGCCTATCGCAAGAACTCCACCGGCAAACTTCAAAACCAGAACCCGCAGCCATTTCATGTTTAATTCCCGGAGAACTGCTCCTTTAGCTTGGGGAATACCACTCCCTTTAATCATGGGTTCCAGTTGGATAATTGTATTAAGGAGCAATGCAATTATGCCCAATATGAGAACCCATAAAAGTGTCCACCAAAATGTGTGCGTGCCCAGAAAAGAATACCAAAGTTCCAGTCCTGTTGAGGCTTGTTGCAGGATATAGCGGAATAATACGACAATAGTTCCGGTAACCAGGCCAGTTATAATGCCCTGAAAAAAAAGGCGGCTTCGAAACCTCCGTTTATGAATGATTCCCTCCAGTAAGCTATGTTTGTTAACCATGTGGATCTCCTTTGAAATTTGGCATAAATAAATAAGGCTGGCTGCACTATAGCCGCCCCAGTTGCTTCTGTTTATTATAGCTTACTCTTTTCTGCTATTACCATGGAACTAAGAAAACCGAATTGGTAAAGAAGATATCGGTATGGGGTGCTTTAAGGCAAACTCGGTACTTTTTTAGTCCCGGGCTTTTTCCCGGTTTTTACCGGCAAAACGAGTTCCACTATGGCTCCCTTATTATTATAAATCCTGATGGTTCCCGAGTGCTCTGCAACGATTTTTCGGGCAATAGTTAACCCCAGCCCGGAGCCGGATTTAATACCGCTGTAAAAATAATCAAAAGCATGCTCAAGATCTTCGGCAGTAAAACCATCTCCATCATCCTGCACCGTGATCACTGCTTTAGTATGGGCTTCGGCAAGGGAAGAGCTCACAACGACCCGGGTTTTGGCATGACGAATGCCGTTAGATAGGAGATTTACAAAAAGGCTGTGCAGCAAGTCCCAATCCCCAATTATCCAGTTATTAGGGTGAACCTGTGACTCGACCTGAATACTCCTTTCCAATGCGTAACCACCTACGGTCTCTGCTGCCTCTTCCACTATATCGCATAAATCATTGGGCAAAAAATAGGTACTATGGGGCTGGTCCAGTATAGTAATATCTATCATATTTTCTACCAGGTTCCTTAAGCGCAGGCTTTCCTTATGTATAATTTCGATAGCGTTATCCATAGAGGGCCCGGTAAATACTCCATCCCGGATGCCCTCAGCATAGCCGTTTATACTCATAAGGGGAGTTTTCATTTCATGGGAAGCATTCTGGAAAAAGCGACGGGTACTATCATCATAACTTTTGAGACGATCTGCCATTTCATTGAAGGCTTTAGCCAGTTGGGCCAGTTCGTCATCAGACTTAATCTCCAGGCGCATATCGAATTGACGATTGCCGACTGCCCGGGCATAATCTTCCAGAATTTTAAGCGGTCTCACCAGGTAGCGGATTAAGAAGAAAGCGATAAAAAGGGCCACCGCCAGGGCGGCTAAAAGGCTGCCGAAAATCATCAACAGCGTTTCCCGGTACATAGCCTGTAAAGTAGTAAGAGATACGAAGGTTAATACCGTTTCTCCAGAGCCCGCCGGCACTTCTGCGGATAGATAACGCCCATTGTTAAAAACGTTCGCCCTACTTCTGTCAAAGCTTCTGTCTTCACGCAACTTGTCTGGTAGTTCCGCCAGTGATTTTCCCTCCGGAAATTGCAGGGGCTGACTGCTTAACCTGATTTTATCCCGGTAATCAATCCACAGATAATTACTCTCTACTGAACGTCCTAATAAAAGTATAGTTAAAGGCAGGCTATCCTCGGCAAGGAGCACAGAGCCAGTTCTAATAGTATTAGCTATTTCCCAGGCCTGCCTTTCCAGTCCAATTTCAGCTCGCTTTTCCAGTACCCCTATCACAACAGGATAAAAGGTTAGCGCAGTTACCAGAAAGGTAAACACAACTACAGCCAGATAACTTATTAAGATTTTAGTAGATATGCTTTTCGACTTTACCATCTAATCTGTATCCGTACCCCCATATAGTTTGGATATTGGTTGCTGAACCTTTCTTTTTGAGCTTTTTACGCAGCCTTTTAATAAGGTCATCCACGGCTCGCTCGCTCCCGTCATAATCATATCCCCATACTCGATCCAACAGTTCCTGGCGATTAAAAGTCCGTCGGGGATGCTGTATAAGAAGAAGGAGCAAGTCATACTCTTTAGTAGTAAGGGTAAGTTCCTCCCCGTTAACTAAAATTAATCTATCCCGGAGAATTAGTTTTAGATTTCCCGCCTGCAGATAACTTTGCGGATCGGGCGCAGCCATAGTGCGCCGGAAAACCGAGCGTACCCGGGCAATAAGCTCCCGGGGACTGAAGGGTTTGGACAGATAGTCATCCCCTCCTATTTCAAGCCCGGTAATTCTATCCAGGGCTCTCCTCCGTGCAGATATAAAGATGATCGGCACCCCGCTCTGCTGACGTATCTTCTGACAAAACTCCAGGCCATCCTGACCAGGCAGCATAATATCAAGAATAAACATATCCGGGTAACCTTTTTCCAGGCGAAGAGATAATTCTTCGATACTCTCGAAGGTCTCTACATTAAACCCTTCATTATGAAGATACTGGGATATTAATAAGCGAATATTCTCTTCATCATCGACAACAAAAATGGTATTCAAGGTTAAGCTCCTTTCAACCCTAATTAGAGGTTAGTAAACCTATTTAAATTATACCAAACGGATGTGGCAAAAATGTGTTAGCCGGATAGATTCTTGCCGGTGTTAATTTATGTGAAAAAAGTAACAATTCTTTACCCCAATTCTGCCACATTTGCGGTTTATCATTAATTTGTTATAAAGCTTCTTCAACAATGTCAGATAACCATCCATTAAACTGGCAGCAGGTATCGTACCATGCAGTACAAACAGTACTGTATAGTGCGTATACTTGTTTGCTGTTTCATATATTTAACATATTGGTTTGGATTTAAACCACCCTGAAACAGGGACAAAGTATTGATGCATCTGAATCAAGATGTACAATCTGTTGGTTTATTTGGTTAAACAGTCGAAAAGGTAATAACAGGGCAAGCCGACTAAGGAGGTGGTATTAATGTGACAGTGACCGGTAAACTTTACGGATGAATTCATTGCCAGGTGTAAAACTCACACAATGCGCTGAATCTCTTTTTACGGAGAGAATGGGGGAACCAATTATGGGGTGAATCCGAATGGTAGGGAAATTCCCTTTTCCCGAACCCGTCAGCTAACCTCGTAAGCGCTGAAAGGGAAACCGAGGTTAATATACGACATAGCCAAAGGTCTTCCTTTGGTTATTTTTGTTTAAAGGTCTCGGCCCTTTTCCAATGTGAACATTCCTAACGCAGGATCCACTGGAAGGAGTGACAACATGAGAAAAACAAGGGGTCTATACAATCGATACCTCAATATCCATAAGCAAGAAATAGAAAGAGCACTCCCCTCCTTACCTGCAAGCCGTGCCGACCATGACTGATAATACACTAGTCCGAGTTTACTTAAGACAAACTGTTGAAATGTTTTTGCTTTCTTCCAGCAAGCAATACGGCTTTAGGAGGAGATTATGGATAATATTGAAAAGATTTTAGTCAAAGACTTGGTAAAAATTTTTGGTTACCATCCCCGAAAGGCTTTGGGGTTACTTGAACAAGGCAAGAGTAAAGAAGAAATACTAAGAGATTCAGGCCAAACTGTAGGTATCAATAGTATCAGTTTTACGGTAAGACAGGGTGAAATATTTGTAGTGATGGGCCTTTCCGGAAGTGGTAAGTCAACCCTCCTGCGCTGTTTGAACCGGCTTATTGAACCAAGCTCGGGAACCGTAACTATCGACGATATTGATATTACCCGCCTAAAAAACAAAGACCTGCGTAAATTCCGTCAGGAAAAGACAGCAATGGTTTTCCAGCAATTTGCTTTACTGCCGCATCGTACGGTTTTGCAGAATGCAGCCTACGGTTTGGAGGTTCAGGGTGTGGCCAGGAAGATGAGAGAGGAAAAGGCTCTAAAAGCCCTCGAACTGGTCGACCTGAAAGGTTGGGAAAACAAGTATCCCGCCCAATTAAGCGGAGGCATGAAACAACGTGTTGGCCTGGCCCGGGCTTTAGTGAATGATGCTGATATATTACTGATGGATGAAGCTTTTAGTGCGCTTGATCCTTTAATTCGCGAAGAGCTGCAGGACGAGCTCCTAAGCCTTCACCAAGAAGTACGCAAAACCATTGTGTTTATCACCCACGATTTGAATGAGGCACTCAAATTAGGTGACAGGATTGCCTTCCTGCGGGACGGAGCTTTGATTCAGGTTGGGACCCCGGAAGAAATCACCACCAATCCTGCTGATGATTATGTAGCCAGGTTTGTCAGGGGAGTAGACCGGAGCAAACTCCTGACCGCCGGCGACGTAATGAAGAAACCGCAACCCTTGATAACCTTGCGCGACGGGCCCAATGTTGCGCTCAGAACAATGAAGGAACATGGTATTTCCAGCGTTTTTGTGATCGACCGGGAAAGACACCTTCAGGGTATCATTACCGCCGATATGGCTATAGAAGCCAGGAACTCCGGAATTACCAATCTTAGTGAGGTTAATCTCGCTTATGGTCCGACGGTTAAAGAAACTGTTCCTGTTCAAGAGACTCTGGGTGTGATCGCGGAGAGCAAACTGCCCATGGCGGTAGTAGATGAAGAAAACAAAATCAGGGGGATTATTGTGCGTGGTTCTGTTCTAGCGGCACTTGCTTCCGATAAAGGGGATGAAGAAAATGTATAAAATTCCTCTGGCTGAACTAATTGATCAGACAATTAAATGGTTACAAAATAATTTCGGCGACAATCTAGATTCATTTTCCAGTTCCCTTACCGACGGCATCCAAAGCCTTGGGCATTTGCTGACTATCGTTCCCTGGTGGGTTATTATTCTTATTTTTGCATTTATAGCCTGGCGGGTTAATGGCTGGAAGCTTATGTTGGGTACGATAATCGGACTATTCTTTATTTATAATCTCGAGTTATGGGCACCATTTTTAGATACTCTCATTCTGGTAATAATTTCTGCTATGGTTTCCATTATTATCGGTGTACCCCTGGGTATTCTTGCCGGGAGAAATGACCGCTTTCACTGGGTAATTTCTCCCCTTCTGGACTTCATGCAAACTATGCCTTCTTTTGTCTACCTAATTCCGGCTTTGCTGTTTTTCGGCATCGGCAAAGTACCGGCTGTATTTGCTACCGTAATATTTGCCATGCCCCCGGCAATTCGGCTGACTGATCTTGGTATACGGCAGGTTCCGCTGGATCTGGTAGAGGTGGGAGAGGCTTTTGGTTCCACCCCCTGGCAGCTTTTGTGGAAAATTCAGCTTCCCGTAGCCTTGCCTACGATTATGGCCGGTCTTAATCAAACCATGATGCTGTCTTTATCAATGGTAGTAATAGCAGCCATGATTGGGGCCGGCGGACTTGGTGCCGGTGTGTTGGAAGCCATTGGTCAGCTCAAGATAGGGATGGGGTTTGAATACGGAGTGGCCGTAGTAATTATGGCCATGATTTTAGACCGGCTTTCTCAAGGAATAGGACATTCTTTAAGAACAGATACCCAAACCAGTAAAAGGAGGAAAAGTAATGAGCAAAGTTCTTAAATCCTGGAGGAATATAGTAGCGCTGATGATCATGAGCGTATTTATGTTAAGTTTTGCTGCCGGGTGCAGCAGTCCGGGGCAGCAGACCGACCAAAATAGTGATAAAGGTACTATTAACATTGGCTATGTCAACTGGGCGGAAAATATTGCCGTCAGCAATCTGTGGAAAGTAATCCTCGAAGACCAGGGCTATAATGTCAAACTCACCCAGCTTGACGTGGCTCCTCTCTTTGTGGGTTTAAGTAAGGGCGATATCGACATATTTATGGATGCCTGGCTTCCTATTACTCATGCCGCTTATTGGAGTGAATATCAGAATGATCTGGACGACTACGGTATTTGGTATGAGGGATCAGCCAGGATTGGAATCGTAGTACCCGACTATGTTTCTATCAATACTATCGAGGAGCTTAAAAATAATGCTTCTAAATTCGACAGTAAAATCATCGGAATAGATCCTGGGGCAGGTATAATGAAAGCTTCAGCCAGAGCCAACGAAGCCTATGGGCTGGGTTTTGAAGTGGTTCAGGGCAGTGAACCAGCTATGATGGCAGCCCTTGATAAGGCTTACAGTAAAAACGAATGGATTGCCATTACCGGTTGGAGCCCGCACTGGATGTTTGCCAAATATGACCTGAAATATCTGGATGATCCCCGCAAAGAGTATGGTGAAGCGGAAAAACTGCACACCCTGGCCAGTAAAGATTTTAGCAGTAACCAGCCTGAAATAGCCACTATGTTGAAAAAATTTAAGCTGTCTGATACCCAGATCGGCAGCCTGGAAGGCTTGATCAACGACGGAATGGATCCGGCCGAGGCAGCTAAAAAATGGATAGAAGACAATCAGGATGTAGTAGATAGCTGGATAAAATAAAACCTGCCAGTTAAAAGGTCAAGCGCTTAAGACATGATAAGTTTTTCCTAACCTTAGCAATGCGTAAAAACTCACTTGCAGAAACATACCCCATTTTAGTATAATACTGACTAAGCAAAGGGGAGTAACTGGATTCGGCAGAATCAACATACATGGTCTATTAAGACCTGGTTCTGTCAGCTTTAATAGCTTGGTGAGACCTTTGCCTCCAAAAGGAGGCAAAGGTCTTTTTTATTGTGCTATAAGCCTCTGACCAACTCCTCCCTGACCAGCTTGTTCAGCACCCATCCGCCAATTGCGGACCGGGTTAACAAATTACAGGCTCTGCAAATCAAATAGCACACGAGGGGTATTTAGATTGGGTATAGGTGAACTATTGATAGCCCTATTCAGTATTGTTATTATTGACATCGTGTTGGGCGGTGATAATGCTATTCTGATTGCTATGGCCAGCAAAGATCTGGCCCCGGATTTACGCAAGAAGGCCATGCTCTGGGGTGTCATGGGCGCTGTGGGAGTGCGCGGTCTGTTGGCCAGCCTAGCCGTGTATGTACTTAAAATTCCCCTGCTGCAGTTGGTCGGGGGATTAGTACTGGTATGGATAGCTATCAAGCTTCTGATAGATAAGCAGGAAGTAGAGGTTGAGTCAGGCAGCAACTTACTGGAAGCTATTAAAATCATTATTATCGCCGATGTAATTATGGGCATTGACAACGTGCTGGCAATTGCCGGGGCAGCTCACGGAAGTGTGTGGCTGGTAATTTTGGGGCTGGTTATCAGTGTACCCATTATTGTCTGGGGAAGCACTTTTTTGCTCCGCTGGATGGAAAAGTTTCCTTTCATTATATACCTGGGCGGAGGTGTCCTGGCCTGGACGGCAGGAAAAATGATAGCCGCGGACAAAGCCATCTCAGCCCAGTTGAGTTCCCTGGTTCCCTACTATAATGTACTAATTCCCACACTTATTCTTATAGCCGTCCTGAGTTATGGATACTGGCGGAATCAAAGGTTGGCGCAAAACCCTGGTTAGAACGCTTCCTGCAGAGTTTCTACTACTATCTACATTTCGCCAACCTGGCGTAAAGCTCCCCAGAGTGGGCAATTATTAATTCACCACAATAAGGACGTGTAGAAAGAGGCAAATACATAATGACGTTATTGGCAAATAATATGGAAAGGCATAAAATATTGTTAATAAATCCGGATGTACCTAAAATGGATAAAGTGAAAATAGAGCTTGAGAATACAGGAGCGTGATTATAAATGACCAAGGTCTTTGTGTACGGCAGCTTAACCACCGGCCGTCATTATCACCAATATTATCTGCAGGGAAAAGCATTCCTGGGCAAAGGTTTTATAAATGAATATAAAAGGTATATCTTAGGTGGTGGCCTAGAGGGTATCCTTCCTGAAAAGGGAGAGCGCGTGCCGGGCGAAGTGTATGAAGTTGACGCAGCCGCGCTGGCCAAGCTGGACTTTCTTCATAACTATGGCACCCTCTTCAGCAGAAAAATTGTTGATGTAGAAATGACCAACGGCGATACTTTACAGGCTGAGGCTTATGTCTGGAACGGGAGGTAATATTTCTCGTAAGCGAACGCCAGGGTTCAAGGAACCGAAAATAATCACTCCCGTATGTATATGCAGTGTTCGGCGTATTCTATTTACCGTGCCGGGCTTTGTTAATGCCTTCGGGATGGCGTAATACTCGCCGGCCGCCCCGGGAACGGCTTTTGCCCAGAAAGATTAGGAAAAATAAAGCTGTTACCGCTAAACCCCATTTTGCCTCATTAATAAACTGCTGCACATAAAGATAAACCGAAGTCAACAGAGTAAAGCCGAAGGCAATCCCCCAGGCAATAGCATAGCTGGCCTGGATGTTTTGCTCCATGGCCTCCTCCAACTTTCTAAGGGGCAGCCTTAGCTCCAGGTCACCCCTATCCATTCGCCTCAGCACCTTCTCCGCCAGAGGCGGCACTTCTATTAGCGAACTTCCCAGTACTTTGCCTTTTTCTTTAATGATCCCCCAGGGACTTGCCTCTTCGGGCATAAAATCTTTCAAATAGGGTTTTGCAGCATCCAAAAAGCTGATTTTAGGATCCAGACCTACGCACAGACCATACAAGGTACCCAGGGCGCGGCCCATAAAGGTAAACCGCGCCGGAATCTGAAAAGGCTGTTCATATAAAAGTTCTTCCAGGTCCTCCAGTAAGGCTCCCAACTCAAATGAACCTGCTCCAGTTCCCAAAAACTGCTCCATAAAAACACCGATGGCCCGTGCTACCAACTCATTGTTGGCATCCATGCGCAGGAAACCTACCTGTTTGAGATAATGGACCACCTGCATGTCCTCCCGCCCTACCATGGCCAGGACCAGTTTTATCAAGGTATCCCGCAAATCAGGAGTAATGACACCCACCATGCCAAAATCAATCATTATGACTTTGCCGGCAGGGCTGATAAAAAGGTTCCCTGGATGGGGGTCAGCGTGGAAAAATCCATCCACCAGGATCTGTTTAATATATATTTCTAATAACTGTTCAGCCAGTTTGGACCTGTTGATTCCGGCCTTTTCCAGTTCCTCATAATCAGTAATTTTGAGACCATCTACGAATTCCATCGTCAGCACCCGTGACCGGGTATATTCCCAATAAATGCGGGGAACGCTAAGTTCTGAGTTCTGGACATTGTTGCGAGCAATAGTTTCGGCATTTCTACCTTCCTGCAGGTAGTTGACTTCTTCCCACAGGGTATCGGCAAATTCCTTATAAATCGCATCAAAATCCACCCATTTCTCCCAGTCAGTAAATATTTTCAAGCAAGTGATGACCTTCTGTATCGCCCGCAGATCAATAGCAATTAGTTTTTCAATCCCGGGCCGCAGTATTTTTACCGCTACCACTTCTCCCCCCGGCAGCCTAGCCCGATGGACCTGTCCCAGGGATGCAGAAGCCAGAACGTCAGCTTCAAGCTCCGGGAAGATTGTCTCCAGTGGCTGACCAAATTCGCTTTCCAGGACCTTACAGATGTCCTTATAATCAACTGGTGGTACCTCATCCTGCAGACCTGCCAGTTCCCGGGTAACAGATTGAGGGAATACATCCACGCGGGTACTAAAGAACTGACCCAGCTTAATCAGCAAACCGCCCATTTCAACAGCGGTATTCCGAAAACGCCGCGCCTCAGAAACATATAATTCCTGGCGCCGCTTCTCCTTCCAACCTGCCTCATGCCATAAACCCTTTATCTTCAGAGAATAGAAGCTCCAGAATATATGAAGAAAAAGATAAATTACGCTGAGGAACCGCTTTAGGCCCACCCAGGAATTATATTGCATGTCTGTCCTCTCCTCCTCAAACTCAGCTTCCGCAGTAACAAGCCGTTATTAATATGACCGATTTAACAGGTATAATGAGGGTTAGTATTATCTTAATGCACTCTTCCCAAAATGCAAATTACCGAATGCCAGATATATGAATTCAATCACTGCGAAAAAGTAAAGCCCCTCCGATGTTAGAGGGGCTTCGGATTTGAACCGCCGACCTGCTGGTTACGAATCTTAACAATAGTATGGGGCGCATCGCCTTTCTGTATTCGTTATATTTTCGGAATACCGTTTTCAACCGCCCAACCCATAGCAATAGCGGCATAGCCAATCTGCTGCCTTCAAGTAAGCGGAATCACAGCTTGAAAAGTCTGGAATGCCGGTGATAGAATGGAAAATAGACCAGAGCACTAAAACAATTGAAAGTTATGGAGGATATCATATTATGAACCGTAAAAAATTCGAAGCCGTTATCCTGGCATTTACCATGCTGGCGGGGACATTTCTGACCGGATTTACATATCAGCAAGGTATAGAAAATGTTTATTTTGAGACCCAATCGGAAATTTATGATAACGCCAGTTATCACGAACAACTGGGGGGACATAGTGTCAATGGTATTGAAAGAGCATATTTCGTCAACGCGAATACCCAGGGTACGGATTTAAAGCCTTATGTATTTGAAGGTGATGTGACCGGAACCTATACGATGGATACCATGATTAACACTTTGGAAAGCCAGGGTTACAAGGTCGTAGCGGGCATCAACGGAGATGTTTATGACACTGCCACCGGAACACCAAAGGGACTGACCATTCATAATGGTAAGATCAAAACCTCCGGATATGCTCCGGAATATGTGATATCCTTCAACGAAAACGGCGCCGCTTCTCTGGAAAAAGTTAATCTGGGCTATACCCTGAAGGGAACTATCAACGTTCCCACCATCGTTACAACTCCTGTTACAGATCCGGCCCAACCAACAGATCTGACTCAGCCGGAAAATTCAGTCCCAACCGATGAAACCCAAACGACAAATGAGACCCAGGCGACAGACTCAGGCCAAATAGAAGAACAGGTTACTGAGCAGCAGACGGTTTACGTACCGACTCCATATACTGCGAATATCGGTTATTTCAACGTTCCCCACGGCTCGGCGAAGGCTTTGCACCTGTATAACCGCCAATATGCCTCATCTACCAAAACCTCCGAAAACTCTGTGGAAGTAATATTGAACGCGGGTTCGCCGGAAAATACGGAACTGACAGTGGGGGGTACAATAACAGCAACCGTGGCCGAAGTCAGAAACGGCAATTACAATACGCCCATCGGTGACAATCAGTTGGTACTTTCAGCAGCCGGGGATTCAGTTTATGCAGTTCCACTGGCTCAATTGATTCCCGGAAGTACGGTAGAGATTTCCGTAAATGATTGGGGCGGCGGAAATCTGACCCAAAGCAAGGAAGCGATAGGTGTATACTACGTGCTTTATGATCAAGGGCAATTTATTACCGGAGGAACTAACTTGAATCCTCGAACCATCATCGGTATCAAACCAGATGGCTCCCTCATGCTGTATGTGCTTGACGGCCGACAGCCTGGTTTTTCGGCTGGTCTGGGACTGACAGATGCGGCCAAGCACTTGGTTGCCCTGGGCTGCAGCACAGTGGTAAATATGGATGGAGGCGGCTCTTCGGTCCTGGCCGTGAGAGAAGGGGGGATCAATTTCAAGGCAGTTACCAAGAATTCTCCTTCCGGCAAAAGCCAGAGAAAAACCACCAACGGCCTGCTGCTGGTATATGCTCAGAGCGGAGATTCCAACGCGGAGCATTTACATACTTATCCCAGTCAGCCTCTGGCCATGCCGGGGGCGGATATTCAACTGACAACTTACGCGTCCAACGGCAAATATGAGCCGGTTGCGCTGAAGAATAAAGTAGAATACCGTGTTGATCCCAATTCGGGCAACTCCGTAACCACGAACGGCCTCTTTACTGCCGGAAGCGTCACCGGAACGGCTGTGATTGAAACAACCAGCGGAGATCTTCATACAACGGCACAGGTCGATATTCAAAACAATATAACCTTTACAACGAATGTGCAGAGTATAACGATTGATCCGGGCAAAACCTTCGATATTGATGTAACGGCGAAATTCGGCTATGCTCCGATTGCCAGCAAGGACAGCCTGTTCACATGGACCTGCGATCCTGCCATCGGTACGATCAATGCCAGCGGACTTTTCCAGGCGACGAATCAGTCTGGAATATCCGGCAATATCTATGTAGAATATAACGGCGTACAACAGACCATACCCGTTCAGGTCGGTGCCGCCAGCATTGATTTTGCGGACACGACGGCACATTGGGCCAGAGACTATATCGGGAAGCTGGCGGCAAGAGGAATTGTAAACGGAATAGGCAATAATTACTATTTACCGGATGATTCCCTCACCCGGGCCCAATTCCTGACCATGTTAGCCAAGACTCTCCCTGACTTGGACGTAACCCAGGCAACCCCGGCTGGTTTTACTGACGTCCCCGCTGCGGAATGGTATTATAACTACGTCAACTGGGGTTTTGCCGCAGGAATTGTAAAGGGCATCGACGAGGTCACCTTTGCTCCGAATGAAAAGATAACCAGAGAGCAGATGGCAATTATGCTGGATAATTTCAGCACCAGCACCGGCCTGATTCTTCCGGAAATGAACGCGGGGGCTTCCTTTACGGACAATGACCTGATCTCTTCCTGGGCTGCAGACGCTGTAAACAAGATCGTATCCGCGGGTATCATGAGCGGATATCCCGGAGGCGATTATAAACCGCAGGGTAATGCAACACGGGGGGAAGCAGCCACCGTTATCTACAAATTAATCATGATACGTGGATGAAGGCTATCCCCCGGTTAAACCAAACTCGCGAACTACCTGCCAGGTTGAAGCAGGGGGACGGTTCTCTTGCTTCCTTTTTTTATAAAAACTCGACATATATACTTAAAAGTGGGACATTATTACAATAAGCACTGGACTGGTATTACAATAAATCAATTTATCAAGCAATTTGATGAATATATTAAGTGGTATGCCGAGAAGCGGATTAAACTATCGCTCGGTGGAATGAGTCCGTTAGATTACAGAAAGAGTCTGGGGTTGGCCGTTTGAGGTCCAAGAAAAATTCCGCACCCCCTGTGGCTCACTTTTATATTGACAATCGCAAGCCGTTATTAGTAAGAACGATTTAACAGGTATAATGAGGGTTACATTATCTTAATGCACTCTTCCCAAAATGATAATTACCGAATGCCGGATATATAAATTCAATCACTGTGAAAGACTAAAGCCCCTCCACTGTTAGAAGGGCTTTAGTTCATACTATTTTCAGATTGAATACCATGCCTTATTCCGGTAAATAAAATTACCCCACCACCAACTTATTTGTCTTCTTTAAAAACTTCGCTGGAATCGGGCGATGCAATTTCCATGTAATGTTCATAGGCTTTGAACCTTCGTGTTTTATATAATCAGCAAGACCCAGGAATGTATATGGTGCTGCCCCGGCAACATCGTTTTTAAACTCACGTACAAAGAGAAGCACCTTACTATTATGCCGGCGATGGTTGATATAGCGCTGTCCGGTTGGGGAGGAATCCGAAGTTGTGCTCTGACTCTGCCAATGAAATAACCATTCATTAATGGAATAGTCGTTATACATTGTAGTTGGCGAATAGTCTTTTCTGGCCTTGTTAAGTGTAACGAAAAATATATCTACATTTTTATCTGGCAGGTACTTCACGCCCTCACGTACATTAGCAGGTGTCATATAATCCATTGCTACCAGAATCTGATCCCGGGTATAACTGCAATGCAAGTCCAAGGGACAATCAAATCCCACCTCTACCGGTTCATCAATAAAATCAATCTGACTGAGATTATACTGCAGCAGTTCCATTAACTCAGCGTATAAAACCGGACAGCTTTTAATTTTCAGAAAACCGTCCTTGATGCTGACAAACCCGCATTCCTCTGCAGATTTTTGATACACAGTAAACTGAAACATCTGCAACATCCTACGTTCAGCTCCGGTCAACGATTCTATATCGAGGTTCTCAATACGCGAAAAAATATCTAAAAGAAACCGAATCCACCGTCTGGAATCGATAGCACAGATCCGCAGAAAAGCCTTGGTTAAAACCGCCTCCAGCGACTCATGAAAATCTTCCCTGACTCCGGCCAGTACACCTAGCCTGGAGAAGTTATCACGAACATAGATGGTGCGAATATCCAGATGATGATAGGCGGTAAAATTCGAAAGCGTAAGCGGCAATCCGCTATCCTCCATAAAAGCAGATATACGGGAGACTAGCCCTGCCTTTACCCCAAAAGAGCTGCGAATATTGTTTAGTATGTATTCCTGTGCTTTGCGCTCTAACTGAATAAAGCAGCCCTTAGGCACAGAAACAAACCCTTCCTTTATTTCCCGTTGTACGCTTTTGCTTGTATTAGAAAGAAGGGCGGCAAATTTATCTTCAAAGTTATAT
>JBMNOY010000023.1:0-30499 GCA_050943315.1 Syntrophomonadaceae bacterium
TCCAATAGTAAGCAACTCAAGGTGCTTTCCGGGAGGCTTACAAGAGAAGAGATGGCCCAATTGATGGCCAAACATCAATTTGACTGGGTCATAGATGCAACCCACCCTTATGCCACAACTGCCAGCGAAAATATTCAGACTGCCTGTGCCCATTCGGGCTGTCAATATATCCGGCTGCAGAGAGAGCCTTCATCCCCTAAATTAGCTGAAAACTGCTTTTTTAAAGACCATGAAGAGGTAGTGTCCTATTTAAACCAAACCACAGGAAAAATATTGCTTACTATCGGCAGTAAACATTTAGAGAAATATACCATGATAGCAAATTATCAACAAAGATTATTTGCCCGAGTATTACCGACCATCGAAGTGCTGCAAAGCTGCTTAAGTATGGGTTTTTCCGAAAAACAATTACTGTTAATGCAAGGACCTTTTTCTTTGGAATTTAATGTTGCCTTAATCAGGCATATAAATGCCCGCTATTTAGTTACCAAGGATTCCGGGCAAGCAGGAGGCTTTCTGGAAAAATACGAGGCAGCCCGGCTTACCGGTGCTAAATTGCTGGTAGTTGACAGATGTTTTCATGAAGAGGGTATTTCGCTGGAGAAAGTACTGGAATTGCTCGAAAACGCCTATGGAAGTTAGTAGGCCGCCTGAATAGAGAATTTAGCCTTAGTAAAAGAAAGGACGGCAGCTAGATAATGTTATTTACTACCCTAAATACTCCGGTTTTACTGTCTATGGTTGCACTGATAATTGGTTTTGTCTTAGACCTGTGCCTGGGAGATCCACATTGGATGCCTCATCCGATTCGTCTTATGGGTAAGATGATCGCCGGCGGGGAAACGCTCATGCGCAGACTTCTGCCCCCCACCGAAAAGGGAGAATTTATTGGTGGTGCAGTCCTGGCAATTAGTGTAATGAGTGTTTCCACTGCTGTTCCTTACCTTATATTATGGGGTGCAGAGCAGGTACATATTTTACTGCGCGTTGCAGTTGAATCTGTTATGTGCTATCAGATTCTGGCCGTTAAAGCATTAAAAACCGAAAGTATGAAGGTGTATGGCCAATTAGTCCAAAACGATTTAAGCGGAGCCCGCCAAATGGTATCCATGATTGTAGGAAGGGATGTGGAAAACCTGAATCAGGAGCAAATTACCAAAGCTGCTGTAGAGACGGTAGCCGAGAACACTACAGATGGAACGGTAGCTCCTCTATTGTATATAGCCATTGGCGGAGTACCTTTAGGATTCTTATACAAATCGATTAATACCATGGACTCCATGCTGGGATACAAGAATGAACGCTACCTTCATTTCGGAAAATTTGCTGCCCGGCTTGATGACATAGTGAACTATATTCCTGCCCGGATTGCAGCTTTGCTTATGATATTCGCATCCTTTTGGTTAAGGTTGAATTATCAAAATGCCTACCATATTTTTAAACGGGACCGGTACAATCATGCCAGTCCCAACAGCGCACAGACGGAGTCGGTTTGTGCCGGTGCGCTGGGAGTTCAACTGGCTGGGGATGCTTACTATTTTGGCCAGCTTTATCCCAAGAAAACCATTGGAGATCCTTTAAGGCCAATTGCTTACGAGGATATTTGCCGGTCAAATCGGCTTTTGTACGGAACAGCCTATTTGACCCTTATTTTATGCTTAGTTGGAATGGGGCTTGCAGTATGGATGGGTTACTAACTAAAAGACACCAGGTCAAACTAATACATGGGGGAGATATCTATTCCGCCCAGGAACTGTTAAGTCATAGAGAAAATGCTCCTGAGATTCTGGATTTTTCTTCTAATATCAACCCATTGGGGCTGCCGGAGGGGGTTAAGCAGGCAATTATCAATTCTATAGACAAATACAACGCTTATCCTGATCCGCTCTGCCGGGAATTGATTATTAACTTGTCCCAATTTGAAAGGGTGCCCGGCCATTGGCTGTGCTGCGGGAATGGTGCCGCTGATTTAATATACCGGTTAGTTTGGGCCCAAAAGCCGAAAAAGGCTATGGTCCTTGCTCCAACTTTTGCTGAATATGAAGAGGCCTTGAATACTGTTTCATGCCAGGTAGTTCATTACGAATTACGGGCAGAGAAATCATTTAGAATAGACGAGAACTTTCTCGAGGTATTATCACAGATAAATGACCTGGATATGCTGTTCCTTTGTAACCCCAACAATCCAACCGGGCAGCTTATCTCCAGAAAAATGATTTTACAGATTTTAAAATGTTGCCGGGCTTTGGACATTCTATGCGTGATTGACGAATGTTTCAATGATTTCCTGGAGGAGCCGCAGGAGTATTCTGCCAGGGAATATTTGCAGGAATATGACAACTTGCTTATTCTAAAGGCTTTTACCAAGATCTACGCCATGGCCGGTATAAGGTTGGGTCACTGTATTTCAAGCAATGAGAAGCTGATTGACGACCTAACTAAAGCGGGGCAGCCTTGGAGTGTTTCCGCTGTGGCCCAGATAGCCGGAATACAGGCTATGCGGGAAAAAGAATATATAAAAAGGACCAAGGCGCTGGTCAGCCGGGAAAGGGCATATTTGGTCCGTTCTTTAGAGAATCTGGGCATAAAGGTAATTGCCTCAAGTGCCAATTACATCTTCGTCAAATGGCCGTTTAACACCAGAAAGCCCCTTCACGAAATGCTTTTTGAAAAAGGTATCTTGATTCGCAACTGTGACAATTATTATGGTCTCAGTCCAGGATATTACAGAATTGGCATTCGTAAACATGAGGACAATGCGGCATTGATAGCCGCCTTAATAAGTTTGGCAAAGCAATAAATATGTATAAGAGGGTTTACCTATGGGAAAAGCAATTATGATTCAGGGAACCATGTCAAATGCCGGAAAAAGTTTAATCGCCGCCGGTTTATGCCGAATCTTCAAACAGGATGGATACCGGGTGGCGCCATTTAAATCACAGAATATGTCATTGAACTCCTTTATCACCAGGGAGGGTCTGGAAATGGGAAGGGCCCAGGTGGTTCAGGCTGAGGCAGCAGGTATTGAACCTTCGGTTCTGATGAATCCGGTCCTTTTAAAGCCAACTAATGATACTGGTTCACAGGTGATTGTAAATGGAGAAGTATATGGTAACATGAGCGCCGCAGAATATTACCAGCATAAAAGACAAATCGTTCCGGTAATTAAAAAGGCTTATGCCCAACTGAATGCCAATTACGATTTGATTGTAATTGAAGGAGCAGGAAGCCCGGCGGAAATCAATTTAAAAGACCATGACATTGTGAATATGTATGTGGCTAAAATGGCCCAGGCACCGGTATTACTGGTTGGAGACATCGACCGGGGCGGTGTCTTTGCATCTCTTTTAGGTACTCTGATGCTCTTTGACGAAACCGAGCAGGCTATGGTTAAAGGTATCATCATCAATAAATTCAGGGGGGACAAAACGCTCTTACAGCCGGGATTGGATATGCTGGAAGATATGACACACATTCCTACGGTAGGGGTGATTCCTTATTTGCCGGTAGATATTGATGATGAAGACAGCTTAAGCAGCCGATTGTATAAAAAGTCCACAGCCGGACTTGTAGATATTGTTGTAATAAGGTTTCCCCGGATTTCCAATTTTACGGATTTTAATATTTTTGAATGCCTGCCCGGGGTAACATTACGATATGTAAAGTCAGTGGAAGAACTTAAAAATCCGGATATGATTATTCTGCCCGGCACCAAAAATACCATGGAAGATTTGCGCTGGATGCGGCAGAATGGTTTGGAATCTTCAATATTAAAGCTAGCTGCAAAGGGAAAACCGATATTTGGTATTTGCGGCGGTTACCAGATGCTGGGTGAAAAACTGTCAGATCCTAATGGCGTGGAGTCAGGCGGCACCATGGCCGGCATGAAGCTCTTGCCGACAGAGACGGTATTTGCCAAGGAAAAGACCAGAACCAGGGTTAAAGGAAGATTTAATCACCAGTTGACCGGCCTGCTGAAGGATCTTTCCCAAGTAAAAATAGAAGGCTATGAAATACATATGGGACAGACCAAAATACTTGATCAGAAAGCCCGGGACCTTACGGTTATCGAGGAAGTTTCCGGAGAGGATGCCCGGGAATGCACCGGAATATGCTGGGGAAATGTTTACGGCTCCTATATTCATGGAATATTTGATCAGGAAGAGGTGGCCAAAACAATTGTGACCGCCTTATGTAATGAGAAAGGTCTGGATTACGGAGAAGTATCAGGTGTAAATGTGCATGCTTATAAAGAGCAGCAATATGATTTGTTAGCCAGGGGTATCCGTGAAAATATCGACATAGACCTTTTATATGAGATTATAGAAAAGGGTGTTTGAGTTGGATGCTAAGGGTTTAATTCATGTCTATTGCGGTGATGGAAAAGGAAAAACTACTGCGGCTCTGGGCTTAAGCATAAGAGCTGCCGGGTCGGGAAGGAAAGTAGTTATTGTACAATTTTTAAAAAACTATAAAACCAGTGAGCTTTACATTTTGAACCAGATAACTAATATTACTGTTCTGCGCGGGAAAGAAGGAGCCGTTTTTTCCTTTTCCATGACTGAAGAGGAAAAAGAGAAAACCCGGCGCGTACATGCCAAGAATTTGCAGACTGGAATCGAACTGGTTGAATCCGGTCATTGCGATCTCTTGATATTAGATGAAGCCATTGAAGCCTATAATCAAGACTTGCTTGACCGACAGGTTTTGCGGGATTTGGTGGAACATAAACCGCAACAGCTGGAACTGGTTCTGACTGGCAGAAATCCCGAGCCATGGATAATAGACTGTGCTGACTATGTTTCCGAAATTAAAAAGGTAAAGCATCCTTTTGATAAAGGTATTAAGGCCAGAAAAGGAATTGAAAAATAACCATAACCAGTAGGGGTTAAATAATGAAAGTAAAATTACAGCATGTATTGCCACAAGACATTGAAAAGCGCAGTTTTGAGATAATTGGGCAGGAACTTGGAAATCTGAAATTAGATCCTATGGAGGAGCCGGTCATTAAGAGAGTTATCCATACTACGGCCGATTTTGACTATGTAACTAATCTGAAGTTTTCCAGGGATGCAGTGGTAAAAGGCATAACCGCCTTGCAAAAGGGTGCAACGATTGTCAGCGACACGCAAATGGTTCACGCCGGCATCAATAAGGCCGTACTTGAAGCACTAGGAGGAGAAGCACTGTGTTTTATGGCCGATGCTGATATCGCCGGGTTAGCGAAAGCCAACGGTACCACCAGGGCGGTGGCCAGCATGAATAAGGCAGCCGGGCTGGATAGGCCCACAATTTTTGCCATTGGGAATGCACCGACGGCTCTGGTAAGGCTTTATGAACTTATCCAGGAAGGTCGGCTGCAACCCGAACTGATTATCGGAGTACCGGTGGGCTTTGTCAATGTTGAGGAATCCAAGGAGCTTATCATGACGCTTAATGTTCCCTACATTGTGGCCAAGGGACGCAAGGGCGGGAGTAATGTTGCTGCAGCTATTTGCAATGCGCTGCTTTATCAGTGTAAGCCGAGAATAACCAATTGTTAGAATGGAATGATATTTGATGAGAGTTGGGCTGGTTTCCTTTACCAGAAAGGGAGCTGCTATATGCCGGAGCATAGAAACAGGTTTGAAGTTTAGGAAACATTGCGCTAAGGCTTATGGCATGCCAGCTTATGCCGAAGCAGCAGGGATTTTACCTCTTAAGGGCAGTCTTGGTCCATGGACCAAAGAGGCTATTTCCCAATGCGATGCGCTTGTTTTTGTCGGAGCCTGTGGTATTGCGGTACGAGCAATCGCTCCCTATATAAAGGATAAGACCGTTGATCCGGCGGTGGTGGTTGTGGATGAAACAGGTAAATATGCCATTTCCCTGTTGTCAGGACATATTGGCCAGGCTAATGATTTTACCCGGGAGATTGCCGAAATTCTTGGAGCTGAGCCGGTGATCACAACCGCTACTGATCTAAACTGCAAATTTGCGGTTGATCAGTGGGCCAAAAAGCATCACCTCTGGATAAAAGAGATGCCAATAGCCAAAGAGATATCGGCGCGTATATTAAATGGTGAAGTGATAGGAGTTTCCAGTGATTACCCCATTGAGGGGAGCATACCGGAACAGTTAGTTTATGATGGGGATGTCGGGGATGTAAGCATTGGTTTTGTATTGTCAATCTATGCCAATAAAAACCCTTATAGAAGAACCCTGCATCTGGTTCCTAAAACTGTAACCGTTGGTATTGGCTGTCGCAAGGGGGTTCCCTTAGAGTCGGTCGAGGCTCTGCTACATAAGGTACTCGAGGAGCACAGCATTCCTGCGCAGGCCCTGGAGATGCTTTGCTCCATTGATATAAAAAAGGAGGAAGCAGCCCTCCATCAACTGGCTCGAAAGCTGAAGATTCCATTTAAAGTTTTTTCTGGGGAGGAACTTGCTCAAGTAGAGGGGGAATTTACTTCCTCAAACTTTGTATCCTCGGTTACCGGTGTAGATAATGTATCTGAGCGGGCAGCAGTTTTAGGGAGTCAGGGACGATTGATTGTTAAAAAACAGGTCTTAAATGGTGTCACTCTGGCCATGGCGGTCAGAAACCAGCATTTCCATTGGATAACAGAAACAGTTCTGGTTGAGAGAAATCTAGGGGAAGAACAGACTGATTAGTGTGAGTAGGTATACCAGGGATTACACAGAAGTATTTGGGAGTATAGAATGAAAAAGATTTATTTTGTCGGTATAGGGATGGGAAATCCGCAAACTCTTACCCAACAGGGGCGGCTGGCCATAGAAACAAGTGATCTTCTGATTGGTGCGCAAAGAATAGTGGATATTTTCCTGCCATGCAGGGCTGCCAAATATTATGCAACAGCCCCTGAAAAAATTATCCAATACATTTTAGAAAATCCCGGTTATAAAACTATTTCCGTAATCCTGTCCGGGGATGTTGGCTTTTACAGTGGCGCTAAAAAATTGCACCGGCTGATGGAAGAACAAAAGGAAGCTGGAACGGATTGGGATTATGATGTGGAATTTATACCGGGAATCAGCTCATTACAGTATTTTTGTGCCAAGCTTAAGCTATCCTGGGAGGATGCCAGGGTAGTTAGCCTGCATGGAAGAGAAGGCAACATTATGGGAGCAGTTTGGAACAATCAGAAAACATTTTTCCTGACCGGGGGAGATTATTCAGCACAGCGCGTCTGCCAGGTACTGGAAGAAAATGATCTGGGAGAGGTATTAGTTCATGTGGGTGAAAGACTCTCTTATCCCGACGAACGAGTGGTTACCGCCCCGGCAGAAGTTCTAGCCCGGGAAAGATTTCATCCTCTGAGTGTTGTTCTGGTAGAAAATCAAAAACTCTTACCCAGAAATATTACTACCCATGGTATTGCGGATGATTTATTTATTCGCGGGCAGATACCTATGACCAAAAGTGAAATTCGCAGTGTTTCCTTATCCAAGCTTCAGCTCAGACCTGGTGATATAGTCTATGATATTGGAGCAGGAACAGGTGCGGTATCTATAGACATGGCTTTACAGGTCTACGAAGGCTGTGTTTATGCGGTTGAGGTGAATGATGGGGCAGCAGCCCTTATAAAGGCCAACCGGGAGCAATTGGGAGCCTGGAATTTAAAGGTGGTTACAGGTCTGGCTCCTGCAGCGCTGATAGCTTTGCCTGCGCCAGACCGGGCATTTATTGGGGGCTCCAAAGGAAATTTGAAGCAGATCCTAAAGCTCTTAACAGAGAAAAATCCTGAAATACGGGTGGTAATTAACGCCATTACCCTGGAGACTTTAACGGAAGCAATGGACTGTTTTCGTATTTTAGGGTTCCATGATATAGAAATCGTTCAGATATCAGCAACGCGATCAAAAGAGTGCGGCCAATATCATATGATGATGGGACAGAACCCGGTCTTTATTATCAGTGGGCAAAAAGGAGCAGGCAGATGAAGCAGCGGACAATACCCAGAATTATGATTGCCGCCGCGGGCAGTGGCTGTGGGAAAACCACCATAACTTGCGGTTTGCTGCAAGCTTTGCGAAACCGAGGTAAAAAGCTCACCGCCTTCAAGTGCGGACCGGACTATATTGATCCCATGTTTCATTCTGAGGTATTAGGAATCAACTCCCGCAATCTGGACTTATTTTTTGCTGATGCCAACACGATAAGATATTTACTGGGTAAAAATGCCCGTGGCTGCGATTTGGCGATAATAGAAGGGGTTATGGGATACTACGATGGACTGACGGCTAGGACTGTCGAATACAGCTCCTATGATTTAGCGTGTAAGACTGAGACCCCGGTGGTTTTGGTGGTGGACTGTAAAGGCATGTCTTTGTCTGTTCTGGCGGTAATAAAGGGTTTTGTGGAAATGCGTTCAGACAGTAAGGTGCAAGGTATCATTTTGAACCGTTTACCGCCGGTGCTGTATGACGATATGAAAAAAGTGATTGCAGCAGAACTGAATATTCAGGTCCTGGGATATTTACCCGAGTTAAAAGACTGCCAAATCGAGAGCAGACATCTTGGTCTAGTTACCGCTCAGGAGATTGGTAACTTAAAAGAAATCACAGCCAGGCTGGCCAGGCAGGTAGAAAACTGCGTGGATTTAGATAAAATTCTGCATATTGCTGAACAAGCTGTTCCTGTGGAATATGACATTACCGAAGAATTTCAAAACATAAGTAAGTTTTCAGCCGATGTTCCTATTAAAATAGCCGTTGCCCGGGATAAAGCCTTTTGCTTCTACTATCAAGATAATTTGGATTTATTGAAACAATTAGGTGCTGAAATCGTAACCTTTAGCCCCCTGGAAGATAAATCATTGCCGGCAGATATTAATGGGATTATTATTGGCGGCGGCTACCCGGAACTATACCTGAAACAACTTGCTGAGAATGAGAATATGCTTTTACAAATAAAACAGGTAATCGGTGAAGGATTGCCTTGCCTGGCAGAGTGTGGCGGATTTATGTATCTTCACCAATATATTGAAGATAAGCAAGGAACTCCTTATAAAATGGTGGGTGCTATTGAGGGGAGTTGCTTTCCAACCGACAAGCTGAGGCGATTTGGTTATATATCCTTGGCTGCCCGGGAGGATAATCTGCTGTGTGAAAAAGGAACGGAAATAAGAGCACATGAATTTCATTATTGGGATAGTACCAATCCAGGGAATAGCTTTCATGCGCAAAAACCTTTACGTAAGGCTAATTGGGATTGTGTGATTAGCGGAAGAAATTTTTGGGCGGGTTTTCCTCATATCCATTTTTATAATAATACGGGAATGGCCATCAGATTTATTAACCAATGCGCGAGTAAAAAACGGGAGGATATTTACAGATGAATTTACCAGGCAGTTCTGTTCAATTTCATGGTCTGAAGAATCTTAAAACCGCCAACCAGCAACAACTTGAGGCTGCCTATAAAGAGCTTACCCAAGGAATTAAAGATCTTGATCACGAGTCCATTTTGGGTATGCAAAAACGCCTGGATGCTAAAATCAAGCCTCTCAGAAGTTTAGGTGTCTTGGAGGATATCGCTTCGCAGGTGGCTGGCGTCTTGCGCACCGCACAACCGAAGATTACCGGTAAAGCAGTGCTCCTTATGGCTGGAGATCATGGAGTGGTGGCGGAAGGAGTCAGTGCGGCTCCTCAGGAAATCAGCGTCCAAATGTTCTACAGCTACCTTAATGGCAATGCAGGTATTAATGTTCTGGCCCGTCATGCCGGAGCCGAACTTATTTGCACTGACATAGGCCTTGCTGCCCCTTTAAATCCCCCCGAACTTATGACCCACCGCGTGAAGAACGGAACCGATAATATAGCCCAGGGGCCGGCCATGACCAGGCAGGAGGCTCTTCTTGCTCTTCTCACCGGTGCACAAATTGCCGCCCGGACTGTTGCTTCGGGTATAAATATTCTGGCCACAGGTGAAGTTGGTATCGGCAACACAACTCCAGCTTCTGCCCTTGTTGCGGTGTTTACCGGGTACCCAGTGGAGGAAGTGACCGGACGCGGTACAGGAATAACCGATGAAGCCTTAAAACATAAACAAGACATCATCAAACAGGCTATTAAGGTCAATCAGCCTGATCCTGCTGCTCCACTGGATACCCTGGCCAAAATCGGTGGACTCGAAATTGCTGCCCTAACCGGTGCCATTCTTGAAGCTGCCTACCAGCATGTACCTATCGTTCTCGATGGAATTATCTCATCAGCGGCGGCACTTGCAGCAGCCCAAATGGCTCCTTTGTCTGCTCTCTATATGATATCCTCCCATAACTCCGAAGAAATGGGTCACCAGGTAGCTCTGCAAAAACTTGGCCTAAAATTCAGGCTTGATTTTCACATGCGGCTGGGGGAAGGTACAGGTGCGGCGCTCATGTTTCCTATCATTGATGCTGCCCTCAAGATTGCCGATGAAATGGACACCTTTGCCACAGCCAATGTCACCCCAGGGGACTTTTAATCTCAATAATTGTAAGGGTATGCCTATACCTATTAGATTGAAAGCCATGGCTATAGGTATATAATAACCTAAGTAGGATGGTGAACTATTTGAATGCTTTCCTGACAGCTTTAGGCTTTCTAACTAGAATCCCAGTTCTCGCCAATGGGATTAATAATGATTCTCACACGCTAAGTAAATCAATAATTTTCTTCCCTATTGTAGGCGGAGTAATAGGCACTCTGACAGCCGGATTATTTATTCTTTTGCATTCCTATTTGCCGAGATCGGTACTGAGTGTCCTTATCATAGCGTTACCGTTATTCATGACCGGGGGAATACATTTTGATGGCTTGTTAGATACTTGCGACGGCCTTTTTAGCGGACGCTCCCGTGAGCGTTGTCTGGAAATCATGCGTGACAGCCGGGTAGGTTCTATGGGAGTTATCGCAGGTATCCTGAATGTAATGCTGCGCTACAGCATTTTATTGGAATTGCCGGCTTCCCTAGTACCTTTGCTACTGATTACCCAGGCCATAACCGGGCGTTGGATTATGGCTCTGGCTATCTATTTTTTCCCTTATGCCCGGAAAGAGGGTGGCTTAGGCCAGGGCTTTACTGCCGAAAAAAGGATTCCTTATATTATTCTCAGCAGTATATTAGCTTTACTGATTACTCTGTTCATTACCGGAGCAGCTGGTTTTTTGGTAGCCTTAATGGTCGCTGGGCTGACACTTCTGATTGCCGGCTGGGCAGCACGCCGACTGGGAGGACTGACTGGAGATGTGTACGGGGCATTAAACGAAGTGTCGGAAAACATTTTCCTTTTATTGTGGATGGTGGGAATTTGTACATTCAACTTAAATTCATGAGCATGATAGTGAGGGGAGGGAAAGTAAGTTGTTGCCCTTAAGGTTAGTACTGGTAAGACATGGGGAAACTGCCTGGAACAAAGCCGGCAAATATCTTGGTCAATCTAATCCTGGATTGAATCAAAAGGGAAAAACTCAGGCGCAAAGGGCTGCCCGCCTTTTATATGGAGAGAACATTGATATGGTATTTAGCAGTGACTTGCTAAGAGCGGTGGAGACAGCTCATGTAATTGCCAGTGTGCATAAAGTACCGGTAAAAATAACCCCATCACTACGGGAGATCAATTTCGGAGACTGGGAAGGTCTAACCTTTGCAGAAATACAAACTTGTTATCCGCAACTATTAAGTGAATGGTTAAGGGATCCTTTTCGAGTACGCATACCTGGCGGTGAAACAGCTGAGGATGTTAAAGAGCGGGTCATAGATGCCTGGAATTCAGTCCTCCGTAATGCTTCGGGGGAGAAAACGGTGGTAATTGTTGCCCATGGTGGACCATTACGCGTGTTATTGTGTCAACTCACGGGAATACATCCATCCTGTCAATGGGAGTTTAATCTGGGACATGGGGAAACCTGTGTTTTACTGAAAAATGGTAACACCTATACCATAGCCGGGAAGCAGATAAGCCCTACATGCCCTGCTAAAACTTGAATTTGTGATGACGGTTAACTATTTGCTTTAGGAACCTAGTCTTCTCCCAGTGATTACCTTTCTGATTCCACCCCGAGGATTGTCAATATCGCCCACATATCTTGGTATCAAATGCATATGTACATGAAAAACGGATTGTCCTGCTGCTTCTCCTATGTTAATCCCCACGTTATAACCATCAGGTTCATATTTCGTATCCAATAAGTGCTTACATGCCAGCAAAAGTTCATTCATAGATTGCTGTTCTTCCTGAGTTGTATCAAAGTACGAACTAACATGGCGTTTGGGAATGATCAATATATGACCTGGGTTGACAGGGAATTCATCAAAACGGGCAAAAGCCAGATCATTTGATAGAACTATCTCAGCTGTAGTTGGATTACAAAAGGGACAAGTCAAAAAATCACCTTCCTAGTATGACAAAATTATAGCACACATAGATATAAGACAAATCGTCTGAGACTATTTTCTACCATAATACCAGAAATTACGGTGGCAATAATTGGCTAAATGGCTGTAATCCATAATATACCAAAAAAAATTTTACAAAATAAGCAGGAGATTTAAATAAAATTGTCGAAACCATAAAAACAAATTAAATAACAGCCATGTCTTCGAGCTGATTAATCTAACGGCAGAGCTCATGATGATCAGTCAATGGGTTAAGTAAGAAATTGCTTGGCCTCCCGTGTTTGGAAAGAAGTCATATGGATAAAGCCTTATTTATGGTCAATTATAAATAAGTAGTGGTATTGATAACACGGGCAATAGCCGGTGTTATTTTTTGTTTTTAGGAGTAAATGAGGCCACCGTTTATCGTTGAAGTTTGCAGCAAAGGCTTTACGTTTGACGCCGGCCTTCATATTTTACCAAGGTTGGGAGATATCCCAACCTTGGTAAATTCAATTCTAAAGAAGTAATAGAAAAGTTCGGAGCCAAAAATTTTTAGGTTTTTGGGCTGGAATCTACTAGTAACATAACCAGGACCCATAGCTTTATTATAAAAAATTATATTAATCTCTCCGAACCTGTTCAACCTGTGGTTAGAGACTATGGCAGTCAGGTCGTTGGGTTTACCTGGAAACGGGTAAGCCTCCCATGGCGGAAAGGGGATTGTTGCAACAACTATAACACAATTGCCGAACTGTGCCCTTGGCCGGTTCGGCAGTATTGCTTTTATGCTGGGCTTAGCCTAATGGCATACCCAGTAGCAAGTAATGACTGACTTTACCCTTTGTATTCTAGGTTTTCATAGAATAGCAGTGCTTTATAACCCAATGCCCAATAACGCCTGCAGTGATTGTAATAAATATGTATTAAATGTTACCGGTAACTCAAAAGAATAAGCAAATTGATCACTGTAATACCTGTTTAAATAGATATAAGGGAAGAATGGAGGGTATTCGATGAGTTGTGGAGAATCGGCTGCGAAAAGGGACTATATTGTAAATTCACATGAAAGATGCAGAAGATATCAAGTTGAACTGGACCGGATATACAGCCCTAAGATTCTTTATGGCCAAGAACTTACGAAGAAGCTTAATGAAAAGAGGGAACTAATTGTTACGGCTGAGCACTATATGAACCAATTATATAATTTTGTAAAAGGGTCTAATTTCTTTCCCATACTAACTGATGAGGAAGGCTGTATTTTAAGTGTACTGGGAAATGAAAGTATCATATCTGAGGCTTTCTCATTGAAGATGGTGCCTGGAGCATATATGGATGAATGCAGTATCGGGACAAATTCCATGGGTACGGCTTTGGCTGAAGGTAAGCCGGTACAGGTATCAGGTAAGGAGCATTATATCAGGGAGTATTATCGCTGGACCTGCTCAGCTTCGCCTATACGAAATACCAGGGGTAAAATCATCGGGTGCCTTGATTTGACCGGTTACAGTAAATATGTTAATCCGCATACGCTAGGTATGGTAGTGGCAGCTGCCAATGCTATAGAAAGAATGCTGGATATCAAGAGATACGCTAATGACTTATCCGTGGCTAAGAAGCTCACCGAGACTATTGCTAGTTCTACCGAAACGGGGATATTAACAGCTGATCTGGAAGGTAATATACAATCTGTAAATCGTTGTATTGCGGAAATGTTTGGCTATCTCCCGGATGAAATGAAATTGAAAAAAATTTGGGAATTCATGGACGGCTGGGAGAATTTGAAACGTTCGGTCATTAACAAACAGAGTATTACCAATGAAAATGTGTTGGTGAATTCCAGGAGAAACAAATCTCAATTTAACTTAAGTGCCTATCCGCTTCTTGATGGCGAACAAAATATAGAGAATATAGTTTTGGTTTGCCAGCAAGTCAAAAAGTTTAGAAAAAAAACTAACAAAACCACAGGGTATCGGGCTATTTACACTTTTGACAACATCATCGGACAGGATGAGAATTTTGTTCGAATTATTGATTATGCCAAAAAGATTGCCGACAGCAAATCCAATGTGTTGATTATGGGCGAAAGCGGTACAGGAAAAGAACTCTTTTCACATGCCATACACAATTACAGCAATAGAAAGGATGGACCTTTTATAGCATTAAACTGCGGTGCAATACCAGGGAACCTGATAGAATCTGAATTGTTTGGCTATGAGGGAGGAGCTTTTACAGGGGCAAAAAGCGGTGGTAAACCTGGAAAGTTTGAAATTGCAGATGGCGGTACGATTTTTTTGGATGAAATCGGTGAAATGCCGTTGGATATGCAGACCAGGCTACTGAGAGTCCTTGAGGAAGGTACAGTGAGCAGGGTTGGAAGCGTCAAGGAAATTGTTGTGGATGTAAGGGTAATAGCAGCTACCAACAAAGATTTAAATGAGGAGGTTAGAAAAGGTAACTTCCGTAAGGACTTATACTACAGGCTGAATGTCCTGCCCATAAAACTGCTGCCACTAAGGGAAAGAAAATCTGATATACCCCTGTTAATCAAGTTTCTTATGCAAAGAATATCTACCAAACTTAATAAGAAAAGTGTTGATATTAACGAAGGAACAATGAGGTCCTTTTTGGAATATGAATGGCCGGGAAATGTAAGAGAACTGGAAAACGTAATAGAATTGATAATAAATACGGAATCTATACCGGATAGGTTTGTAAGGACCGACAGAGTTACTAATGCAGTTTCTTCAGATGAAGCAGAGCAAAATGAGCAACAGAATGATGTTCCCTTACAAGTAATGGAAGATAACCTTAAATTGGAAACCGTAGAAGTACAGCATATAATGAAGGTTCTAGAATTATACAAGGGAAACATCACATTGAGCGCAAAAGCATTGGGTATTGCCAGAAATACTCTTTATAGAAAATTGGAAAACATAAGGACCATCTGTTTCGAAATAGAACAATGCTCCAATTTGTAACAGATTATTTTAATGATTACTGTTCCATAATAGAACACTTATTGAAAAATATCAACAATGTAAGTATACCCGGGCATGAAGGTGCTGGCATGAATTTTGCGTGATTTATATATTACACCAGCGTAAATTATTATTTGATGCAAATTACAACAAACTAGCAATGAGGAGTTATGAATATGAAGATGATACCAGTAGAAGAGTCTGTTGGAATGGTACTTGTACATGATATGACGGAGATTATTCCAGGCAAATCTAAAGGCGCTGCATTTAAAAAAGGACACATAGTAAAAAAACAAGATATTCCTCATTTATTAAACATGGGAAAAGAACACATATTTGTTTTAGAATATAATGATGACGAAATACACGAAAATGACGCAGCCCTAAGAATGGCAAGAGCGGTCGCAGGTCAGGGTATAACTTTTTTGGAACCGTCGGAGGGAAAAGTAAACTTTACGGTTAGCCAACCAGGACTTTTTAAAGTAAATACCAAAGCGTTGTTGGAAGTTAATTCTATTGAAGAAATTGTTCTATCAACACTCCATACCGACAGGTTAGTCGATGTAAATACAATCGTAGCTGCTACCAAAATAATACCTTTAAAAATAGAAGAAAAAAAGATAGCAGCCATGGAAAAGATTTGTGCAGAGAATTATCCCATTATACAGGTAATGCCTTTATACAAATTAAAGGCGGGCATTGTGACAACCGGGAATGAAGTATACTACAAAAGAATTCCTGACCAATTTGGCCCGGTTCTAAAAGAAAAATTCCTAGAATTAGGCTCTGAAGTGATTAAACAGATTTTTTCCAAAGATGATCCTAATATGATAGCAGAATCTATCAAAACATTAATAAAACTAGGGGCAGATATTATTCTGGTTACGGGAGGAATGTCAGTTGATCCAGATGATGTTACCCCCACTGGAATAAAGATGGCGGGAGCAGAAATATTGTCATATGGTGCTCCTACTATGCCGGGAGCTATGTTCCTGCTTTCATATATTGAAGATATTCCGGTATTAGGACTGCCGGGATGTGTTATGTATAACAAAAGGACAATTTTTGACCTGGTGATTCCGAGACTGGCGGCAGGAGAGAAAATTGAGAGGAAAGATATTATCAGGTATGCTCACGGAGGATTATGTTCAGGCTGTAAAGATTGCAGGTACCCGAACTGTGGATTTGGCCTGGGGTGATTCCATATTGCCAACAGGGCCGGCTAAATAACCAGCTTTAAAGAGAATTATGGGGTGAAGAATCGGAAATGGGTTTAATCGAAAAAAAAGAGTTGAATTTAATGATTTCACCAAAAATACAGGGCAACATGGAAGAAAAAGGTATACTTGCTGAAGATGTTGAGAAAGTAGTGGCACATTCCCGAACAACCGGACAACGCTTTTTCAATCCTGAAGATTCCAGCTATCTGGCTAATTTGCGCATTAACAATGTTACTTACTGGGTACAGTACAAAGAAACAGATGGTGGGATTAATATTATAACTGTTTACTGTCACAGAATGGAAATAGTGAAGGAGTAGACCATGAAAGAGGAAAATGCACTTGATTTGCCATGGATATGTGATAAATGCAAGGAAAAATTGGTACTTAGCAAAGTAAAGGTATGCTATCTGAGCGGTAATTTCGAAGTGGAACTATTGAAGTGCCCTAAGTGTAATAATGTTTTTATCGGAGAGGATTTGGCTTTGGGCAAAATGTTGGAGGTCGAAAAAGGGTTAGAAGATAAATAAGTGTGAATTAGCACTAACCCACGGTAGTTTGTGATAGTTGTCGGATAAAGGAGGGACAGGGCATGGATGAAATGGCTTTCAAAATGTTTAAACTGTTCAATGCAGGCTATTGCTGTACTCAAATTATGGTCAAAATGGCATTAGATGAAGAAGAAAAAGAGAATGAAGATTTGTTAAGAGTTCTAAATGGTTTCTGTATTGGTATCGGCAGTACTCCGAAGACATGTGGAGTGCTGACAGCGGGAATTGCGGTCCTGGGCCTTTACGCAGGAAAAGGAAATGATTGTGAATATCCCAAACCAGGGTACTCCGATATGGTTGATGAATATACAGAATGGTTTGAATCAGAGTTTGGGAGTACCGAATGTGTAGATCTTATAGGTGTAGTAAGTATAACAGATTGGAATACCAACCAGGAATATAGATTAAAATGTGGCAATTTATTGATAAAAAGCTATGCAAAGGTACAAGAAATTCTGGCTAACCATGGCTTTGAATTTGGAAGCAGGGAATAAATGTGTTTATTGATAAAAGGATATGCAAAACACAAAGTTTGTGCCCGGTATGCCTGCATAAAATTGACGCGGAAATATTTTCTCAGGGCAAAAACACCTATTTAAAGAAAAGTTGCCCATTTCATGGGACTTTCCAGACAATTGTATGGAAGGGCGATATTCCCATGGAGAAGTGGATTATAAACAAAGAAAGAGCCCATATTCAAAATCCTCTAACTGAAATAGATAAAGGATGCCCTTATGACTGCGGATTATGCACTGAACACAGACAGCATACCTGTACTGCATTAATTGAGGTTACTCATAAATGTAACCTGTCTTGCAGTTTTTGTTTTGCGGATTCAAAAGCCTGCCAAAAAGAAGATCCAACCCTGGAAGAAATCAAGCATAGCTATGAAACTGTCTTTATAGCTTCAAGCAAGTGCAATATACAGCTTTCCGGCGGTGAACCGACAATTCGAAATGACCTGCCGGCAATCATAAGAATGGGAAAAGAAATAGGCTTTAGTTTTATACAGCTAAATACCAATGGAATTCGTATTGGGGAAGATGAGGAGTTTGTCCAAGAACTTAAGTTGGCCGGATTAAGTTCAATATTTCTACAGTTTGACGGTACCAATGATTTAATATATAAAAAACTCCGCGGAAAAGAATTGCTTCAAATTAAAACCAGGGCAATAGAAAACTGCGGTAAGTATGGTATAGGAGTAGTATTAGTCCCCACACTGGTTCCGAAGGTAAACGTCGCCAATATAGGTGAAATAATTCGTTTTGCCCTGGAACATATTCATACCGTTAGAGGCGTACACTTCCAGCCAGTAAGCTATTTTGGAAGGATTCCCAATATTCCTAAGGATGAAGACAGAATTACTCTTTGCGAAGTCATAGAAGAAATAGAAAGACAGACTAGAGGCAAAATAAAGTCAGAAAGCCTAAAGCCGCCTAAATGCGAAAACTCCTTATGTTCATTTCATGGCAGCTATATATATCTTGAAAATGGAGAATTAATGAATATAACTAATAATTCCAGCTGTTGTGTCATAAATGAGCATGATTTAGAAAAGTTAACTGCCGGTGGTTCCTCTGATTCAAGCTGTTGCTGTAAAGTTCCAAAGGCAGAAGAAGGAGCAGTTAAGGCAATAGAATATGTTTCTCGAAACTGGTCTAACAGACCGTCTAATGATAATCAACAAAAACCTGATACTGGTAAAACATCGGGATGGGATAAAATATTAGACAGCATTAATAACAATTCCTTTACCATATCGGCCATGGCTTTTCAGGATGTTTGGAATGTAGATCTCGAAAGAGTCAAGGATTGCTGCATACATGTGGTGACACCTGATTGCAAATTAATCCCTTTTTGCTTATACAACATAACCAATATTGATGGGAGTTCATTATATAGACTATAGAATGTTGGTTCAATCACATATGGGAATGAGGAGTTAATCATGAGGGTGACGCCGCTTGAAGATTGGATTATGGAAAAGTCCGGCATTAATGAAAGAGAACCGAAGATGCTGGAGAAGTACCAAATAAAAAAGATAAAAGAGACCTTGTTCTATGTCAAGAAAAATAGCAGGTTTTACCGCGAAAAGTTAAGTAGCATAAATGAAGACAAAATAAATACCCTTAGTGATTTTAGCCGTATTCCATTCACATTGCCACATCATATCGGGCACAATCCATTTGATTTCTTGTGCGTCCCGCAAAAAGAGGTTAAAAGGATAATAACCATAACAAGTTCCGGTACTACCGGAGAAGAAAAAAGAATCTTTTTCACTGAAGCAGATCTTGATTCTACCGTTGATTTTTTTAAATATGGTTTTAAGCCAATGCTTTCCAAGCAGGACAGGGTGCTTGTTCTTTTCCCCGGCAACTCTTATGGGAGTGTGGGGGATGTAATAAAAAAATCATTAAACGCTTCTGATATTGAGAGCTTTGTACAGGGAGTTATGGTCGATCCTGATGCAACAGCAAACTTTATACTTAATAACCGAATAAACGCAATTGTTGCCATACCGATGCAGGTGCTGTATTTTAGCCGGGTACATAGTGAACTCTTCAAGAAGAATATAGATAAGGTACTATTAAGTGCCGACTATGTTCCTGAAGTTTTGATACGCGAATTAAGCAGTGAATATGGCTGCAAGGTCTTTACCCATTATGGTTCTTCTGAAATGGGTTATGGCGGAGGGGTTGAATGCGAAGCTTTGAACGGTTACCACTTAAGAGAAGCAGATATATACTTTGAGATTATTAATCCTGATACAGGTAAGCTGGTTGAAGACGGACAATACGGAGAAATAGTATTTACCACCTTAACCAGACAGGCTATGCCTTTAATTCGATATAGGACCGGCGATATAGCTTCATTTTCTTCAGCCCCATGTGAGTGCCGTACTTTTCTAAGGAGTATGACCAGAGCGTTGGGGAGAATAGATAACAGTGTGAAAATAAGCGAGCATGGGTTCATTTGTCTTAGGGAGCTGGATGAAATAATATTCAAATTTAAAGAAGTTCTGGATTATAAAGCCTGTATTACCGATCCAGACCTTCTAAAGATTGAAATAGTATCAAAACACAAATCAATCCAGGAGGATGTTTATCAAAGTATTAAGAGATTACTGTGTGATAAGCTTGGGTATAAAATAGATTTAACTGTCATTGCCAATCCTGACAGCATGCCGGAAAAAATAATCAACAGTATGGTAAAAAGAAAGATTAACGATTTTAGGAGAGCTGTAATATGAAAAACACCAACATTGCAGCCATTATTTTATCCGGCGGCTATTCCTCAAGAATGGGGAGTTTTAAGCCGTTTCTCAAGTTCGGGGAAAAATCAGCCATCGAATTGATTGTTGATACTTATAAAAGCGCTGGAATTAGTAATATTATCGTTGTAGCAGGTTATAAAGGCAGTGAAGTGGCAGAAAAACTGAGGAACTCAGGTACGACATGCATACAAAACGAAAACTATGCCCAAGGAATGTTTACCTCGGTTAAAAAGGGTGTTAAAACGTTGGATACGAGTATTGCAGCCTTTTTTATACAACCGGTGGATATTCCGCTGGTAAAGAAGTATACCATCGAAGTACTGAAAAACAACTATCTGCAGAGTGACAAAGGTATTATTTATCCTGAATTTTGCGGCAGGAGGGGACATCCGCCGCTGATAGGCTGTAAGTACAAAAAGGCAATTTTAAGTAGTAACGGAGAAGGTGGACTGAAGAGAATCTTAAATGAATATTCTTCTGATTCGGTAACTGTAGCTGGTTTTGATAAGGCCATATTAATGGATATGGATACCAAAGCAGACTTTGAAAAACTACTTGCGTATTTCAATGCTGATGCACCTGACAGGGAAGAGTGTTACAGCATTTTGGACCTATACGGAGTGCCGGAGAAAATTATCAGACATAGCAGCAAAGTTGCAGAGGTATCGGTTGAAATTTTACGCAGTTTGAATAACGCGGGATACGAGCTTAACGAATATGCCTTGAAGGCTGCGGCGATGCTTCACGATATGGCAAGGATGGAAAAAAACCACGCTCAGGCGGCAGCAAAAATTTTAAAAGAAATTGGGTATGGGAAGGTAGGCTCGATCGTAGCCAATCATACTGATATTGAAGTAAATGATAAAGGGAATGTTACCGAAAGTGAGATTCTGTATCTCGCTGATAAATTTGTTAAGGAAGATAGATTAATATCTCTTGAGGGGCGATTCGAGCCGTCTCTTAAAAAGTATCATGATAGCCCTGAAGTATTGAGAAAGATAGAAAATAGAAGGAATGCCGCCCATAAGATAATAAAAAAAATTGAGGCTATAACAGGTAAAGGTTTTATATATGGTTAGAAAAATATTCCTGGTGAGACATGGACACATTGATTATGGAAGTAAAAAACGTTATATAGGTATAACGGATTTGCCGCTAAGTAATGTCGGCATCGAACAAGTTACCAGGCTAAGGGAGGGTTTTTCAGCTGGGGATATTGGCCAGGCTTTTACCAGCCCGTTAAAAAGATGTTTACAGACTACAGAAATCTTGCTTGCGGGTAGTAGCATCAAGAGGGTAGTAATCGATGAATTGAAGGAGATTAATATGGGACAATGGGAAAACCAGACCATAGATTATATCAGATGCCGTTTTCCAGAACAGTATGCAGAAAGAGGGAAAAATATTGATACCTTTGTTCCCCCCGGGGGAGAAAGCTTTGCACAGCTGCAAAAAAGAGTGATGACCGCCTTCAACTATATTACTAAAAATGCTGCGGAAAACATTCTTATTATTAGCCATGCAGGAGTAATCAGGGTGATATTAAGCAAGCTTTTAGATTTTCCTTTGCGGGATATCTTCAAAATAAGTCAGCCTTATGGCTGCATAAACCAGCTTAGCTGGGATATTACCAGCCATAAATGGATTTGGGAGCAAAAAAATTGCGATGAGCTATAAGGAGGGTAAAGAGGATGAGTGCAGATATTTACAAAAGCTTGAAGAGTGAATTGGATAACGGGAAAAAAGCTGCTGTGGTTTCCTTAATGAACAATGAAATCAGTGGAAGCGATATTTTGTATAAAAAAATTATGGTTACAGAAGGGCAGTTGCGTACCTGCAATACTATACATGACCTGGATGAAACTATTGTTGCTAAAATACAGTTAGCTTTGGATACAGGAAACCTTCAATATTTTCAGGCTGCGAATGGTACAAGTATTTTGATTGAGCCATATTTCCCGGAATCTCGCCTCATAGTTTTGGGTGGCGGGCATATTGCTAAGCCCTTGGTTGAATTTGGAGCTAGAGTTGGATTCCTAGTTACTGTTGTTGACGATAGGCCAATGTTCGCCAACCAGGATAGGTTCCCGGATGCTGAAAAGGTAATCTGTGATAGTTTCAATAATTGCTTCACCAGGCTTAACCTGAATGAATCTTCTTTCGTTGTTATTGTAACCAGGGGACATCGACATGATTATGAGTGCCTGAAACAGGTGCTGAACTATAAAACAGCGTATACGGGAATGATTGGCTCTAAACGGCGCGTGAAAATTGTTAAAGAACAGCTTTTAAATGAAGGCTACCCAGCTGAACTATTAAATAAGGTTAATGCGCCCATTGGACTGGAAATAGGAGCAGTTACACCTGAAGAAATTGCCATATCGATAATTGCCCAGGTAATCAGCTACAGAAGGCTTAGCCGCACTACTACAGATGATATGGCTTCGGTTAAGGTAAATTGGCCTGAGCTTGACCGGCCGGTACTGGAAGAACTGTGTAAAGATGAAAAGGAACCTAAGGCTCTTATTACAATTATTGGCACCAAAGGTTCAGTGCCGCGAAAAGCAGGGGCTAAAATGTTGGTATGGCCATATGGAAAGATTATGGGAAGTATTGGCGGCGGATGTTCCGAAGGAGCAGTAATCAATACAGCCCGGCAGATTATCGGCAGTGGCGGATCAATGATTCAGGATATCGATATGACAGGGCAAATCGCGGAAGACGAAGGCATGGTTTGCGGTGGTATTATGAAAGTCTTGATAGAAGACTATAACGGTTAAAGCGCACCATAGGCTAGCGATAGTCAGTCTAATACAATCGCCGTGCCTATTAATTTAATCTTGATGTTCCAAAACAGAGCGGTGTTCCGATTTCTAACAACAGAAGTCATATAAATAATGTTCCATAACGGAACAATTCTATAAATATATTAGTTATACGTAAAAAAACCCCGTCATTACGGGGCTTTTTTGTTGGTATGCTTTTTGCTTAATAAACAATAGTGAAAAACCGTTCTGAATATTAACAGAAAAATAACTAAATTAAAGGAGGTGCAACTGGTATCGCAAGTGCGGTAACCAGGCTTTTATGAGCAAAATTTTAACGATTTCCCCTAAGAAATGCAATTACTGCAAAACCTGTGAGGCAGTTTGCCCGAATTCCGCGGTAAACGTAATAACGTTTGAAGAAGTGGAAATTTCAGTACCTATTATGTGTATGCAGTGTGAAGATGCTGCCTGTATGAAGGTTTGTCCGGTTGGGGCTATGGCAAGAGATGAGAACGGAGCGGTTGTATCAGATGCGAATAAATGTATTGGCTGCAAACTATGCATTAGTGCTTGCCCAATGGGAAATATTCACTACTCAACAACCAAAAAGAGAATTATGAAGTGCAACCTGTGTGATGGCAATGCCCAATGTGCCAAATATTGTCCTACAAGAGCAATAGAGTATCTAGATGGCACAGTTGCTAATGTTAACAAGAAACGGGCATTAGCATCTAAATTCAAAGAATTATTTGAAGAGGCAAATTAATGGGTGGCAGTCTATGGTGGCTGCACTACAGGGTAAACAGGTTTATACAGAAGTTCACGGACAGCTAAGAATAAAAAAGGAGATGATCACATGATTGAAAAGACTTTGTTTATTAATGGGGTTAAAAAATATATCACTGCAGATCCTGAAGAAACCCTTGCAGATGTATTAAGAAAACAACTCTTACTCACAGGTACCAAGATTGGCTGCGGCGGCAAGGGCGAGTGTGGTGCATGTACGGTTATATGGGATGGTATGCCTGTCAGATCTTGTCTTTACACAATGGAAAGAATACCTGATAATGCTCAGATTACTACTATTGAAGGTGTAGGAACAAAAGGAAACCTTCACCCCCTGCAGCTGGCCTGGATGGTACACGGTGCTGCTCAATGCGGATTCTGTACTCCGGGATTTATCGTTTCTGCCAAAGCCCTGTTAGATAAAAACCCCGATCCTACCAGAGAGGAAGTAAGAGATTGGTTCCAGGCCAACCGGAACCTGTGCAGATGTACCGGATACAAACCCTTAGTGGATGCCGTTATGGATGCTGCTAAGCTAATGAGAGGCGAAATTACAAAAGAAGATCTGTGGGTTCAGCTGAAGGATGGCGAAAGTATGATCGGGTCAAAATTAATCCGTCCATCTGCTGAAGCAAAAGTTACCGGAACCTGGGATTTCGGAGCAGATCTGGGACTAAAATCGCTTCCTGAAAATACTCTGCATATCAAGCTCGTACAAGCTACAGTATCTCATGCTAATATTTTGTCTATAGATACCAAAGAAGCTGAGAAAATGCCGGGTGTATTCAAAGTTATAACCTACAAAGACGTTCCCGGAACCAATAGAATCAATGGTTTGGCATTCCCGCAGAATAAGGGTGATGGTAAAGAAAGACCCATTCTCTGCGATAAGAAAGTATTCCAGTTTGGTGATGCCATTGCTATGGTACTTGCCGATACTCCGTACCAGGCCGAACAGGCAGCAGCCAAAGTTAAGGTTGAGTTGGAAGAACTGCCGGCTTATATGAGCGCACCTGCCGCCATGGCAGAAGACGCGATTGAGATTCATCCCGGAACCCCCAATGTTTATTTTGAAACCAAGACTGTAAAAGGTGAAGAGGTTGAACCTCTATTTGAAAAACTGCCTCATGTCGTTGAGGATGATTTATATGTAGGAAGACAGCCTCACCTTCCGCTGGAGCCGGATGTAGGATTTGCCTATCTTGATGACAATGAGAATTTAATAATTCATTCCAAGAGTGTCGGTATTCATATACATGCTTTGATGGTTGCCGAAGGTATTGGAATTCCTTTAGACAAACTATTCCTCGTACAGAATAATTGCGGAGGAACTTTTGGATATAAATTCAGTCCCACCATGGAAGGTCTTTTGGGTGTTGCCGCACTGGTTACCAAGAGACCGGTATACCTGGGATTCAACATGTATCAGCAGATAACTTATACCGGAAAAAGATCACCATTCTTTATTCATCTCAAACTGGGAGCTGACGAGAATGGGAAACTGGTTGCCATGCAATCAGACTGGACGGTAGACCATGGGCCATACATGGAATTTGGTGACCTGCTGACCATGAGAGGCCACCAGTTCATAGGAGGCGGTTACGCTATTCCTAATATCCGCGGTGAAGGTAGAACAGTTTGTACCAACCATGCTTGGGGCTCAGCCTTCAGAGGTTATGGTGCACCGCAGAGCTTGTTCTCATCAGAAGTAATGATTGATGAACTGGCAGCAGAAATGGGCATGGATCCATTAGAATTAAGATATCTAAATGTATATAGAGAAGGCGATACCACACCAACCGGTTGTGCACCTGATGTAATTGCTTTCCCGGGATTAATTGATAAAATTAGACCTCATTACCAGGAAGCTAAAAAGCGGGCTGCCGCCAAGAATGCCAAAGGCGGAAATATCAAATATGGTGTCGGTGTATCACTGCTGGAATACGGCTGCGGACTTGATGGTGCAGATTCTTCAGCTGCATGGGCTGAAATAACACCAGAAGGAGTTACCGTAGGTAATTCATGGGAAGATCATGGCCAGGGTGCTGATATGGGAACACTGACCATTGCCCATGAAACATTAAAACCCTTGGGATTAAAACCTGAACAAATAAAACTGGTTATGAATGATATGAGATATACACCGGACAGCGGACCAGCCGGCGGAAGCCGTTCCAATGTTATGACTGGTAATGCTACCACAGTAGCCTGCAGGAACCTCCTGGATGCGCTGAGAAAACCGGATGGTACTTTCAGAACCTATGATGAAATGGTAGCTGAAGGCCTGCCCACCAAATATGAAGGAAAATGGACAGCACCATGTACCGCTTGTGATGTTGAAACAGGTCAAGGAAATCCGTTCCCGGTTTACATGTATGGTGTACTCTGCGCAGAAGTTGCCGTTGATACTACCACCGGCGAAACCAAGGTTGAAAGACTAACTCTGGCATCTGACTGTGGAACCATAATCAATAAACTGGTTCTGGAAGGTCAGCTTTATGGTGGTCTGGCCCAAGGAATAGGATTGGCACTAAGTGAAGACTTTGAAGATTTAGAGAAGCATACCACCCTTATAGGCTGTGGATTCCCAGAGATCAAAGATATTCCTGACGATATAGTGCTCATTCACCAGGAGACACCCAGACCGCTTACCTATTATGGTCAGGCAGGTGCCGGTGAAATGCCTCTGTCAGCTCCGCATGCAGCAATTGTCAATGCTATATACGATGCTACCGGAGTACGTATAACCAAGCTGCCGGCATATCCGGAAAAGGTCTTGGAAGGCCTGAAAAAACTCTAAGGTTAGGGATGTAAACAAAACTTGTTTATAAATATGGAATTGGAGTTTTACTCCAATTCCATATTTTAAAAAGAAGGAAAATACGGCTTCAGACACCTTGTACTCCTGGATTATAATCATCGCCTAATGGAGGTATAGTCAATGGACAAAGAAAAGCTGCTGCAAACAGGTGATAGATGTATTTATGATGAACCTGCAGCATGTACCGCATGGTGCCCTATTCACGTGGATGTGACGGCATTTATGGCTGAAATGGAGAGAGGCGATTTTAAAAAAGCCTATAAAATTTTAGAAAAACGCATGCCTTTTACTAGACTGTTGGGCATGATCTGTGATCATCCCTGTGAAAATGTGTGTGTGCGTGAGGCTGCCGGCGGAGCGATAAGAATTTCGGAACTTGAGCAGGCAGCCATTAAATATGGTTACATCCCTCCCAAAAAAGCGCTGGCGGTTCCCAAGAAGACTGGCAAGGCGGCTGTGGTTGGAGGAGGTCTGAGCGGGCTTACGGCTGCCCTCGAACTTGATCGCAAAGGCTTTCAGGTAAGAATTTATGAAAAGTCGAATAAGCTAGGTGGCAGCATATGGAATTGCGAAGGTGCAAACCTCAGTAAGAGTGTAATAGACGAAGAACTGCAAATATTTAACAGATCAAATATTGACGTGGTTCTTAACAGATTTATCGGACCGGCGGAACTAAAAGAAATCATTAGTGAGCATGATGCAGTCTTTCTTGCTACGGGAGACTGGAATGAAAATCTGCAAATTAATCCCGAGACTTTTCAAGTACAGTTTTCATCACTATTTGCGGGGGGCAGAATTGCATACCCAAATGGCTCGGTTATTCTTTCGGTAAGTTCAGGTAGAAGAGCTGCAGCATCCATGGAAAGATACGTTAAGGGGATTTCCATGACGGTTGCCCGGGAAAGGGAGGGGTCATTTAAAACACCTCTCAATTATGAAGTGGATAATATTGAGCCGGTAGCACCGGTTATCCGGGCTAGTGACGTATACAGCAAAGATGAGGCCATAGATGAAGCCGGGCGATGCTTAAAATGCCGCTGTACCAAATGTATTGATTCATGCAGTCATTTACAGAAGTTTGGTACTCATCCAAAAAATTATATAAGGCAAATTATTCATAACGAAGATACATTTCTGGGTACACGGTACGCCAATAAAATGATAAATTCCTGTACCATGTGCGGGTTGTGCGGTGAACAATGCCATGGCGACATAAGGATGAAGGATATAATACAGGAGACCAGGGAAAGCATGGTGGAAAATGGCAAAATGCCTCCTTCCGCCCATGATTTTGCGCTTAAAGATATGGAGTTCAGCAACAGCAGTCACTTCTTTATGGTAAAGTCGCCTCCTCCGATTCCAGAAGAACAAATGGAGGCAAGAAAAAAAGAACTGTTTACCTACCCGCGCCTTTCCTTTTCTAATTATGCTCAGTCTATTTTTAAAGGGGATGCGCCCGGTACTGAAAAAGTGGACTTTATGTTTTATCCCGGGTGCCAGCTATCAGCATCCTATCCGGAGTATGTTGAAAAATCCTATAAATACCTTCTATCCAGAATAAAAGAAGGTGTGGGGATAATGCTGGGCTGTTGTGGGGCCCCAGCCGACTGGGCAGGGCGCCAGGATTTAATGGCAAGGAGTCTAAAACGATTAAGAGACGCATGGGTTGAAAAAGGCAAACCTACCTTTATTCTGGCGTGCTCAAGCTGCTGTGCCATTTTTGAAAAATACCTTCCGGACATACCGTTTATGTCTTTATGGGAAATAATCGACAGTTATGGATTGCCGGAAACGGCCCCAAATGGTAAGAACCGTATTTTAAATGTCCATGATGCTTGCTCTACCAGGCATAATAAAACAATCCAATCCAGCCTGAGAAGTATTGCGGTTAAGCTTGGTTATGAAATACAGGAACTAAAATATACCCAGGAAAAAACTAAGTGCTGCGGATATGGCGGACTGGTGTATTTTGCCAACCGTGAACAAAGCAAAGATTTTGTGCAGAGCCGCATAAATGAAAGCAACGCCGACCTCCTGGTTTACTGTGCTATGTGCAAAGATTTGTTTGTGGAGAACGGCAAGCGAACCTATCATATTCTGGACCTGATTTTCGGGGAGAATTTGGACCAAGTAGCACTTAGAAAAATGCCCAACCTTTCACAAAGACATGTCAACCGGGCGCAGCTTAAGAAGAAATTGCTAAGAGAATTGTGGAATGAAGATCCGGGGAGCGAATTTACTCAGATGAAGAACTTAATCATTCCTGACGAAGTATGGCGCATTATGGACGAACGCTATATACTTCGTGAAAACATTGAAGAAGTCATAAAACATGCCCAGGAATCCGGGGAACGGTTTTTTAATCCGGAAGATTCTAGTTTTTTAGCCAACCTACGAATTGCCGATGTTACCTATTGGGTTCGTTATCTTGAAAAGGACGGGGCAATTCAGGTAGTTTCAGTTTACAGTCACAGAATGGAAGTTAAGAAGGAATAGAAAATGAAAGCAGTAACAGAACAGAAATTACCTTGGATTTGTGATAAATGTAAAAAGGAATTGGTTCTTGGCAAGGTCAAAGCGTGCTACCTGGGGGGTAACTTTGAAGTGGAGCTTATGAAGTGCCCAGAATGTAATGCTGCGTATATTGGAGAGGATCTGGCCTTGGGTAAAATGCTGGAAGTGGAAAAAGGTCTGGAGGACAAATAATTGGAAACACGTAATGTGTATGAAAGCAGTTGTATGCAAGATATAATGGGGGATACTCTTAGACCGGGCGGATTTAGTTTGACCGATATAGCTATCGAGCATTGTAACCTTTCCCCCCAAGCTACTGTTCTTGATCTGGGCTGCGGACGAGGGGCTACGGTGAACTACCTTTATAAAAAGTACCACATTTCCGCTGTGGGAATTGATCCTTCAGAAAAAATGATTGAGGCCGCGAAAAGCAACTACGGATATGCTGATTTTTTCCTGGGAAGAGGAGAAGAGCTGCCTTTCCAGGACGAAAGTTTTGATTGCGTCTTGGCTGAATGTACCTTATCGCTAATGGATAGTTTGGACACCGTTATAAAGCTGGTCTACAGTGTGTTAAAGGAGAATGGGTGGTTTGTTATTACCGATGTCTATGCCAAAAATCCTGAGGCGGTTAGCAAACTTAGCAATTATTCAGGCAGAAGTTGCATGAGAGGAATGCATGACTTAGGTCAGCTGAGAAACAGGTTGGAACAGGCCGGCTTTTTCATAGATCGTTTAGAAGATCACAGTCAATATTTAAAGGAATTGCTAGTTAAAATAGTTTTTTCATATGGTTCCATGTGCGCATTTTGGAATGCAGCGAACCAAGAGTGCAGTGGCACAGATGAATACTATAAAACCATAAAGCAGTGTAAACCGGGCTATTTTCTGATGATTGTGAGGAAGACTGGTAAGGTTTATAGGTGATATGGGATTGTAGTTAATCATGCTTATTAATGATGTTATCGCTGACATTAAATAATGGAGAAAGTGGTGCGGCCTAGACTTGAGAGGTACAGGCTAGTGCTAAATAGATGGTGATAGAGAAGAAAAAAATCACTGCAAATATTGCAACTATTACTCAAAAGGAGGGTAAGTTTTACAATGGCTATATGTGCTCAAGAACTTGACCACCAGAAAATATCTGAGATTATTGATTCTTATCCGGGTGAAAAACGATTCATTTTGGCTATGATGCAGGATATCCAAAAACATTACAATTACCT
>JBMNOY010000080.1:0-5866 GCA_050943315.1 Syntrophomonadaceae bacterium
AAAAGGTTCAAATGTACTTTTTTTGATTTTTTTTTACCATTGTTTGCTGATTGACCAACAAACCTGGAATAGGACAGACGCTCAAGCGGCTTAAAAAGGGTACTTTTTCAGCGGTCTCGGACGGTTCTTTTGCCCGTTGTCCCCCTGCCTGGTTGTTTTATCTATTAATGTTGATTGCGTCTAGCCTGAAAACAGTCCCGGCAGTAAACCGGACGGTCTCCGCTGGGTTCAAAGGGGACCGTGGTCTCCTGGTTGCAGGAAGCACATACCGCCTTGAACATAGGGCGGTCTTCTCGGGAACGGTTGTTGCGTTGCTGTTTGTATGCCCGCCGACATTCCAAACACCGGCCTGGTTCATTTTCGAAACCCTTCTCTGCGTAAAAATCCTGTTCCGAGGCTGAAAACAGGAATTCCCTGCCGCAATCTTTACATACTAGCGTTTTGTCTTGAAACATTAAGTAGTCTCCCTTCTGGAATGCATTTATTGATTATTATTCTCCGGTAACGGAGAATTTATAAGGAAGTGACCGTTAAAACAACATTAAAAGGCAGGGTTAAGCTTTTGTTTATATCCTAAACACATCTAAAATTTTACTAATTTTTGCTTAATTATAAGCATATGTTGGGAGGTTAGCACATGTATTGGACAACCGCAGGACCAATTAACACTGACAATACCATCAAGCTAGCACTTGAACGGGCCAAAGAAACTGGTATCAGCTACCTGGTAGTAGCTTCTTGTTCAGGCCAAACCGCCTCCAGGGTACTGGAGGCTAAACCAGATGGGCTTAACATAGTGGCAGTAACCCATCATGTGGGATTTGCCGGGCCGGGGGTGGACGAAATGCCTGAGAAAGTCAGGGCTGACCTGATCCGTGCCAATGTCAAGATTTTAACAACCACCCATCTTTTTGCAGGTGTAGACCGTGCCATACGCAATCAGTTTGGCGGAGTTTACCCGGCGGAAATCATGGCTCAAACCCTGCGCATTTTTGGCCAGGGGGTTAAGGTGGCAGTAGAAATTGGAGTTATGGCTTTAGATGCGGGGTTGATACCCTATGGAGAAGACATTATTTCTCTGGGTGGAACCGCGGAAGGTGTAGATGCCGCCATAATAATGCGTCCCGCGCACTCCAACCAGTTTTTTAAAACTGAGGTAAGGGAAATAATCTGCATGCCGGCCTCAAAAAGCAAGGGATAGATGCTTATAGCTAAAAAGCATAAAAGAAAAGCGAACGGTCTTATATCGTTCGCTTTTTTGAGCTTAGGCAAAGTCTTTAGAAATCAACCTTACGGGGCAAAAACCTACCCATAGAATTGATATATAGTAGCCAGACCGGGTGATTAGGTATCACCCGGTTTTTTGGCTGGTAATCTTTAGGTTTTAGATAAGTTTGAATTTGGTTTACTCTGGTTGGAAAACAGATTAAAACTGTTTTAACCGGAGGCACAGCAGTAGTCTTCATAGTATACCTGCCTATGCATTTCTGACGGGAAAAACCGTAAAGACATTATCCTTCCTTAGCTAAACCTAATTTCCACCTTTCGGTGAATAGAAGGTATAGCCCAAAAGAATTACCATAAAAAGGAAATTTACATACAAACCCAGTCTAGGTAACCGATGAGGATGTCAAAGGAGGGCAAGTATGTCAACGTATCTGGCTACAACCGGGAAAAAAATATTACTAAAATGGAACTCCCTATACACCCGAATGGTAAGTTTACTCAGTAAAAAAGTTCTATTCCCGGTTGGTGAGTTTAATCCGGAGGCAAGTCTGCGCAAGTCGCTGCTGATTGCTCGTTATCTGGTATTAATCTTGATATCCGTCTTTTACCTGGCGGGTCCTCCTTACTCACCCTTAGTGGTGAAGATGGCAGTAGTTTTTTCAGTCCTGCTGGCAACTATTCTCGCTCAAAACCTCTATGACAATTGGAACATCAGTGTTCTTGCTCAAGGGTATCTGTACAAAAGATCGAAAAACTCTGAACGTATTAATCAGCATAAAGAAAATACGGTTCCGTTAATTATTTTAATCATTGCTGAGACCGTGGGAAGTGCATTATTGATACTGCCCACCGGAGGATTGGACAGTCCTTTTATTTGGTATGCTTTAAATCCTATCATAGCTGCAGTTCTCTATCTTCCGGGTTTATATTGCTGGGGTACAGTGGCCCTTTTTTTGAGCACAGCGATTGGCGTGACCAGGTTTTATCCAGGTTTCCAGGGGTCACCCATACACTTTTTGTCCAGCTACATGAGTATATTGCTGGTGTTCTTTCTCAGCACCGCCCTGACGCAGCTAGCCACTTCCTTGTATAAACGGCTGGGAATTGCTTATACCATGCTGGCCAAAGCCCATGAGGCTACGGAAAGGTCCCTGGAGCATATATCATCACTTTACCAGGCTCTGGAAGCCTTTTCTACCCGCGAAGACCGGGCAGAACTGGTGGAGGTTTTAGCCTTGTATACCGGCAAGCTCTGTGAGGAGCCGGCGGCTTGTTTTATATGGGAGAGCATGGATGTTAATGATCAGGATGGCAACGGAACCATTCTACGCATCGCTGGCTCGGCGCCGGATATCGACTGGGAAAAGGAATTACATCGGTTGTGGAACCGAATTAAACCTTCTGAAGGAGTAATCTCACAACCTATCCATAAAAACGCCCAGTTAATAGCGGCGCCGGTAATGTCCCAGGGGGAATGTTTTGGGCTTCTGGCTTACTTACAGTCATCCGCAGCGGGGAAAAACGACGAAGAGAAAAGACAAGCCCTGATGTTTTTGGCCGGAGTGGCCGGGATTATTCTAGAAAGGCTTAAATTCGATAAGTTATGGGCACGACTGCTAGTTAGCGAGGAGCAAAACCGCATTGCCAATGAGATTCACGATGGGGTGGCCCAGTATCTTTTCAGTATGGTGTGTGCACTGGATACTATCTCCAAACAGGAAGCCCATCTTCAAGAAGAAAAGGTGCAGAAGCAGTTAAAACTGGTTGAAGAAACTGCCAGCCGGGCGGCTCGGGAATTACGAGCTTCTATATACAAACTGAGCCCTCATAAGCGGGGAGAAAGTATATTTGTTGATAATTTGGCATCTTATTTGGATGACCTGGGCAGGTTAAACAGCATTCAGGTGGACTTGCAGGCGGAAGGTAGTGAAGATGTATTAAGCCCCGCTTTGCGCAAGGGGTTGTACCGGATTATACGGGAAGCGAGCAGCAATGCTATTAGGCATGGAAAGTGCAGCTCCCTGAAGGTTTCCTTATTAATGTCCCCAAACCGTACGGTCTTGGAAATAAAAGACAATGGGTGTGGTTACCCGGGTTTAAACCAGGTTTTAGATCAGGGTAAAACTGGGTTGGGAAGCCGGAATATGCGCCAGCTGGCTAACCATTTTAATGGTGATTTAGAGATCTACAGTGAACCGGGAAAGGGCACCCTGGTAAGGTGTACTATTCCTAAAAACGGAGATGAATTAAGGGAGGCAGTTAACAAATGAGATTGGTGTTTATCGATGATCACCCCTTAGTGCTGCAGGGCATTAAGGCAGTAGTACAGTTGCAGCCGGATATGGAGGTGGCCGGAATAACCAGTTCGGGTCGGGAAGGGATTAAAGTGATTGAAGAGTTGCAGCCGGATATAGCGGTGGTGGATTTACGGCTGCCGGGCGAATATGGGCTGGACATTATTAAGAAAGCCAGAAGAGTAGCTCCCCACTGCCGTTTTATAATTCTGACTTCCTACAGTGACCGGGCAGATATCAAACGGGCCCTGGCTGAAAAGGTAGAAGGTTATGTACTCAAGGAAGCAATGCCGGAAGAGATCATTAACGCTATCCGGTTGGTAGCCAGAAATAGAACTTATGTGGATCCAGTCATCATGCAAACAATCATTTGTCAGGATAAAGATGATCCGATAGAGCAGCTAACCCCCCGGGAGATGGAGGTTTTGCAGTACCTAGCGCGGGGAATGTCCAATCGGGAAATTGCCGCTGCCCTTTATGTAACTGAATATACGGTAAAAAAGCATGTTAGTCAGATTCTGGACAAGCTGGATCTGGCTGACCGTACCCAGGCCGCATTATATGCTTTTTCCCAGGGCCTGGGGGAACCGAATGTATGCTGCTCATTACCTTTTAATGGCCAATCTGGTACCAAAGTGTACCTATAGAATTACTCCCGGGTGATGGCAAGAATAGACTGCGGAGTATGGGGCTTAAAACCAGATCATATTATAGTGTTCATAGAGAGTAGCCGCCGATTCTACTGTACAAACGCAGGGATATGATCAGTTTAAAGGCCTGGAAATACGTAGAGAAAGGAGGGTGAATAAGATTAGGAGGTCCGGCAGGAGTAAGAGAAAAGGTGGCGCATGGTATTTGGTGCTGGTAGGGGTAGCCCTAGCTGGAATCGGCCTCATCGGACCAGCAATGGCGCTGTGGCCTGATGGGCTGACAATCCTGGAAAATGTCAACACCGGCAGACTGGAAGGCGATGTCATGTTTACCAAGGTTTATGCCCAGGACAAGACCTTGCCGCATGGTGAGGGATGGGGAAGCATATCCTGCACGATCGATTCTGAAAACGGTAAGCAAAACCACAGAATAACCGTCGATATTGACCGTGAAAAAAACAAAAAAAATTGGGTATGTAACTCCAAAATTGAGAACCAGGGAACTATACCAGTTAGATTCCTACCTCCACCAGATTATGACGACAAAGCTCATAATGTACCATACGTTTATGAAAATGACGCCCTGATAGTATCCTATGATTTGCCCCAAAAGGTTATAAAGCCTGGTATGCAGGGTCTTGACCCGGGTAAGTCGGTGGAAGGGCAAATCAAAATCAGACTGAAAACAGATGTACCGGGAACCTATCCATTCCAGTTAGAGATTAAATGTATCCAATGGAATGCTTACAACCAGGATCCCGATTGGTGGAACGATACACTACATATTTACGGCACCGTTGTAGTTGCAGAACCACCGCAGGAGCTGTCACCAGCTCCTTAGCAATGGCCATACGGACTGTAGGGCAGTCCGGGGTAATAAATTAAATTTAAGGAGGAAAAAAGAATGAAAAAAGTCAAAGTGTTGGCCCTGGTTATGGTGTTTGCTTTCGCTGCCCTGGGCGGAGCATACGCAATGTGGTATGATACCTTATTCATCGATGAGAGCATAGATACTGGTGTCGTCAATCTGACATGGACCTGTGCAAATTCCAGTGACTCGGGATTTAACTATGAAAAAACTGGTGGTGTTTACAACGGCAACAAAGATAGATTGGATCGTTGGAACGGTAATGAAGCTAAAAACGTAGGCTCCAAGAATGTTAAGATATGCAATGATACAGAAGAGCTTCCTGAAATCTGTGGTCAGGACACCAGACATATAAATGATATGTTGAAAATTGACCTTTACAATGGCTATCCTGGATATCAGGAGTATATTGAGACTAAAGTAAAAAACAATGGCACAGTTCCTACTAAATTCGAGGTTAAATTGTCCGATCCGTCAAAAAAGATTCCAGACTGGATGCATCTCCAAATAATTGATAATAAAGGTAATGTTCTATATGATAACAAGGACAAGTGTAAAACTGGACTTGAAGGAATGCAGATTGATCCCGGCGAAACTGTAGGTTTAAAAATAGTGGAAAGAGTTTTACAGTGTGCTCCCCAGAATGCTACAACTTCCTTCGTACTGGAACTGAAGGGTGTTCAGTGGAACGAATACAAATTTAATCTTCCCAACCAAATTACTAAACCCATATAATAAACCATAATGGTCATATTGCCGGGGATGGCTTCCATCCCCGGCAATTTTCCTTTTTATGTAAAACCCCTTGCTATAGATGTAAAATATTT